>PABD01000232.1 GCA_002702685.1 Planctomyces sp.
ACCCCCAGACTTGCATCGGAACCGATATTTCCGATAATTTCTGTCCTCTCGCGGAGAAACTCCGTCGAGCTGTCCTGAAGTCGATCAACGACATCGTCGATAAACTCATAACTGGTATACAAAATTCCCGGTCGGGGATTCAGAGGAACGGAACAGAACAATGGCACATAAAAAGGGACAGGGATCGAGCCGCAACGGTCGCGATTCCAACGCACAGCGTCGTGGTATCAAAAAATTCGGTGGCCAGTCGGTTCTCGCCGGTAATATCCTCGCTCGTCAATGCGGCACCAAATGGCATCCCGGTCGCAACGTCGGCATGGGCAAAGACTACACGCTCTTCGCTCTCGAGGATGGCGAAGTCTACTTTGATCAGCAGGGACGTCGTATCAACGTGAAAGTTGTCGAAGCCGCCGCCAACTGAGCGACGCCAACTGAGCGACTACAGTAATCAGGCCCCGACTTGATCCGTAACGAGACAAATAAAAAACGCGAACTGTCTTCTGGCAGTTCGCGTTTTTTCATGCGCTCTCCGGTTCTACCGGGGCTGACCTCTCCGGTTTACTTCGCCATCCCTTTGCCGATCCTGGTCGCCAGGCGGTTAAGGGCCGGACTCGTATCCAGGGGTTCAAGGTGGACATTGAGCAGGCTGAAGGCGTCCTCATTACCGAGCGCCGCGTTCAACGCCTTTTCGAAGTCGCCCTCGGTGCGAATCTCAAAGCCCCATCCACCTCCGAAGAGGTCCGGAATACGGTGGTAATTCCAGTTCGGGATATCATTGAAGGGGCCTTCCTGAATAAACCGCTCGGTCGTGTACCCTTTATTGTTGAGTACGATGACGATCGGATTGAATCCGTAACGAAGCGTGGTCGCCAGTTCGTTACAGGTCATCTGAAAGGCACCATCCCCGACGAGCACCAGCGGTCGCAGTTCCCGATTCGCCACCTGCACGCCGAGCGCCGCGGGAATCGCAAAGCCCATCGACGTGTAGTAGGCGGGGCTCAGAAACTCAGTGTGCTGATAGATTGTCAGGTCGGCAGACCCAAAGAGGGAATCGCCGACATCCGCGACGACAACGGTATCATCGGCCAACTGCTGATTAAGGCGTTTGAACAAACGGTTCGTTGTTATCTTCCGATCCGGTTCCAGTTCGTAAGGTTGGATCTGAGGTTTGAGCTCCGGCGGAATCGTGCGTTTCTTTTTGCTCCCTTTCAGTTTCGTCAGACCCTGGACGAAATCGGTGAGCAGCACCTCGTGAAAATGATGGTACCCCATCCGCAGTTTTTCGCTGGTGACATACAGGCAGCGCCCAGGATCAAGGTGAGCCGTATAGATGCCCAGGTTGATGTCGGTCATGAATGTACCGATCATGATGACGAGATCGGAGGACTCGACGAACTCCTGCACTCCGGCGCGGCCGAGGGCGCCTTCATAGACGCCGATATGCAGCGGATGTTTTTCACTGATCGCCGACTTGCCGAGCAGGGTCGTGCAGATCGGAATGTTGTTCTTCTCCGCGAGTTTGAGTACCTCTTCGCGCAACCCGAACCGATGAACCTCGACACCCGCGATGATGATCGGTTTCGTGGCCTTGTTCAGCAATTCTTCCGCTTCGGCGAGCGACTCCTTCAATGCATGCGGATCGCTCTTGGGAGGATTGGGTTTCGGCTGATAGGGGATGTCGGGAACGACATGCACCTGATCGCGTGGAATTTCAATATAGACCGGGCGCTTGTAGCGCACGGCCGCTTCCAGGCAGCGATCGATTTCGCGGAATGCGGTGAGCGGATCTTCGAGTGCCGTGCTGGCTACGGTGATCTTCTCGAAGACCTCGCGCTGTGTGCTGAAGTCCCGCACCCGATGGTGCAACAACGGATCGGACTCGCGTTCTTTGAGCCCGGGAGAGCCTGAAATCACAATGACGGGGGACTTCTCGGCATACGCCCCGGCGATCGAATTCGTCACGCTGAGCCCGCCGACGCAATAGGTCACGCAGATGGCCCCGAGTCCATGAACGCGCGCGTATCCATCCGCGGCGTACCCGGCGTTATCTTCCCTGGTCGTGCCGACGACACGGATCGGGCTTTCTTCGAGCATGCCATAAAACTGCAGGACGAAGTCACCAGGGATTCCGAAGATGTCCTTCAGCCCGTAATCCTGTAACCGCTTGATGAGATAGTCGCCGATCGAAAGTGTATTCGCAGTCGACTTGTGTTTTGCACGCGGTGGTGTGGACGAGGTGTGCTGACTGTGACGGGTTTTGCCCGTCAGCTTATTTTTGACCGTCTTTTTAGAGCGGGTCGTTTTTCCCGAAGCAGGTTTGCTGGCCATGATTGGTCCCTGTCTATTGTCTGTCGACATTGGATGTGTGCGTGGACGACGATGGACGTGACTGGGAATGGTGTGTTCAGAAGTGTGCGATAAGGCAAGTCACGACCGACGTAAGGGAAGTGAAGGAAAGCACCGTAATTGTGGGTCACCAGACGCAATTGGTCAAGCAGAAGGGTCAAATGTACAGATTTGGTTTGTGTGGAGCGACGTGTGTAAGTGCTTAATCTGGAGTGACTTATAGTGAGAGCTGTTGAACTCGCCAATCAGTTATTGTCACCTTGGTCAGAAGTGGGCGGATCGGCCGGGGCGGACGTGACGTCTTTGTAGACTGTCCCCATTTCTTCGGCCAGCTTGTAGTCCGGGCGGCGGCGCAGGTCGAGCGTGTCGTGAAAGTTCTGGAGGTGAATTCCGTCCGGTTGCTCGTCGCGTAACTGGGCTGCGATCTCCCTGTAGTCCTCGCCCTTACTTTCGAAGGCGATGGAGGCATATACCGGATACCCATCAGGCAGGATCTGGCGGTATTCCCTGATCGGAAGGGTGAATTCGTTATCACCACAGTGGGAGACGATAATGAAGTCGAGAAGTCCTTCCCGCGCCCACCGCTCGACATCCAGTCCGATCGCTTTGCTATATTCGGGACGAGGCATCACTCGTCCCACCAGTTTGATGGGGTGTCCGTGCTTTTGGCCAGCCGCATCGACGCGTTTGCGCACCTCCTGCATGAAGCCCGTCATCGTTTCGAGATTGTCCGCGACCTCGTCGGGTTTGAAGAACATCGGGTAGCGGTGAAAATTGATCTCGAGCCCGTCGATGTCGTAGCGATTTAAGATTTCATCGATTTCCAGCAGTCGACGGTCGCGTACTTCGGCCTTCGCGAAATCAAGCCCGACGGGAAGAGCGGGGGCAAAATGTCGTCGACCACTCGGCCCCAGGATTTCCTGCAGTATTTCGGGCAGGGGGGCACCTGCCGTTCCCAGACGGAGGTCGCGGTGTTCTCTCCAGTACTGGGAAATTGCAAGTACGTTGGGATAGCGAAAAGGGTCGTTCCCATATTGGGCATTGTTCAGGCCAAAGGAAAGGAATGTTTCCAGTTCCCGGTGTCGCGCCGCGGTCAAAATCCACTGGAGCGGGTCGATACCATCTTTGATCAACACCTCGATGTTCAGACCGGAACGCTGAAGTGTACCGAAAAGTCGAGTCCCATCGCGTTTGAACCGGGATCGATCGTTGGACTGGACCTTTTCACCCATCTGATTGGAATGTTCAGAAGGGTAAATCGGCACCATGCCAATGTGAGTGCTTACGACGAGCGTGGTGGCTCCTGTCGAGGCGATCTCATCCATCGACTTTTCAATGTAGCCATACTTGACCGGAGGGGCAGGCAGTTGAAACAGGGTTTCGCCGTCGCAGTGGAAGAGAAACCGGTAGCGTTCCGGAGGCTCGTCCGCGGAAGCAGGGTTTGAGGAAAGCAAGAAGCCACAGACGATCGCGACGAGGGTAATCAGCTTCGGCATGAAAGAGTCCTCCCAACTCACTGTGACTGTACTGAGTTCGATAACGGCATCAGATCAGCAGAATTGCCGTCGGTTTTGAGGGCGTTCTGCCGAATTCGTGGTGGGTTTGCGGACGATTCCGATTCGGTAAAGGTCCTCACTCGGCCGGAGCGGCCTCCCCTTCCGGTTGCCAGCCCCCGTCAATGAGGTGGCCTGCTTCGGCGTGGAGATTCAACTGCGATCGACGGCTGGCAGCGTTTTTCAGCCAGGCGGTATAACGACTTGAAAAATCGGCATAAGCCTGTGCATCGTCCGGCGCACCGTAGAGAGTGACTGTTTCAAAGGGGGCATTAAACAAACCCAGATGTAACAGTCCACCATATTTCAGTGCCCCCGGCAAGAACGCAGGGTGATCCGTTGTTTCGATTTTGGCGAACGAAAATTGCCCAAGGTCGAGTTTGAGTTCACCCAGCTTGTCCGTTTCGTCCATGCGACCATTCGCCAGCAGCGCTGCTACCGCGGCGAGGCCATCCGCCGCGAGATGAATCTTCTGCACGTTTTCCTGTTGTTGCAACCAGGTGACTGCCGTCAGAACATCCGCCACCCGATGTGCCAGCAGCGGTTTGTTGAAGCAGAATGTGTAGTCGGCAAATCCTTTGTCGACGTTCCAGGCTTCTTCGAATGATTTCCCCTGCAATGATTCGCCCGTCAGGAAGAGATCGATGGCGGCAATCGCGTAACCCTGCTTCAAGGTTTCGCGAATCGGTTCGCGTAGATCGCCCTGCTCCGAGAAGAGATGTCGTTTTCCGTCATCATTCAGCCAGAGAACCGTCTCTCCGTTGAAATTCTCCCCCTGAAGTTGGATCCAGGGAACCGCCGCGCCGCTGGAAGATCGTTTCAGCAGGCCCTTCTGCAATTGAATCGTGCCGATCACGGAATCCTCGAGTGTTGATTGTTCGGTTTCGGCGCTGACATCCGTCACCTTCGAAAGGGAGTCGCCAAGCAGAACCGGCAACACGCCGGACATGATTTTGTGATACTCGGTGAAAATATTTCCGGGGTGATTGACCATCGCGTCCCACTGCGCCTGCGAATAGTCGGTCATGTAGGCTGCGAGTTCCTCGCCCGTTTTAGCGTTCGCGGGGAGAGGATATTCCTCATTGAAGACCGTTAAATCTTCAGGCGGAATGGGCCAGAAGTCTTCCTCGACGATGGTCTCTTCGTAGGGGAGATCGAGGTACTCGTCCATCCAGTTATACATGTAATTGCGGGCGACGCTGTTGTAGTTATGTTTGAATTGTGGCCATGCTGTCGCGGCGACGTGATTCGCTTTTCCGTACAGGCTGTAGACAGTTTTAAGTTCCGGGAGACCTTTGGTTTCAATTTCGATCGTCCAGTCGTCGGCTCCCGACATCGCCATCGGTTTGGGAGCGAAGAGCGCGGCGATGGCGACGTTGTTGATATCCTGACGCAGATAGGCTGCGTTCTCGCAAACACAACCTCCCTGCATGCCGGTGGATACCATCACAGCGGGAAAGGCAACATCGGGACGTTCATCGAGCGCGCAGAGCATGAAGGTTTGCGTACCGCCACCGCTGGAACCGGTGACCGCGATACGATCAGGATCGACCTCGGGCAAAGACATCAGGAAGTCGAGACTGCGAATGGAATTGAAGGTCTGCAACCCCATTCCGTTCTGCAGACGCAGTCCCGCATCGACGTTTTGAAACCAGCCTCCGTGTCCGACTTTGTTGCTGTCCGCGTATCCGACCATGTCGTAATGAAAGACGGTGCATCCCATCCGCGCGAGCTGAGCCATGCGCGCCTGAACCGGGAAATACGCACCGGACAAGTGTGTCTCTGCTCCGATATCGAGCTGCGTTTGCGATTCGCTTTCCGAGGCCTGATAGAACCGGCCGTTCTGCCAATGGCCGTGCGGGCAGAGAATGCCCGGGATGCGACCGTTGAAATGCACAGGACGATAAAGGTTGCCGCAGACGTAGTGTCCCGGGTGCGACTCGAAGAAGACCTTCTCAATCGTGTAGTCACCCCGATTGATCTTGCCGTGGATCGTCGCGTTGAGCGGCAGTGCCGGCGGCATCGGCCAGAGTCCGTTGCTCACCGCCACCTGAGTTTTGATCTCCTCCCGCGTTTTCAGCCACGAGGCGAGATCAGTGGGAGGGGTCCACGGATGATACGGATCGCGGGTGCCACGAGGTGCTTTCATGCGCGCGTCGCCCAACTCCTGTCCGGTCTTGAGGACCTGATGGACCGGAATCGATTCTTCATCCGCCGCCACCGCTGCCTGCATTACCAAAGGGAAGCACAGGAGAGCAATCATGAATCGGGTGAGAACAGCGTGAGAACGAGGCGGGACGGGTGGAAACATGAAGCAGCCTTTGCGGTGGGATCCGGGAGGAATGTTCCCTCCAGTAAACTCGAACCACCGGGGGTTTGCAACTCTTTCCCCTTTCGCCAGTTCGCACTACCCTCTTCGGACTCCGAGCCTTAGAGCGTATGGTTCCAGTAGCCACCGCGGGAGTGGTCGAACCGGGCCGCTGTGCCGCGGAGATCGGCATTCACTTTCCCATCACTGAAGACGAGTTGTCCGCCAACCCAGGTTTTAATCGGCCAACCCGTGAGGGTCACGCCGTGCCAGGGGGACCATCCGCATTTGGTCAGCTGGTTTTCATTGAGAATGGTGTCCTGCTTCCGCATGTCGACGAGGACCAGGTCCGCGTCGAAGCCGACTTTGAGCGCGCCCTTGTTGACGACATCCCAGACGCGGGCGGGGGCTTCGCACATCCAGTGCACGACTTGTTCAATCGTGCACAATCCCTGATTGACGCGATCGAGCATTAACGCGAGCGAGTTCTCGACCGCCGGAAGGCCCGAGGGTGACTTCGGATAAGGCTGGTCCTTTTCTTCGCGTGTGTGGGGAGCATGATCCGTGGCGATTACCTGAATGGTATCGTCCAGCAGCGCCTGCCAGAGGGGACCGTTGTTATCCGGCGATTTCACCGACGGATTCATCTGCACGAGCGAACCCAGCTGTGCGTAGTCCTCGGTGCTGAAGAGCAGGTGATGAGGGCAGGCCTCGGCCGTGATGACATTGCCATGATCTTTGAGCAGCGGAATTTCCGCGGCAGTCGAGACGTGCAGTACGTGAAAGCGGTGTTGATGTCGTTTGGCGAGATCGATCGCGCGGCGGGTCGCGACGACGGCGGCTTCGACATCGCGGATCAGGCTGTGGTCCTCGTACTTACTGCCTCCTGCGATTCGTTCCCGATTTGCGCGGACCGTCTGTTCATCTTCGCAATGCGCACAGATCGGCAGCGATGTTTCGGCGAAGATTGTTTCGAGGGCTGCCTGTTCGTCAACGAGCAGATTTCCGGTGCTGGAACCGATGAAGATTTTGATACCCGGAGTCTGATCGACCTTCTGCAGTTCGCTCACATTGTCCGGTGTCGCGCCGATGTAGAAGCCATAGTTGACGACGCATTTTCCGGAGGCGAGTTCGTATTTCTTCGCCAGCTCCTCGGCCGTGACGGTCGCCGGATTGGTGTTCGGCATCTCGAAGAAAGTGGTTACTCCCCCCTTCGCGCAGGCGAGGCTTCCAGTGTGCAAGTCTTCCTTGTGAGTGAGACCGGGATCGCGGAAATGCACCTGGTCGTCGATCACGCCTGGCATCAGCACGTATCCCGTTCCATCGACCGTTTCGTCGACGGGACCGGCATCGGTGGGATCAATGGCAGCGATCGTGCCGTTTTCGATCAGGACGGAAGCGGTACGGGTTCCCTCCGGGAGAACACAGGTGGCATTGGCGATCAGCGTGCGCATGAGATTTCAGACTGGCAACGGAAGGTTGAGTGAATCGTTTTTTCCGTTGTAGTTGCGACACGCCCGTTGTTCAAGCCTCGGCCTTTAACATCGCGGCGATGTTCTCCGAGGTCACGGGGGAAATGATCCCTTTTTCCGTGATGATAGCGGTGATGTTCTCCGCAGGGGTGACATCGAAGGCGGGATTGTAGATGTCGATGCCATCGGGGGCCGTCTGCCGTCCGCAGCCACGCGAGATCTCCGCCGGGTCACGCTGCTCGATCGGAATGTCCTCCCCGGTGGCGAGCGCAAAGTCGAATGTGCTGGAAGGGGCGACAATGTAAAACGGAATTCCATGCGCCTTCGCGAGATGCGAAACAGAGTACGTGCCGATTTTATTCGCGCTGTCCCCGTTTGCGGCAACCCGGTCCGCACCGGTAATGACCGCCTGCACTCGTTTTTCTTTCATCACCCAACCCGCCATGGAGTCGCAGATCAGGGTGACGTCGATGCCGTGGTTTTGAAGTTCCCAGGAAGTCAGTCTCGCTCCCTGAAGCAGCGGACGTGTTTCATCTGCATAGACACTGATCTGCTTCCCCGCGCGGGCGGCTGCGTAAAAGACGGAAAGGGCCGTGCCATCACCCGCGGTCGCGAGCGCGCCGGCATTGCAATGTGTCAGGACTCCCTGTCCACTTTCGAGTAACGTCTGACCAAATTCCCCCATCGCCGCGCACATCTCGCGATCTTCCTGTTCAATCGCGCGGGCTTCGGCAAGGAGACGTTCGGTGAGTTCGACGGGACTCAGGGTGTCGTGCTCACTCGCAACACGCTGCATCCGCTCGAGCGCCCAGAAGAGATTGACGGCCGTCGGGCGACTTCCCGCCAGGTAGTCGGCAGTCTCTTTGAGTCGCCGCAGGAATTCCTCCCGGGGAAGTTCGGTGGCGTGTTGAATGCCGAGCACCAGTCCATAGGCCGCTGCGACTCCAATCGCCGGGGCACCCCGGACCGAGAGGCGCTTGATCGCGTGCCAGGTGTCTTCCGGCGTCTCACAGTCGATCCGCACAAACTCTTCCGGGAGCTGCGTCTGGTCGATCATGTTCAGTTTGCCGGGAATCTCTCCGATCCAGCGGAGAGTGGACATATCCTTATCCGTGACGGAAGCCATAAAGGTGCATCATCCGATCATTGCGGGGAAAACAACCATTGTGGGGGAAATGATCATTACGGGGAAAATGAGTGCGAAGCAACGTCCCGATTGTAGGGGACCCTTGCACTCAGGCAAACCCTCGCCGGAATGTGAATTCTTGTTGAATACCGCCCACCGATGCGGACTTGCAGGACGAGGGCGTTAAGGCAGTGTTCCTCGCGGGGAGGCGGCGGCTCCGGTCAGCTCGATGGTGACCTTCAATGTTTCGCTCCCGCGGAGAATCTCGAGGACCACTTTGTCGCCCGGTTTTTTCGTTTCAATATAGCCGAGGAAGTCGTCGACTGTTTCCACCTTCTGGCCATCGACGCCGATGATGAGGTCCGCGACGGAACGGTCGATTCGTTCGACGACAAAGGGACCGCGGCGCTGGCGGACGACTTCCGGGCCACGCAAACCGGCCGCTTCGGCGGGGCCATCGGGAGTCATGGTTTCGATCAGCAGGCCGGCATCCGTTTCATAAACGTGTTGAATACCGATTTCCGGGCGAATTACCCGGCCAAACTGCAACAGCTGCGGCACCACCCGCGCGACCAGGTTTGCGGGAATGGCGAATCCGACACCAGCGTTCTGTCCGTTTTTGCTCGCGATTGCCGTATTTACACCGATCAGATTCCCTTGAGTATCGAGCAGCGGTCCCCCGGAGTTCCCCGGATTGACAGCGGCGTCGATCTGGATGATCGATTTGATGGTCCGGTTCTCACGAACCTGTAACGTGCGGTTCAGGCTGGAGATGATGCCGGTCGTCATCGTCCGTTCGAGTCCGAACGGGTTGCCGATCGTAAAGACCTTCATGCCGACTTTGAGTTGGCTCGAATCCCCCAGCGTCACCGGGTGCAGCACGTCCGCATCGGCGGAGATTTTGATGATGGCGATATCGTTCACGGGATCGGCACCGATCAGGGTGGCCTCGTAGCTCGACCCGTCGAACAGGTTTACTTCAATTCTGTTGGCATCTTCGATGACGTGGAAATTCGTCAGGATGTGACCCGACTGATCGATCACCATGCCGGAGCCGGCCCCCTCTGCCGAGAGGCCGCGAAAGAACAGCCCGCCCCCGGCCTGCATTTGAGTGGTGATATTCACGACGCTCTTGTTGACCTTCTCGTAGACGGCGACGTTAACCGCCTCTTCGGTCGTCATGCGGAACGCGGAGTTCTCCGTGATGGGGCGTTGTTCGCGGCGCGGGTTCGTATCTACGAAGGGGCTCTTGCCGCCGAATACCGAGCCCGGCAATGCATCGGGTTCTGATTCCGACTGAGCCAGTACGGCCGACGGGGTCTGATCCGAGGTCAGCCAGACGGTGAACAGGCTCGAAAGTAACGCGGACGCAAAACAGGCGATGAGAATTCGCATCGATCCCTCCTCGAGATGCAGCACTTCCCTGTGTTCATGAAGACGTAATCGACCTGTTTGATTCGTCGTGCCCGAGAAGAATTTATCGACGCCTTCTCAGAGAATGCCGTAGGCCTCCACATCCGGGCAAAGTCACCGAGTTCATGCGGTGAGATGACAAACAGGTTATATTGGTATAAGTTGTTTATCACCATTGCTCAAGTGCTCTCTGCTGAGATTCGACGCTTTCTCCCGTTCAATTCCTTCCTAGCGTAGGGCATTTCCACTGTTCTGGCGTTGGCTCGGTTTTCTCGCTCTTCGCGCACGTGCGGACTGCGTACTCCTCCTTTTTTTCAGATGGCTATTCATGAAACGCATCGCGATTCTCACCGCCGGAGGGGATACCCCCGCTCTCAATGCGACGCTCTATGGAGCGGTTGAACGGGCTAATCAACTGAATATCGAAGTCTATGGAATCCTCAAGGGATTCTCGGGGCTGATTGATGAACAGGTTCCGCACGTCGTGTTGAATCCGCTGTTTTCAACCATTCCCGAAGTCGACCCCTGTCGCGGGGGGACCGTGATCGGGGCTTCGCGCACTTACATTTCACCCGATGAACGGGAATTGCTGAAACAGATTGTGCAGCGTCTCGAAAAGCTGCAGATCGAAGGGGTGATCTGCATTGGCGGGGACGGGACGATCAGCGGGATGCAGGCCTTGTGTGATCTGTTCCCCTGCACGCTGTCGCCGAAAACGATTGATAACGATCTCGGGCTTAACTACCTCGAAGAACCGGGCGAGTGGCGAATGCAGACAAACGCAATGGGGAAGCCTGGTTACGAGTTGCATCGGGAACATGCATCGATTCAACTCGAAGAGATCGTCAACTACGCCACTCCCGGTTACGCAACGGCGGTCTATGTTGCGGTCGAGGCCATCGGCCGCATCCGCACGACCGCAGAGAGTCACCGCCGTATCGCCATCGTGGAAGTGATGGGGCGGCACTCGGGTTACATCGCCCTCGGAGCCGCATACGGTCAGCCCGACATGATCCTGCTCCCCGAAGTACCGCTCGATTTTGGCAAGTGTGCCGAGCGGGTGCGCGAGATCTATGATCGGCAACAGAACGTCGTGATTGTCATCGGCGAAGGAATCACCGATCCGGACGGCCGTCCATTGGGGGCCGCACACGCGAGTACCGATCCGGCGGGAAACATACTGTTGGAGGGGGCGGCTGAGTCACTGCGAAAAATGCTGTCTGCCGAGTTGGATGCCGACTTTTTTCGCCATCGCAGTCGACACGAGTCACCGAATCAGGCGATCTTCACGCGTAAGGTCGGGCACACGCAGCGCGGCGGGCGCCCGATTCGCTTTGATCGATTTTATGCGGCCCAGTTGGGAGGGAAGGCGGTCGACCTGTTGCAGGAGGGGCAGAACAATTCGCTTTCGATTCTGCAATACCGTGACCGCGAAGGCTTCACGCTGGAATCGTTGCACGCCAACAAATTGCGCGACCAATGGGGACGCATCCACGCGCGTACCGTGCATCCCGCGTTCTATGACCAGAACCGATTTCAACCCTCGCGACTCGGTATTGACTACCTGTCGCCGATCTTTGATAACGCCATCGGTTCTGACGATGTCGAATTCATCCGCACCACGTTTTTTGATCGCGGCCACCTGACCTCGCGTTATCCGTCCGTGACGGTCGACATGCAGAAACGCATTCGTCACCTGGACGATCATTAAACCGCGAGGCGGACGGTGCTCTGTTGAATCAGCTCCGACGGAGTCGTGCTACTGACCCGGGAAGGCTTCCAGCGGCGGGAATTCTTCCAGAAAATCAGAGGCGTCCTCGTATTCGCTCTCCGGCGACGGAGACTGCGGCGACGGGGACACCGGTGAAGGAGACTGCGACTGAGGCGCTTGATCCATAATCTTGAAGGGATTCGGTTCGGCGGTCTTCGGTTGAGTCGCGACCGCGGGTTTCACTTCTTCCATGTTCTGGAAGTCATCCCAACCTCCGACCTGTTGGATTTGATTCGATTCTCCGAACGCCGTTTTGCGCTCGATAGGTGGAACCGCCTGTTGCTGTGCAGCGGCGGGTTGGAAGTCGAAGTTCTCCAGTTCCGCGGGAGATTCCTGGGCTAATGCCGTATCCGCCGGAAGTTCTGCTTCCCCACCGGGAAGCGCCGCGAGCGGGTACAGCGAACGGAGGTAACGCCCCTGTTCGTTCAATTGGTCGCGGGCGGCGACTTTCAGGTCGTAGCTCGAATTCTGGCCGGCGACCAGTTTGACTTCGTCTACCCGATAGCTTCCCTGTTCCCGGACGACTTTCACCTCGGCCCCCCAGAACTCATCGCCGAAACGGATGACGCGCTGATCGGGGCTGGTGGTGCGGATTTCGGCGACTTCGGTCGTCAGGTGCTCGCTGCAGGCAAAGATCGCGTCGGGGACGACGTCGGTTTCTTTCCAGACACCGTGATTAAAGTCAAACGAGCAAAGTTCCCGCATCTGGCCGATGACACTCTGGTAGTGCTGACCGAGCATCGCCAGTTCCGTCGGGTTGGTGGGAGCCTGGTATTGTTCGGGCGGAAGCGCGTTTGCGGCGACCTGGGCAAAGCGGTACGCCGGAATCACGACTTCGAGACATTCCTTCATGGAATTCGGTTTGCCCGACATCGGGTATTTCACATCGTCGATGCGCAGCGCCCCGGAGTTTTCCCGTAACACGTACGTAACGGGCACACTGCCGTAGGTGGCGTACACTTCCGTCATGTCTCCCTTGAAGACGATATCCTCAATTGCGAGCGAACCCTCTTCCGGCAGTTCGATCGGGAGTTGGCTCATGATCTGACTATCGATGTCTTTCCAGACGCGATTGTTGAGGTCATGAGACGAAGAGTATTTGAGCACCCGCAGGTCGCGTTTGACGAGAGCCTGATGGAAAAGATCGACACGCGCCTTAGCCGTCAGCAGAGAAGAAAGCTTCTGAACACCTTCGGTCGAGTCGGGGTGCACAAGGGCAACGTCCGTTACCTGGTAACCGGGCAACTGCCATTTTCCTAATTCGCGGTCAGTCGTTTTCAGCGTGAGTGAGGCAAACTGGTTTTCGAAGGGAATTTCGATATCGATCCGGTCGCCCCGAATCACCATTTTGGATTTCGTGGTAATCGCTTCGGCGGGAGGGAGCGTAACATCCTTCAGGTCGCCGGGCATGATGGAATTTTTATAGAACCGGGCCTCGGTGACTTTTTCGATGCCTTGTTTGTCATCGGCGGAATAGCTCTTGAGGAAGATGGCGACAGACCGCAATCCATCGGCTGCTTTAACCATCGAAGTAATGTGGCCCTCTTCATCAGAGCCTTCAACAGCCAGGTCGTTCACGAGCCAGCGATTATTGACCAGCTTCATCCCGATATCCATCTGCCCGGCCCGCCCACGTAACAGACGAACGACGGCGGTATCATCGTTGAGTGTGGCTTTGGGGCTGAATTTCTTGAGGGACGGTCCGACATCGCCGATCCGTTCGAGCAGGTGATTGAAGTATTCATCCGGCAGTTCGTGCATGACGCCGGCGAATTCCTCCGTCATCTGTTTTTCAATCTGCGCGCGGTTCTTCCTGTTCAAGGTCTGCAGGAATTCGCGACAGCTGAGGTAGAGGTCCATTTGTTCGGTCACCTTCTTGGTGACCTTCAGGTTTCCGTCATGTCTCCGCTCCATATAGAGCTCGTCAACGACCCACTTGCCCGATTCGTCGTCCTTGATGAGGCGGTACGTCACCGTCTTGCGGGATTCACCAATGCGCACATTGACGAGTCGCGAAGTCTCGGATTCTTCTTTGACCTCGAGGACTTCAAATTCCTTGGTCGGAATTTTGAGCAATTGCAGGTCTTCCGCCGATTCATCCAGGCGGAGTGCCTTTTCGGCGAAGTCTTCCGATGTGGACGCGCGGAGTGTATCCAGATCTTCTTCTTCAAGGGCCGCGACGAATTGTTTGAGCGCCCGGGTTTCGACGAAGTGGGAGCAACCCACCATCAGAGAAGTCGTCAACAGGAAACCACAAAGCAGAACGGTCCTGGTCATAACGGAGCATGCCCCTCACCGCACGGGCGGTTTTGGCCGAGAGAATCAATTCGATTGGGGTATGGAGAGAGAGGGGAGGCTTTTCGCAGATAAGCCGAAGTCGGTCAAGACGAATCCCTGCCACGGCCCGTCCCACCGGCAGAACCTGCCGGTCGAGATAAGAACTGTCCGCAAACGGGATTACCGTGCCTGCTCAGTTTAACAGCCTTGAGGACTTAACAGCTGTGAAGACGCGAAGACTGGCGTCTCGACCGTTCCGCAGCGTTATTTAGCCGTATAACCGCCGTCGACCATCAGGCACTCCGCAGTGATGAACGAGGCCTCATCCGAAGCCAGAAACAAGGCGGCGTTGGCGATTTCGCGCGGGTCCGCGATGCGGGGAATCATGTGCGCGGCACCCCAGTCGGGGTGAGCATCCGCTTCAGCGCGAGTGAGCCCCGCTTCCTGCGTCAGCCGTTCGACAATCTGCGTCCAGACGGTTCCGGGGCAGACGGCGTTCACTCGAATGTTCTCCGCCGCCAGATCCAGTGCGAGGCAGCGGGTCATGCTGGCGATGGCGGCTTTGGTGGCGTTGTAGGTCACGAACTGTGGTTGCGCGATGAAACTGGAGATCGACCCCATATTCACGATCGCCCCGGCGCGCGACTTGCGAATCAACGGGAGAAAATGCTGACACATCAGCGCGTAGCCGATGACATTGACCGACAGGATCCGCTCCCAGTCGGCGCGGGTCGCTTCTATCCCCT
>PABD01000233.1 GCA_002702685.1 Planctomyces sp.
CGATTCTGTTGCCGCACGACCTGAGTCAACCGGAGAACGCGCGTCATCTTCCCGCGATCTTGGCACACGAATTCTCACACGCCCGTTCGTACGACGTCTTCTGGAACCGCGTGATTCATGTCCTGCAGATACTGCTCTGGTTTCATCCGCTCGTCTGGAAGCTCGGCGATACGCACCAGCGAGATTGCGAACGGGTCTGCGATGCCGTGGCGACAACCTACATCAACGACGTGCAGTCCTACAGCCGCACGCTCGCAACGATCGCCCTCCGTGCCACCTCGCGTCCCCTGCTCGGCACGGTCAGCATGGCCCGCACCTGTGACGTCCGCCAACGCATCGCGAAACTGCACCAGCAGGTCTTCGCGCATTCAATCCCGATCCTGATCCTCAGCGGCATGACGATCGCCTCATTGACGGCGGCAGTGTTATTGACGGGATGCGAGCTGACGGAGACGGAGATTGAGGCAGAGGAAGTGGAGGTTGAGGTCGAAAACGATGCGGAGGAAAAACCATCGTATCCCGTTATACAAGTTACGAGTGTGTCGGGCGAGTCGATTCAGCGGGGAATTGTCCGCGTGGTTGGAAGCGATCGGGAGGGACATGCCTTTGAAGAAACGTTCTTGATTGAGAACGGACGCGTCCGACTCGAATTACGTGAGACGGAGATCCAGAATGTCACCTTCATTGTCGAGACCCCCAATCACCTGCAGTTCCATTATCGAATTTCACCGGAGGTCAATCACCAGTTTATTGAATTTCAGGATAACTATGAATTCCGTTTGCATCCGGCGACCACTATTGGAGGTGTCGTAGTTGACGAAACCGGTAAACCCATGCCGGGCGTGAAACTGCGATGCGGCACGACCGGAATAAAGGTCACAGACCTCAGTGGGCACTATGGAAGTAATGAGGTGATCACCGACAGCGAAGGGCGCTGGGAATGTGCGCAATTGCGAGCCGACCTTGAGGGATTGGCATTTACGATCGATCATCCCACGCATGTTAATCCACTCGTTACGGGCGAGTATTCGAAGTCATACTTGGTTCCGCCAGAATCGTACGCCTCGTTAAAGGCAAAAACTTACGAACTCCAGTTGAAAGAGGCACCCATACTGGAAGGCGTGGTAAGCGATCCCGCCGGAAATCCCTTAACGGGAGTGATGGTTCTGCGCGACGGCCAGAATTTCTATACGGCTTATGGACGTGATCGCAACGACATTCCTGTCACGGATGAGAACGGCAAATTCATCATACGAGGGCTCGAACAGAAGTCTTACAAGGTGACATTCTACTCCACGGATTGGGGGCTGAAGACCATCGAGGCAAAGGTACCGTCGGATGCACCGTTGCAGGTTACCCTGCAGAAGGGTCAGCGGCTGGAGATCCGGGCGACGAATCCGGCTGGAAAGCCTATCGCGCACGCGCGGGTTTTCCCGGGAGCGCCGCAAGGACTCCGTGGTGAAGAATATTCCGGGTTGAACCATTATCACGCACTCTCTTTTCTGGTGAATCGTTCCCTTCTCGGCGGCCGGACCGACGAAAACGGTTTGTTTGTGTGGGAGAACGCGCCCCCTGAGAAATTGCAGTATCGCATTCTGGCGACCGGCTATTGTGGTCAGGGAAACGATGCCAATTTCAGCCCTGCTGACTCCCCGGTTGAGACGACGCTTCACCGAGTGATCCCGGTCTTCGCCACGGTTGTCGATGATGCCACCGGCGAACCGATCGCGGATTTCAAAATCTATTCAGGTTATCGCTTCAAAATGAACCCGAAAGAGATGTGGGGCTGGAATTCCATGGATCGTAACGACGCGATAACGTGGAAGTCGGGAATACCTGCCGACACGATCGCGGCGGAAAAACTGAAGACGCCACTGGAGCCAAACGAGTTTCGGACGCATTTGTCTTCACTGGATAAAGTTTACCGCTACCGTGTTCAGGCTCCTGGTTATCTACCGGTTTTGTCGGAACAACTGGACCGCGGTGCGTTGCCCGCGGAACCCGTCGAGTTGACATTCCGGCTGAAAAAGATGGAAACCACCGTTCGCATCGTTCAGACTCCAGAAGGCCAGCCGGTCGCGAATGCGGACGTTGTCATCGCCGTAGCGGATTCTCGGGGGGATAATCCGATGTTCGTTTTCATGGATCGAACCCCGACTCACGGCCATGCGTACCAATTTAAAACGAATGCGGAAGGCGCATTCGATCTTCCTCAACTGGATGACCGGTATGTAACTGTCATCATGCACGACGACGGTATCCAGTACCTGGATGACCTGGAACTGCTGCAGCGAGAGCGAATCACACTTGACCCGTGGGTGAGCTATTCAGGAAATGTCCTATTCGATGATCCCCCGCAACATACCGTTCTGTTGGCGGTAAGTTTTGAGAATGACGCCTATGGCACTCACTTCAGAGCGGAGGACGGCACACCCAGAGTTTATTACCACGAGCGCGCGGTTGTGGATTCATCCGGACATTTTGAATTGCAACACGGAATTCCAGGCGCGCTCCAATACAGTCTGATGGGCGTGAAAGAAAACCGGACGAACCTGAGGGAGACTCAGATCTATTGGCGAACTGACTACCGTTACGACCCCGACAAATCCGTCGAGGAGACACCGCTCGTCCTGGGAGATAACGAAGTCGATGTCATTGGAGAGGTGAAGATTCCCGATGATGTAAAGCTCGACTTCGACAATAGCGGGGTGGAATTCAAGTTGACCGGGATCGCGGGAGACGACTGGAAAACCTATAGATGTGAGGGAAGCGCCAACCTCAAACCGGATGGTACCTTCCGCGTCCACAAGCTGCGACCGGGACACTACAAGGGCTATCTCCGAGCGGGTGGCGCTGAAGATCCGATCCTCAACTTCGGTCAGGGACAACGCAGGGACCGCTACGAAGTCGAACTGGAAATCACCCCCGAAACGTTCGCCGGCAAAGGGCCCGGCAACCCCATTGATCTCGGGGAGATCATACTCACGCCAGACAGGCCCGAAGGGGTAGGTGAAACGAAGCCCCCCGTGGTGGAGGAAGAAGCGGTCGCCGAGAACGAACCAAATAAGAACGAAGCAGCGTCTACGGTGGACGGCGTTACCGTGGTCAAACTCGTTGATGAGGATGGGAAGCCGATTCCTGACGGGGTGGTGACGTTCATTGGCGACCAGGAAACAGGTAAGCATGTAAAAGTAGATTTGCCTGTCGTGCAGGGAATGGCCCGGTTTGAGCATGGTGGGGAATCGTTCAAGGATCTGAGCGTCAAAATCGTCAGTCGGGGACATCAGGTCTACAACGAAAATTGGAAGCCGACGCCCGGTGAGGAGACGTTCTCTGCAAAACCGCAGTACGAGATTGAGCTTAAACCGGCCATCACTATTGGCGGTAAAGCGGTTGATGAGCAGGGTGAACCGCTGGCCAATGTGCTGATTCGCTGTGAAGCCGGTTTCCGTTATCGGGATGAAGAAAAACGATCCTACGACGCGACGGATGGTTGGGTGCGGAGCGGTGCCGATGGTCAATGGAAGGCACATGACTTGCCTCCCGATTTGAAAGGCCTCTCCTTCCGCGTAGAGCATCTCACGCATGAATTCAAACCGGCGGCCGAGGACAATTATTTCAGTTATACTGTGCCACCAGAGCAGTACGATGCTCTGCGGAACCAGAAATATGTCATGAATATGACCGAGGCCATTCCACTCACGGGTGTGGTGACGTCCCCCGAGGGAGAACCGATCGAAGGGGTCGAAGTCGAGATCAGCGGTCGGACAGGGAATTGGGAACGAATCCTTGCGCAGGGGATGAAGTTCAAAACGAACGCCAGAGGAGAATTCCGTCTGCCAAATCCGCCGCGAGGTGGACAATACGTGAGGTTCGAACATCCCGATTGGCGACCGCGCCGTGAGAACATCGGAATTCCGCACGCCGAACCACTAAAGATTGAACTGGAATCGGGCAAGCGAGTGGAGTTTCAAGTCGTCGATGAGGACGGAAATCCGCTGGAAGGTGCGAGATTCTTCGTCGATGGTGAAAACTTCGAAACAGATTCGGAAGGGAAGTGGGTCTGGACGAATGTGCCGGAGGGGAAGTTGAATCCCCAAATCAGTAAGAAAGGTTATCTCGCGCCAGATTACCGCGAGGGCTACGACGCTGCGGACTCACCGATTGTCATTGCCTTGCACAAGAGCATTCCTGTCGCTGTAAAACTTCTCGATGCGAAAACCGGCGATGCGATCCAGGATTACAAAGTTTATGACGGTTACTACCTCAAGGGGAATCGTCCGGGAACGTGGATGTTTCACCCACACTACCTTGGACAGAGGAACGCCGAGCGGGGGCCTCTTCCCGCGGGAGGATTCACCAGGAATATTGGAGGCCTCGGCCAGAAGTATCGTTATCGGGTTGAAGCAGAAGGATATCTACCGGTGATGACAGACGCTATCGAGCCAACCGAGTGGATCGGTAAAGAAATCAACTGGACATTCCGTCTCGAAAAACAACGACCGTTGGAGCGGGTCGTTCTACAACCGGACGGCGCCATTGCGGCGAATGCGGAGGTGATCGTCAAATATTTACGTGATGGCGGCGATGGAGACCTGTCCGCAACAATCTTCGACACGCAAGGGGTAGAAGCCCCATCGAGGAATCTCGAAGACCAGCAGACATTCAGAACGGATACATCTGGCAAATTCACGATGCCGGCTATGGACCGGGCCTATATGTGCCTGATCCGTCATGCGAGCGGCTATCTGCCCCTTTACTTCGACGTCGAGTTGATCCAGCAGGAGGAATTGAAGTTACGCCCCTGGATGGAGTTCTCCGGTAAAGTAGTGCATGGGGCCGAACCCGCTTCCGGCATCGTCATCAATGGCTCCGTCGCCGTCGATACGGTGTTTGACAACGGTTTTCTGTCCGGACTCGGTTGGGATATGCCCTCGGTAAAATTCATTCGACAAGTCAAAACGAATTCGCAGGGTGAGTTCACGTTGTCGCGGCTACCGCAGGGCGTGGTGGAAGTGACACTGAGCGCGGAAACCAAAAGCCCTGACGAGTCTCCCGATTGGACTTCGACTACCTTTTATGATCCCGAAAACCCGGATCACAATCCGTTGGTAATCGGTGACGACGAAGTCGACATCCGCGGACGCATCGATCTGCCGGACGGTTTCGACCTCGCTCGATCAGAGAGTTCCCTATCGATTCACGAAGTCTATCAGCACGATAATCCGGGCCGGGAACCCCGCTACCGGGCAACAACGCGGCTGGAGGCCGATGGAACCTTTCTGTTGAGGAACGTGCCGCCGGGTCACTACAACGGCAGCGCGCAATTCAGCGATAAGCGGGATATTGTTGAGGGCATCGTGCGTACACCGAGAAGGTGGATCAGTTTTGAACTGAAGCCCGAGATGTTCGAAGGCAAAGGGCCGGGAACACCGCTTGATTGGGAACGGTGAAGAAAGCCGAACCGAAAGAAGATGGTGCTGCGGATACATCTGCGAAGCCCGCGCCCGAGAACAAACCGAAAACCGCCTCTAACAAACCCGATACCAAAGTTGAATACCGCGTCGTCGATTCCAACGGGAAACCGATTGAAGGAGTTGTTTTCAATTATGGGTCGCTGGTGAGTGGGAAGACGAATGGGGAAGGGGTGCTCGTGATTGATCAGGTGGCGGGGCGGGGGATGAAGTTCGCTTTGCGGCGGGAGGGTTATCTCGGGAAATCGATGGAGCAGTCATATGGCCCGGCGGACTCACCGGTGACGATTATGTTGCGTGAGGAAATCGACATCACCGTGAAGGTGTATGATGCCGAGACGAACGAACCGCTGAAAGAGTTCAAGTTGTCCAAGGCGTTGCAGTTTACGCCGGATGATGCCCGGGGGTGGAACTGGCGGATCTTGAAGGGAGCCCATACAGATGGAAACGCCGAGCAAGGGCTGTTTATAGATCGGATCTCGAACGAAGTCTGGCCGACTCGGTATCTGTTGGAAGCGGATGGCTATATACCGGTGCGATCAAAGATCATTACTCCGGGTGAAGTCGACGGACAGACGATCACACTCGAGTTCCCGATGGTGCGTAAAGCAGGACAGCATCGATACATCCTCACTCCCGATGGCGAAGATGCGGCGCGGGCTGTTTTATCTATGCGGGAAATGCCGGATAAAGACAATTCCTTTTCCTTTGCGCTGCACGTCGCGGACGGAAAGCCTTCCCTCGACGGCCGGCTCGGTCCTTCCACACTCATGAGGGCGGACCGGTACGGAAAACTGGAGTTGCCACTGACGGATCGAAGATTCACCGCGATTCTGACTCACGAGACAGGTTATCTCGAACTCATGGATTTCCAATTATTCAATCAGCAGCAGCTGAAATTGAAACCCTGGAAGTCAATGAAGGTGAAGGTCCTGTTGCGTGATCGCCCGGTCGATAGTCTACGCGTCACCACCAGCAATGGTCCGATAATCCTGAGAAACTCCGACGAAGATTCTCCTTCGGCGTATGGTCTGGGTCAACATGCAGTCCGGTACAAACAGGAGACTTCTTCCGATGAAGAGGGCGTCTTCGACATTGGTTTCCTGCCCGATCAGTCGCTCTCGTTCCAGATCACGCAGGAACAGGCCGGTCCGCAAACTGGTAACTCGGTTCGTGCTCCCCTCGAATGGGCCTGCACGTTCAATCTGGATCGTCCGATCGAAGAAGGTCAAGAATTCGTGATTGGCGATGATGAAATTGATGTGATCGGAAAACTGGCTTTACCAGAAAATAAGAAAGTTAAACTCGAAGACGGGAAGTTGTTTGTGACGAAACAGGAAACCTCCCGGACGAGTCCGTTCAGTGGGACCACGACTTTCTGTCGCGTGAACAAGGATGGCACGTTTCGCATTCCTAATCTGAAGCCCGGGCATTACTACGGTCGGTTGGTCGTCACTGATCAGGAGATGTACCGTGCTGAAGAACTGGACATCATCAGGAGCTATAACTTCCAATCAGTCGAAGTCGAGCACGATTTCCAGATCTCTCCCGAGATGTTCGAAGGCAAAGGACCGAAAGATCCCATTGATCTGGGCGAGGTCAAACCTGGCAAGCCGATAAACTTTGAATCAACGAAATTCCGAACCGAGTTCTGATAGCTCGCTTCTCTCCTACAGCATCGAACTGATGTCGGAAGTGAAGGTCGGAAAGACGAACGGGGTTCGCTTCAGTGTGCTGGCCGGGATGCGGTGTTGCATGGCGAGGGCGAAGACGTTGATGACTTCCGGGGATTCCGGGCCGAGCAGATGGGCGCCGAGGATTTTATCGCTCTCTTGGTCGACAAGCACTTTGTACCGGGCGTGGGTCTCGCCTACTTTTTTCATCGAGTTGAATTTCGCCCAGTCCCCGGCGTTGAGTTCGTAGCTCAGGTTCGCTTTTCGGGCCGCGGATTCGGTCATGCCGACGGAGGCGAGCGCGGGGACGGTGAAGACCGCGGAGGGGATTACCGGGTTCGAATTGCGTTCGACGTTCCCTTCCAGCAGGTTGCGGGCGACGGCTCGCCCCTGATAATTGGCGACGGGTGTCAGCTCCGGCAGGTCGCTGGCGACCACATCCCCCGCAGCGTAAACAGCCGGGTTCGAAACGCTCTGGAAGTATTCGTTAACTTCAATTCCCCGTTTGTCGAAGCGGACATTCCCCTGTTCCAGATCGAGCCCGTTCACATTCGGAACACGCCCCGCGGCGTTGACCACCAGGTCGGTGACAACCTGTTGCGTCCCTTCTTCATTCGACATCGCCACCACAAAGGTTCCGTCGTCGCCTCGCTTGATGGATTTCACTTCGGTTTGCAGTTTGATATCGATACCAATCTCTCGGGAGCGATCGATCAAATGCCTGACCAGATCGCGATCGAAAGGCGCCAGCGGTTCCTGTGCTTCGATAACGGTCACCTCCGCACCGGCCCGCGCGGCGACGTGCGCGAACTCGAACGAAATATAACCCCCGCCCACAAAGACGACGCGCTCCGGGAGATCTCCCAGTTGCATGAAGTCGTCGCTGGTGATGGCGAGCTCGCCGCCGTCAAAGGGCAACTCGACCGGAGCGGCACCGGTGGCGATCAGGATCTGTTTCGCGGTGACCGTCTGCCCATCCAGAGCGAGGGTGGTCCGGTCCTGAAAGCGGGGTCGCGCCTGAAAAATCTGGATACCCAGCTCGGTGAATGATTCGCGTTTGCTTTCGGTGACGGGTTCGGTGAACTGACGCTTGAACCGGATGAGATCCGGCCAATCGATACGCGCATCGCCCAGCTGAGTTCCCTTGCCCGCCATCATCCGCGCGCGATCGACCAACTCGGCGGCGCGTACGAGTACCTTCTTCGGATTGCAGCCATGCAGTGCGCATGTGCCCCCCACGGGATTGGGGTCGACGACCGCCACAGACCAGTCCGCCCGCGCACAGCGCGTGGCGACGCGAGAGGCAGCGGGACCGCTTCCGAGAACAACAAGATCAAATGCTTCCGACATGAAGTGCCTTTTCCAGGGTACCTTCAAAATTTAGAGGGGCGTTCAGGCGGAAACGCATGCCAACGCCTTGAGTAAAAATGCTGCTGCGGCGATTATCCCCAGGCAATGCTGTCGTGAATCACTACTGGAGATGCCGGGCCGGTTCCCGAACTGATTCCGAGCGTCCGTGTGTTAAACCGTCGGTAACCCGGCCGCTTTCCAAGCCGACATACCGCCGAGCACATTGGTCACATTTTCCCGTCCGGATCTTCGCAGGAAGGACGATGCGATCGAAGCCCGGTAGCCGGAACCGCAAATGACGGCGATCGGTTTGGATTGCGGTACCTCTTCCAAACGCTCCGGTAAGGTGCCTCCGTGAATGTGTTGCGCATTGTCGATGTGACCGGCGTTCCATTCGCTGTCGGTGCGAACGTCGAGAATCGTGAGCTGTTTTTCGGTCTTGCGGCGCCGGTCCAGTTGATGGACTGACATCGTGTGAAGCGTTTCGAGTTCGAAGCCAGCTGTCTCCCATGAGCCGATCCCCCCTTCGAGGTAACCGCGGATGTCGTCGAAACCGACTCGCAGAAGCTGCGTCGTCAGTTCCGGCATATCATGGGGGTCATCGATGATCACCAGCGTCGGTCGATCATAGGGGAGCACCCAGCCGGCCCATGTCGCCAGGTTCTGTGCGAGCGGGATGTTGATTGCATTGGGAATATGCGCGGCGGCGAAGGCTTCTTTCGAGCGAACATCCAGAATCAGACAGTCATCGCACACACGCTCGTGAACCTCTTTCGCGGAAAACCGTTTCCGGCCGGGAAGCTCGGGTCCGACGATCGTCGGACCCTCTTTGTTCACTCGTTTCATCCGCTTGAAGTAGGGGGGAGAAAGCGGCATTTCGTCGAGTAGATCGTCTACCCATTTCTGCTCCGGCTTTCTCTGCAAAGAACCGTTGTAAAGACGTTCGTATCCCACGGTGGATGATCGACGCGAGCCGATCGCTTTGCCACAGAGTGACCCCGCTCCATGTGCGGGGAAGACTTCGGTGATGTCGGGCAGTTTCGAAAACCGCTGAAAGACGGACTCGTACAACTGGTGAGCGAGTTCCTTCTTCTGTTCCTCGCCCAGTAAATCAGGCCGACCGACATCGCCGACAAAGAGAAAGTCCCCACTGAACAGGAGCCAGGGAGTCTCTTTGCTGCGCGATTCATCGTACAGGGTGATGGCGATGTGTTCTGGTGTGTGGCCGGGAACGTGGAGGAATTCGAACCGAAGTTGACCGACCTTGATTTCGTCTCCTTCGCGGAGGTGCTGATCCGCAAAGGGTTGGGTCCAGTCATCACCCCCGTAGCCGCTGCAGTGGATCGCCGGTTCGTCGTTGAGACGGGCTTTCAATTCGCGTGAACCGCTGACGAAATCGGCATGCACGTGCGTCTCAATGATGTGACGAATATGAAGGTCATGCTCGCGAGCGTAAGTGACGAAGAATTCGACATCGCGCGAGGGGTCAATAACGACAGCGTCTCCCGTCTTGTCATCGCCGACAATATACGATGCGATCGCGAGCCCCGGAACAAAACGTTGATGGAAATTCATCGGTCCAGAACTTTCAAAAGTGAATACCAGTGGATGAGCGTGCGACGAGTGCGATTATGTATTCGCGTGCTGGTCAACATACGATTTAACGAACTGTTTGAGTTCGGGCACATCGCATTCAAACCCCATTTCTTCAGCCGCTTGAAGAGCCTCTTCGCCGGTCATGCCCTGCTCGCTGGCGGTGTGCATCATCACCATTGCGCCGGCTCGTTTGCCGGTTTTGCAATGCGCGTACAGGGGTTTGGGTATCGCCTTGAACTTCTCGCGGAAGTCATCGACTTTCCTACTGTCCATCGCGTCCATGGATACGGGTACATGAAGGTAATTCATGCCGACAGCTTCCACGCGGTCACGTTCCTCCTCGGGGCTGAACGGCTGATCTTCTTCCCCCGCGGTTCGAAAGTTGATCACGGATTGAAAACCGTCCTTCGGCAATGACTCGATTTCTGCGGCAGTCGGTTGCGGGCCCACGGTGATTTGATCATTCATTTGCATGCGTTTCGCCATGACAGACCTCCTGAGAGAATAAAATGATGGAGAGGTGCGTTTCTTGATCAGGACCGACGTCAGGTGAAGCAATTGTCGTGCCGTCACGACATAACGACTTGTGAGGCGCTCTGAGACGCAGAATGGCGACCGGGGACTGTTCGATCACCGGTCAGCCTGCACGCCGATCTCCCACGACACCCGCGCTGTTCGTGCAGGGAAATTCAGACAGGTGCGTCGCGATCAGGCTCGCGTCCTCCAGCTACCATGCGAAGATGGGCACCTGTTTCGATCCGCGCGGACTCTTCTCTGCAGATTCGAAATTTGGGAATGAAGATATTCGCGACGGTGACGAAGTTACTACCGCGATCAACGAGTGATCACTCACTATCTGCTCTGGATATCTGTCGAATCTGTCACCACGATCACTGGTCGCTCTCCTGAGAACGGAATTCCTCGCACGGATGCAAGACAAACTACACTGCGAGAGAGCAGACCGGCGAAATGTCCGATTCACCGCTGGCGGAGAGGTCCCGCAACGAGTATTATGACTCGGTGGTCCGGTTTTTGTGGGCCGTGCGAGTTTGTCACAAGGAAGAAAATCAGGTGGGTCGGTGGCCGAAGATCGTCTCCAGTCGCAAATGTGTGCCGAAAAGCTCAAGGCGTTGGGGGAACCCATGCGGGTGAGAATTGTGGATCTTCTGCGCGACGGCGAAAAAACAGTGACCGACATCGCCGAGCACCTCGACCAGGAGATTGTGAACATCTCCCATCACCTCAAAGTGCTGTTTCATGCCGGGCTCGTCGAAAAGTCGAAACAGGGCCGCTTTGTCTATTACACACTGCACCCCGATGTTTCCGCTGTCAGCCGGGGGAAAATCCAACAGCTCGACTTCGGTTGCTGCCGCCTCGAATTGCCCTCGAAGTAATCACCCGGGCACTGTCAACAGATAATTCTCTTCGGCCCGTCGTCATTTCTGGGCTGTGAAATCTTGATTAAACCCCGGTTGACGATTTGTCGGGGTGCTGCTCTAATCACATGGCAGGGCTGTTTTCGCAGGTTGCCTGTTCTTCCCCTTCTCCACATCCCCAGCGAACTTCACCTCGGGCCGCATGACGTCCGGTGGTTCGTGACTACGGAGACAGGCTCATACGGCGAATTCTTTATTTTCCGGGAGACATTCGCGCTCCTCCGCTTCTGATTTCACGCGCGCTTCCTGAGTCCAGCTCACCGCGCACCCTTTCACCGACTCACGATCACCAGAAACAGTCTCTCCCGATGCTCTTCGTCTCCCGGCTCACTGCCGCGCTGCGCCGACGGTGCCCCCTTTCGAGCGCCGCTTTCTTCAGCGACCCTTGCCTCATTCCTGCAAACAGCAAATGCCGGAAGCGCTCAGTCGACGCGCACCATGACGAGGCTGTGATCTTGAAGCAGAGCTGATGGAGATCATCGATCGGATTGTTCTGAAACCATTTCTATTTTAACTTCTCACTTCTTTTTCATTCGCGATTGGACTTATCCCCCATGAGAATCGCCGACTGGCTTGCCTCGCTCCGTCGTAGTCGTTTTCTTTCTTCAAATGCTCGTCGTTCGCTACGGCAACGACAGAACCCCCGCCTGGTGGAGCGATTGGAAGACCGCACCCTGCTGACGATTTCGTTCAATTTTATTTATCCCGGCGCGATTGGTTCGGGAATCGGATTTGAAGATGCCTCTCAGGGACAGGCGCGGCGTGATTCGCTTGAAGCGGCTGCAGCGACTTACGGAGGTTTCTTTGATGAAACCGGTACCATTGATGTCGCGGTTTCCTCCTACAGCAATGCCGGCACCTCGACGCTCGCTTCGGCGGGAAGCCCTTACTACCTTGGGGGCTCCGGTGATTTCAATCACCTGATCGCGGCGACCAAAATCCTCACGGGGCAGGATCTCAACGGGGTGACTGCCGACGCCAGCCTTTCGGTCAACTGGGCCAAGTCTTTCGAACTGGCTGACGACTTCCAATCGGGTGAATACGACTTCACCGGCGTCATTATGCACGAACTCTCTCACGCCCTCGGGTTTGTGAGCCTGATCAATCAGAACGGTTCCAGCAAGAAGAACAGTGCGACGCTTGGTAACACAGGGGAATGGTCGACCTTTGATGAATTTCTGGCTGACAGCACAGGGATGAGCCTGATCGACCCTGACACCTATATCCTCGATTCCAGCTGGACGACACACAGCGTCGGCGGAACGTCGCCCGACAATGGCCTGTTCTTCAACGGTTACAACGCCATGATGGCGAATGGCGGAGAACTCGTCGGTCTTTATTCTCCCACCACCTGGAGTGGTGGCAGCAGTGTCAGTCACCTTGATACGAACAATCCGCAGTATCAATCAATGATGATGTCGCACAGCCGTCCTCCGGGACTGACTGCGCGGACATTCGACACCATTGAACTCGGTATCTGGAAAGACCTTGGCTTCGATATGGTGGGCGTCTCGAACTCCGCTCCCGTTGGTATGAATGATGGGGGAACCGGTTTTGAAACGGATGCTGAAGAGTCGATCGAACTTCCGGATCTCCTCGCGAATGATTTCGATCCTGAACCGGAAGAGACGGAGACGCTGCGGATTTCGTCGATCGATACCACAAACACGCTTGGGTATGTGGACCTGATTGGAACCGGCGTGCAGACCCGGTTCACCTCGACCGGTCCCTTTAGCGTGCCCGCTGTCGGAACGCAAACCTATCCGATTACCGTCAGTGGTATCGATGGGAAGATTCGCGATATCAACGTGAATGTCGATATCACCCACGATGTCATTGCCGAACTCGCCCTGACATTGATCAGTCCGACCGGCAAACGGGTGCAACTCACCACGAGCCAGGGAGGATTCGGTGATAACTTCACCAATACGTATTTCAATGATGAAGCGCTGATCGACATTGATGAATCGTCCGCGTCCGGCGCGCTTCCTCCGTTCACCGGCAGCTTCCGCCCGATCGGGAATCTGAGCGATTATGACGGAGACCTCGCCAATGGAATCTGGCAGCTCGAGATTTACGATGCGTATACTTCCTCGCCCGGCACCGCGACGCTGCACGACTGGTCTATTGACGTGATCGCGCAGAGCATCGACTACTACCCGAACGGTGCATTCGAGTCACTGGCCGCAGGGGAGCAGGGGATCGACACCTTCACCTATACAGTGATGGACGAGAATGGAAACACCTCGACCGCGACGGCCACGATCACCATTCAAGGCCTGGAGGACACCGTCACCTTACCCTTCACCCGCACTTTTGAAGAGCTGGGAACGGAGGGTCTCGTCTTCAGCGATCCACTGACGACCAGCATCGTGGAGTACAACGGATCACAGCAACTGGAACTCAATAATGTCGGCCTGACGGGGCTCAGTACCGCGCTGCTTGATTATCCGGGCGGGCTACCCGGTACGTTTGAAATGGCGACGGAAGTCACGTCCATCAGCGGCGCCAACCGCTGGAATGACGGGTTTTTGATTTTCGATTACCAGAACGACAATGATTTCAAATACGCCGGCATGTTCACCGGCCAGAACCAGTGGATGATCGGTCATTACCAGGGGAACTGGAGCAACCGCATCGCCGAAGTCGACCTGGATGACATCGGTCGCAAGATCAATTCCGAACAGGAATACCTGCTGCATCTCCGCGTCGATGGAGATACCGCAACGCTCTCAGCCGATGGGGAGGCGGTTGCCAGTGGAACCTTTACCGGCGGCGTCAGCACCGGTTCGGCAGGTGTCGGGGCCTACAATGCACAGACCTTGTTCGACTCGATCCGGATTGCCTCCGAAGTTACCCTTGGACAACCGAATTATGTCCCCTACACCGAGGACTTCAACGACGGTTTCGCTGAGGATTTCAACTTCAACTACCCGGGTGATGTCACGGTGGTCACGGCTGGCCCCGAAGGTCAACTGGAAATCAATTCTTCGGTGAATGGTCACGCAGTGATCGGACGTGTGCCTGTTTCCGGCCTGCCGGAGGCGTTCGATATCTCCGCGACGATCACCACTGAACACACCGGGACCGGATGGCAGGACGGATTCATCGTCTTTGACTATGTGAGCGACACAGACTTCAAATACGCGGGATTCTTCACCGGTCAGAATGAATGGATCGTCGGTCACTATCAGGGAAGCTTCTTCGCACCGATCGCTGAAGTGGACTGGGACGATGTCGGTCGCAAAATCCGGTCGGGCGAGTCCTATGATATCCTGGTGCGAGTCGATGGCGAGAATGTGAAGTTGTTTGCCAATGACGAACTGATCATCTCAACCAACTTCGCCAGTCCTGTAAACCACGGCCCGGTTGGCGTGGCGGCAAAGTATTCGAAGACGATCTTCGATGATTTCGAAGTCAGCGCGGCACCGGCGACGCTCGACAGCTTTTTCGAGAACTTTGATGATCAGGTCGCCGATGACCTGATGACGCCGGATGGAACGCCGTGGTCCTTCGATGATATCAGCGGCAATGGGAGTGACTATGTGCTCTCCGCCGATTCCAACCCGACCGATGACCTCGCGCTGCAATTGACCGATTCGGCGCTGGCTCTGCCCGATGCCTACACCCTCAGCGCCGACATGCGGTTCAATCAATCGACCGGCGGCTGGCGCGATGGTTTCCTGATCTTTGACTACAAAAGTCCCACCGACTTCAAATATGCGGGTACATTCGCCGGCCAGAAGGAGTGGGTCATCGGTCACTACCAGGGACATTGGGGCAATCGACTTGCTCAGATTGACTGGGACGACGAAGGGAAATTCATCAATATCGATGACTTCTATGACGTTGAACTCAGCGTCAACGGATCCGTGGCGGTTCTCTCGGTGAATGGCGAAGAGATCGTCAGTCATGCCTTCGACGGACTGGTGACCACCGGCCAGGCAGGGATCGCGGCATACAACGCGTATACCGAATTCGACAATGTCACGTTCACCGACGACACGATCGGGGTGATCTGACGCCATCAGACAGCGAATCTACCGCTGACCTGAATACTGGAAACGACAACGCGCCCCGCCGAGTGAGCAGACTCGACGGGCCGCGTTTTTTATTGGGATCGACTTAGAAGTTCTGGTAAACGTGGCATTTGTTTATGCCAACATAATTTGCGAAACGACTCAGGAGTCCTGTTTCAGTTTCTTCTTGTTGATTCCCAACCGCTGGGCGACGGGGCGGACACGGAGGTTGATTATCTCGATCACGAGAGCGAACGCCATCGCGAAGTAGATGTAACCTTTGTTGATGTGGGTTCCCATTCCTTCGGCGATCAACATCACGCCGATCAGGATCAGGAAGGCCAGGGCCAGCACTTTGAGTGTCGCGTGTCGCTCGATGAAGCGGCTGATCGTCCCGGAAAAGACCATCATCACGATGATCGCAATCACCACCGCAACGACCATCACCCAGATGTCTTCCGCCATACCGACTGCAGTGATCACCGAGTCGAGCGAGAAGATAACGTCCAGCAGCGCGATCTGAACGAGCACGCTGCCGAAACTGGCGACCTCGGGTTCGTCAACCTCGTCGGAGGTGTCCTCCATCTTGTGATGCAGTTCCTTCACGGCGTTCCCGATGAGGAACAGACCGCCGGCGAGCAGAATGATATCCCTCCACGAGATCTCGAGGATTTCTTCCGTCATATACCCATCCGGCATGGGCAGCGAATTCAGGAAATCGAGCGTAAACAGGGGTGCGGTCAAACCCATGATCCACTTGACGCTTAAGAGCAACACCACGCGCATACCGAGCGCCAGCCCCAGGCCGATGATTCGTGCTTTGTTACGTTGTTTCTCCGGAAGTCGCCCGCATAGAATGGCAATGAAGACGACGTTGTCGATCCCCAGCACAATTTCCATCGCGGTCAGGGCAATCAGCGGAATGATCCAGTCCATGTAATTTCTCTCGGAAGCAGGATGAAAGCCTGCGGGGACGAGGCCCGCAAGCAGATGGAAAGAGTGGGGTGTTGGAAGTGCAGATTGTAATCAGTTTTTTGCAGCGGCGGAAGCAGCAGTATACGTTCCAAGTCGGCGAGCGTCGGCCTCCTGCTGACACGCGATGACCCGCTCGCGCAGGAATTCCACGAAGTCGCTGTCAGATTGATCGCTGTTGAAATGGGCCTCGATCTCTTCGACCGGGATCGGCTCCCCGAAGACGACACAACATCGTTTGGGGCGAATGAACCAGGAACCGCGCGGCATGGCTTCAAAAGAGCCGCCAATGCCGACGGGAATAATCGGCACGCGGGCTCGTTTGAGAATCGCAACAAATCCGGGTTTGAACCGGGCGACCTTGCCATCGGAAGTTCGTGTTCCTTCGGGAAAGAGGCCGACGAAGAAACCGTGTTCGAGTCGTCGGACGGCCTCGCGGATGGTACTGCTCGTGGCAGCGTCGCGGCGAATCGGCATGACATAACAATGACGCAGCCAGAAACCGATAAAGGGAACGTTGAACAGCGTATCGCGCGCGACGAAGCTGATCGGACGATTCATGACTGTACCCACCAGCGCCGGGTCGAGATGACTCTGATGATTTAGCAGGAGCAGCGCTCCCCCTTCTTTGGGCAACCGTTCCTGGTGGTAGCCGCGCAACCGGAACCAGAGGGTGCTGAAGACATTGCTGGTTACATATAGCAGCCACCACCAGAAGTTGAACTGGAGCGGAGGGGGGAGATCATCTTTTTTGGCGGTATCGGAAGAGGTGTCGCTCGACATGAATTCAATCAACAGCGGGTTCAGGTACCGCCCGTTCAGCAGCGAACGACGGCTATCGGAAACGAAGAATAAGAACGGGATGTGATTCTGGTTTACCGGTTCACCGCCGGATCTGCAAGATGCATTTAACAGGATGGCTTCACGGACTGCCTCAGGAAAGACCCTCTGTCTCCCGCATGGCGGCGGGTAAGCCGGTCCGGAAAGTGGGGTATTCAAACTGAAAGCCGAGCGATTTCTTCACAAAGTCATTCCGGCACCGTTTATTGAGGCCGCTGGTGCGTTTTGCCGGGGCCGCTTCATCGAACTGAGGCTCCGGAGCGCCAACCAGTCGGGCGAGTTCCCGGTAATACGCTTCACGAGTCGGGGATTCGTCATCCGCGACGAGATACAGCGGTGCGGGGGCGGCGAGCTGCTCCGCTGCCAGCACCACCCGGGCGGCATCGTCGACATGCACGAGGTTCAACCAGGCATCGGGATTGCCGGGAAGGGGAGAGTTGTCCCGCAGCATATCAACTTTGCGCAGTAGCCGGTTGGGGCCATAAATACCGGCGAGACGGAGAATCGACCAACTTGCCGAGCGACCATGGAAGGTGTCGCGAACGAGTTCTTCCGCCGCCAGACAGATTTCCCCCGATTCCGTGGTCGGCTCGGTCGGGGATTGCTCGTCGACCCACGAACCGTCACTCACGCCGTAAACCGACGTACTCGAGATATAAAAGAAACGGCGGCAGCGGGAAGTGATTCGCTCCAGCACGTGCGCGAGTCCATCGCGGTAGACTTCCCGTTTGGAAGGCGCCGCGGAGCGATCGTAACCGACAGCATAAAGAACGGAGTTGTACTCTTTATCGGCAAGGGCATCGAGGGACACCGGGTCGGTGACATCGCCCAGGATTGGGGTCATCCCCTGATTGCGGAAGTCGGCCGCTCGCTGTGGGCTTCGGGTGAGTACGTGGATATCGCGGTTCTGTTCACGCCACCGCGCTGCGACACGCGTTCCGAGGTAACCACAACCGATGATCAGATCGGGCATGCTGTCACTTTCTACAGGAAAAGTCAGCCGTCGGGTCCCTTAATCCTTGAGTGGGGTCACGCCAAGGTCTTCGACGGTCAGCAGTCGGTCGTAGGAGAGTCCTTCTGCTTCGAAGTTCGCCTGACCACCCTGGAGGCGATCGCAGATGCCGACCATCTTGACGACTTCCAGTCCGAAGTCCTGACAACGCTGTGCGGCGAGCAGTGCGGAACCTCCGGTGGTGACGACGTCGTCGATCACGACCACTTTCTGTCCCGGTTCGACCGGTCCTTCGAGGAACTTCTGTGTACCGTGGCCTTTGGCTTCTTTGCGAACCATGAATCCGCAGAGGGAGCGTCCCTGTTCCGCCGCCACCGTGAGGACGCCGCCGACGATCGGGTCAGCCCCGATCGACATTCCGCCGATCGCATCGAACTCGACATCTTTCAGAAGTTCGAGCAGTCCGTAACCGACCTGACGCAGCCCTTCAGAGTGGAGGGTAATCTGCTTACCGTCGAGGTAGTAATTGGATTTCTTGCCCGAAACGAGCGTAAAGTCGCCAAACTTGAGAGCCCGTTCCTTGAAGAGTTCAATCAGTCGGTCACGATCGTACATGAGAGCCACTAATCCCGCGAAATGAAGAAGGAGAAGAAGAGTTCGGTCATCAACGCGATCTTACCGGACCCACCTGTAGAGGAAAAGGAGCCGACCGGATCCCACTCGGAAGCGCAGCGGAATTCCTGAGTTTGGAACCACAGATGAACACAAATCGACACAGATAAGGGAGTAATGGGACGCGGCCCGGCACACCTGGTCCATCATTTTCGGGTGATTCCAGGCCTCTATTTCAACTTCTCGCCGAACTGCAGGTCGGCGAAGTCGAGGATCCCCTTCCAGTAGTCGAGTTCCAGGACGTGACGGGTGTCGAGCCGGTACTGGGCGAGGTTGCCGCAGTTTTCTTCTGTCACTGGACCACCGTTGATGATCGGGTCCCCTTTGATTCCCGGTGCCCCGAGAAATTTGTAAACGGCATCGGCCGCCTGGATTGCTTTGACCGAACTGTTGTAGTTCGCCCAGGTGTCTTTCAGTCCCGATGTCTCCATCAGCGGGCGGGGAGCGACGCAGGCGATGAGCAGATGCTGATCGAACGGAATCTGCGTTTCGTTGTCGTTGAACTTTGTGAATGTGTCGTTGAACCAGTGCGGGAAGTGTTCGTTGATTCGCTTAACCGTCTCCTGTTCGTTGTTCCGGCTGAGCGCCATGCCACCCGTCCCCGACTGATGCGGAATGCAGAGGGCGATGCGTTCATCGGTCGCCGTGGCCCAGAGGGCGGTCTTACCCCTGCGGGAATGGCCGGTGACAGCGATGCAGTCGCCGCGTACCTGTGCGTCGGAGAGCAGATAATCGACACACCGCTGAAGCCCCCAGGCCCAGGCGGAGATCGTACCCCACCGCGACTCTTTCGGCCCTTTAACATCTTTGAAGTGAGGATGCACGCCATCAGTGAAGTCGTGGGTATCGGGGTCGACGTTATTCACATGATAGGTGGCGAATCCGTAACCGCGCTCGATCAGGTATTCGAGGCACCAGTAATCGAGCTTGGAACCCCGCGCGCCGTTCTCCGGTTTCTCGCAGTAGTCATGCAGGTTATGCGTCGGGAAGGTGAGGATCGCTTCATCCGGAATGACGGTATGGTTGCCACATTTGTTGACGGCGAGGAAGACGGGGAACTTCTGCTCGGCTTTGTTCGGAAGAAAGAGCGCGAGATGAATCTGTGGTGCGTTCTCCGCTTCGAGTTCCGGGAACGAGATCGCGATCTGTTTGACGATCGCTTTACCGTTCATGACTTCCGCGGGGGCCGCATCTTCCGTGAATTTCACCTTCACGTTTTCCGGCATGTAGCCGTACATATAGTGAGTGAACAGTTTAATGAGTTCCGGCCGGCGTACGTCGTACCATTCTTCCGGAGTAGTAATGCGGGTGCCGTCCATGGTGACGAAGGCATCGGGAAGCTCCTCCTGAACTGGAAGTTCCGAAACGGGGGGGAGGTCTTCCGCGAGGGCGGGCAGGGTCATCGTCAAGACGACCAGCAGACTCGAAATTCGGAAACATGAGGAGAGATAATTCATCGCGATAAGAACCTTGTGCTGCGTCAGGTGAGATGTTCAGATAATAAGGTCGGCCCGACATCAGAAGATGATTGTTGAGGTCGGGCATCGTTCCTTCCGGTTCGATCTTTTTCCATGGTAACGAAACCGCCACCCGGCGCGAATGAGTCGATTTCCGGTTTCGCTATTCGTCTCCAGATACCGAATTTCCGTTCGAACGTCTCCTTCAACCAGATGGGAATCGAAGCTCTCATGTCGCCAGTTGATCCTTCCCTGTCGCGTCGTCGTTTTCTGCAGTCCTCCTCCGCGGCGATGCTCGCCGGCCTCGGTTTGACGAGCTTGCCTCGATCTGCTCGGGCCGCCGATTATCCGGAACCGGTCCCCCAGGCGGCCAATCTGACGCCGTACCTCAACAAGGGACGCCTGATTTTCCGGTGGAACGATCTTTCACTCGGCGCTTATCGGACCGGGACGGACCTTAAATATCCCTACTTCTATCCACTCAATGGCCTGCAGAGCAATCTGCCGCTGACGACCGAGTCGGCCGAGCCGTACCCCCATCATCGCGGGTTATGGCTGGGGTGCGATCCGCTCAACGGCGCGAACTATTGGAGCGACGGACCGGTCGAACAGGGGCAGATTCAATCGACCTCGCTGGAACTCAAGGGCGAACCGACGGAGACGTCGTTTACCTTCACGAATGCGTGCCAATGGGTGGGGCCGAATGATTCGCAGCCCTTCAGTGATGAACGCGAATTTACAATCACGATTCTCGACGACCGGAGCTGGGCGATCGACGCGAACTTGATCGTGACGGCGACCGACGACGTCGAGATCGCCCGCGCGAAACATTCCTTCTTCGCTCTGCGCTGCGCTCCCGATATTGCCCCGATGTATGGTGGTACACTCATGAATTCCGAGGGTGGGATCGGAGCGAAAGGGACTTATGGCAAACCCGCCAAGTGGTGCGGGTACCACGGCCAGCGGAAAGGGAATCCGGACATCGTCGAGGGGATCGCCATCATGAACCATCCCGAAAACTTCGATGGCGACTGCCCCTGGTTTACCCGGGAATACGGACATCTTTCCCCTTCCCCCTTTGAGTTTCTGAAAGAACCGTATAGAATGCAGAAGGGTGAAAAACTACCACTTCGGTACCGGGTCGTAATGCACACCGGCACGCCAGCGGAGGCGGGGCTCGACCAGATATACGAAAACTGGCTGGCCAACGTCTGAAATGGAGTTCACCCGGGAATAGATCAATACCCCGTGATCGACGGGTTTTTCATAAGGAGCGCCTCTACGAAGGTTCTCCATCACATTGAAGACATATAGAAATTTACAATTAAGGATTTTCGCAATTGTATTAAGTGGCGAACGCTCTCTTGTTTCGTTGAAAGTGTTAACGAATATTCTCATCGAGGCAAGTTGTTGCGTGCGTCCAGTTTCCGGAGTCGGGTCGTCTTATTTCTTATATTTGCTAATAAAAACTGTGAACCTTCCCGACTTTCTGCGTTATATAGTCTGGGCTTTTTTCGCCCGGCAAACAGGTGTGGAAACCGAATCCTTCGAGCTATTCCCGTTGAAGTAAGAAAGGCTTATTCAAAGCTGCACTTACAGCGAATGGTTCCCTTTCGGTTTCCGGTCTGAATTTCATTTCATCACCTTATTCTGTTTGCACTTCAGCTGATCCAGGTTTCGGTGAATATTCATCGTTGAATATTCACGCATGCGGCGCGCGTTGAGCACGTCTTATAAGAAACCGGATCTCACAAGTTCACGGTTCGCTTTCGCTGTCACGAATTCCGTTTCGCGTCGCGCCCCGAAAGTTACGTTGCCCTGACCCTCCTCAGGGAGACTCTCCTTGCGAGTTCGCGCGCCGACCGTCAGGTGGGGAAACGACCGCAGGTCACACCGGTATTCTCCGGGGGATCATGCCCGTCGCTCAACACACGTCGTCCAATCAATTCTGGACATTCTGTTCAGGGACAAGCTCATCGCGGTTGGAACCGGGAGTCCCTCGGAAGACAGATGACTTTCACCATCTCCCCCTTGGAATGGCACCACTCAGCATGGGAACAAGGAACGTGGCAGAACACGATCAGGCGAAAACAACCGCAGCACCCCCGGCTGGAGTCCGGGCGCGCTGCCAGAAATGTTCCAAAGTCTTACTCATCCGGGGTACGATTCAGAAAACCAGCAGTATCGTCTGCAAGTCCTGCCGCGCGAAGGACGAAGAGCAGGTGGCCTTCGACCTGCTCGGCGATACGCAGGTGATCTCGTCGTCCGACACCCAGCCACTCCGGACGATGCCCCGCAAGAAAGTCCGCGTCGCCCATAAGCCGGGCTCGACGTCGCTGATCAAGGGGCTCGAAAAACCGTTTCCCCGAAACAAGCCCGGGCGCCGTTATCTCCTCACGACCGCCTTCGTCGCGACGACGATGATGTTGCTCCCCGCGATCTATATCTCGGTCGTGGCGGCGGTCGCCTGGTGCGTCTACAGCTTGACGATGTCGAATCTGCTGTTTGAAACACTCCCCGCCGCGATGGCGTGGTCGCTCTATCTGGGCTCCATTCTGGTGGTGACGAGTCTCCTCGCCATGATGCTCAAACCCCTGTGGGCGCCCCCGTCGAGCCGCAAAAAGCGGTGGGCGCTGAAGCCGGATCAGGCTCCGGGGCTCTTTCGCTTCGTTCAGTCGATCGCCTTCGTCGTCAACGCACCGGTTCCCAAATCTATTCACGTCGTACTCGAACCGAACGCCTCCGCGCACTTTCGCCGCGGGCTCCGTGGATTCCGTGAAAACGATCTCGTGTTGACGATCGGTCTGCCACTGTTGTCGTCGATGAATCTGTCCCAGTTCGCGGGAATCGTCGCGCATGAACTCGGTCACTTCAGCCAGGGCGGGGGAATGCGTTTGCGGAGCATGGTCATTGCGATCCACAACTGGTTCGCCAAGATGGTGCTCGAGCGGGACGCCTTTGATGATGAATTGCAGGAACTCGTGAACTCGGACACGTATCTGATGCGAGCCGCGGCACAGTTTTTCCTCGTGCTCTCCTGGATCGTCCGCGTGATGTTCTGGTTCCTGATGATCTGGTCGAAGGCGCTGTATTGCCTGTTGTCGCGCCAGCTCGAGTTCGATGCCGACAGCTACGAAGTCCGACTCGTCGGCCCCGAGGTCTTTGAAGAATCGCTGAAGACGATGAACATGCTGCAGCTCAGTTTCGAAGCGGTCCTCAGCGAGATTTTGCGCGAGGCGACCCGCGCCCGCAGCACGACCTATGAATTTCCGGAAAACCTGCCGCGCCTCGTCAGCCAGCGGTCGAGCCGTCTGTCCCCCGACCTGCTCGAAATCGTGAATCACATGGTCTACGAAAAGCAGACGTCCTGGTTTGATTCGCATCCCTCCGATGGCGAACGGCTCGAGGCTGTTTGTGATCTCGGTCACGATGGCCAGTACAAAAACAGCTATCCGGCGACCGTCCTCCTGCCGAATTTCGACTCCATCGCCCGCAAACTCACCGCGAAATCGTTCTCATCACTCTCCGCCTGGCTGTAAGGCATTCTCGAACGTCCGATGTCAGACAGAGTTCGCTTGACCAGGGAACACGTGAGAAAGGCACCCCATTTCAGGCCGACCCTTTTTTTCTTCAAGCGTTTGAGCATTTCGGGGCAGGGTGGACCGGATGATGCAGGTGTTCCTGGCCGAATTCTCTAGGCGATCGGGTCTTCTTTCGCTAAGATCCGGCGGCGGCAGACTTTTCGTTCGCTGCGATTAATTCAGCCACCGCCAGGGACTGGCGGACCTTTCCAGAACTGCGTTTCTGATGACGCCAGCAAGGATGCCATGAGCCGTTCTCTCTCCCCCGACATGACCCGGTCGACGCGCTGGCAGCGTCTGGTTGTCGATCAGCAGGTCCATTGGAAGCGTGTGGTGCTCACGCTCGGTTTGATCGCCTGTGTTGTGCCGTTCGCGCAGCTGTGGGTGGAACAGCGCGGTGACTTCAAACTGCACTACGAATTTGCCCGGCGACTCTGGCACGATGAGCTCCTCTATTTCGGCGGACACGATACCCCGTATCCGCCGTTCTGGGCCGTCGTGCATCTTCCCTGCCTGCTGGTCACCTCCCATCAGGCTCAGCTGATTCTCTACCCGCTCTTTTTCGGTGGCTTCGCGCTATTGATCCATTCCCTGTATCGCATTGTGCGGACTCAGGAAGCAAAACAGAACCTCGCGCCGATTTCGCTGTTCTGGCTGGCCGCCGCGGCAACCTTTCTCACCTCCCGGTTTCTGGTGCGCGACATGACGGAGTGTGGAGTGAACCTGTTGCTCGTCGCCGGTGCGTGGTGGGCCTTTACCCGCTGGCAGGCGGGTGCCGATCGAACAGCCGGAATGACGCTCGGTCTGTTGACCGCGATGAAATGTACTCCGGCGCTCTTCATCGCGTGGTTTGTCTGGAAACGGCAGTGGCAAGTTGTCCGTCCGGCAATCGCCACCATCGTGGTCTGTTTTCTGCTCCCACTCCTGTGGATGCCCCCTGCGCTTTATATCGAGACGATGCATTACTGGGGGCTGACTCTCTTCACGGGAATGGGCTCGGCCGATCCGTCTCAGGGAGTGCTGGGAGTCGAGCCGCTGCAGAACATGTCGCTCAAACCGGCCATCGGGCGCTTTCTGATGCACTTGCCCGCCGATCATGTGGCGCGCATGGATCATCCGCTATATGTCGATTTCTTAAATCTGGGGCCGATCTGGGCGGGACGAATTGCCTGGTTCGTGATGGGGGGAATGCTGTTGTTCCTGCTCTCCCGCATTCCCCGCGCCGTCAGTAATCGTGACGACGATAGTCTGCCGTGGGAATACGCGCTCGGTTCCGTCCTCATTCTGCTGTATTCCCCCATCACCTGGGGACAGCATTGTGTCGGATTGCTGCCGCTCTTTTTCCTCTTAGGCAATCACATGTTGCGCGGTCGGAAATCATCGCGAATGCTGGTCTTCGCGGGCGGGTTTTATCTGCTGGTCAACCTGGTGCTGAACCGGGGATTGATCGGTAAAGACCTCACCTGGCTGCTCGACTGCTATCACGTGCCGACATTCAGCATTCTGCTCTTCGTCCCCGTCATTCTGCGTCTGCGGGCGGAAGCGGTGCCGGCGATGGAAGCGGAAGGCGAAACGCTCGTAGGCAACATGCCGCTGGAGGCGGATGCGGCCTGAAAACAGCTTGCACGCAGGGCTGAATGGGAGCCGGACGCACTTCTTCATTGCGTCGTGCGCAGGTGTCACTTAAGGTGGTAGAGAGAACGTCTCCGACTTGTTCCTCCGACCCGAGAGTTTCCACCCATGCGCATCGCCCGAACACTTCTGTATACTCTGCTTCTGACATGTTCGACGCTCGTCACGAGTTCGCTCGCGGCCGCAGAGAAACCGAACATCATCTACATCATGGCGGATGACCTCGGTTACGGTGACCTCAGTATTTACGGTCAGAAGTTGATCGAGACTCCCAACATCGACCGTCTCGGCAAAGAGGGAATGCTCTTCACCCAGTTCTACGCAGGGTCTACTGTCTGCGCCCCGTCACGCTGCGTACTGATGACAGGGCTCCACACCGGGCACTGCTACATCCGCGGCAACGCACGCCTCAATCTGCCTCCTGAAGAAGAGACCGTCGCCGAAGTTCTCAAGCCGGCGGGATACACGTGCGGCCTCTTCGGTAAATGGGGGCTGGGCCAGGAAGACAGTACCGGCCTGCCGACGCGGCAGGGCTTCGATCAGTTCTTCGGCTACCTCGATCAGGGACACGCGCATAACTACTACCCGACGTTTCTGATCAAAAATGAAGAGCGATACCCGCTGAAAAATGTCGTTCCTGATGCCAAAGAGTCGGGTGCGGGGAAAGCATCGAAGAAGGTTGAATACAGTCACGATGTCATCTTCGATCAGATGATGCAATTCGTGGATGATCACCATAAGGAGCCATTCTTCCTGTACTGGGCCGATACCATTCCGCACGCGAACAACGAAGCGCGGGACGAAGGCATGGAAGTCCCCGACCTGGGCCAATACGCCGACAGAGACTGGACACCGGGAGAGAAAGGCTTCGCCGCGATGGTCGCGCGACTCGATCAGCACGTGGGCGAGTTGATGCAACGGCTCGAAGAGCTGGGGATCGATGACAACACCATCATCTTCTTCACATCCGATAATGGTCCGCACAAGGAAGGGGGACGTAATCCGGATTTCTTTGATTCAAATGGTCCTCTTCGCGGGATTAAGCGCGCCTTGTATGATGGCGGTATCCGCGTGCCGATGCTGGTTCGCTGGCCCGGCAAGATTGAAGCAGGATCGAAGTCCGACTACATCGGGTACTTTGCCGACTTCCTGCCGACGGCGGCGGAACTGGCGGGAGTCACCGCTCCAAGCGATATCGATGGTCTCAGCTTCGTCCCGACCCTGATGGGGAACGCCGATGATCAACCCGAGCATGAATACCTCTACTGGGAATTCTATGAACAGGGTTCGCGCCAGGCTGTCCGGTTTGGCGACTACAAGGCCATCGTCGAGCCGATGTACAGCGACAACATCGAAATCTACAATGTCACGAAGAATATCAGCGAGGAAGAGAATCTGGCCCGCGAGCGTCCTGATTTAATCAAGCAGGCTCGGTCTTATATCAAGGAAGCTCACACGCCCTCTCCCGATTGGGAGGTTCCGAAACAGAAACGGAAATGAGGCCCGTTCTCGCGCCGCCAGTCGGGCATTGATCAACAACCATAGACACACACCCTTAAATTTCGAGCAAGAACATTCAACTATGACGACACCGACTTCCACTCTGGTCAATCCTATCGGCATGATTAAACCGCGGCGCAAGATCAAAGGGTACTCCGCGATTCTGTTGCCATTCCTCGAGAGTGGGGAGGTCGACTGGGATGCGTTCCGGCAGCATCTGAAACGGACGGTGGAAGCGGGATTAGTACCGGCCGTGAATATGGATACCGGGTACATCAACCTGATCGACGAAAAGACACGCCTCGGTGTGCTGCGGGAGACCCGCGATCTGCTCGGTGGCAAGGAATTCGTCGCGGGCGCTTTCGTCAAAGATCAAACCGGTGCCTCCTTCGATGGCGATACCTACAAGCAGCGGATGCAGGAGATTCAGGATCACCAGGGAACGCCTGTCATTTTCCAGTCGTTCGGACTTGTCGAACAGGACAACGATGGCATTCTCAATTCTTATCGGGATCTGGCGACGACCTGCGATCGCTTCTTCGGGTTCGAGTTGACCACTGACCTTGCTCCCTTCGGTGCGATTTATGATCTCGAGACCTACGCGGGGCTGATGGAGATCCGACAATGCGTGGGTGCAAAACATTCTTCGTTCCATCGTGAACCGGAGTGGGATCGTTTATTGCTTCGGGATCAGAAGCGTCCTGACTTCACCGTCTTCACCGGGAATGACTTCGCCATCGATATGGTGATGTATGGCAGCGATTACCTGCTTGGTCTGAGCACCTTCGCCCCGGATCTCTTTGCCAAACGCGACCGGATGTGGGAGCAGGGTGATCCGGCGTTCTACGAACTGAACGACCAACTGCAATACCTCGGTTACTTCACCTTCCGCGCGCCTTCGGCCGGTTACAAACATTCCGCCGCCCAGTTTCATAAACTGCGCGGTTGGCTGGGCTGCAACGATACGCATCCCGACAACGCGAAACGCCCCGCATCGGATATCGACGTGCTGCGAGAACTGGGGCAGCGGATGGGCGTTGTCGAGTAATACGTCCACACCCGCAACCAACCTCTCCTTTTGAATTCTCCGTGAATACCCACTCGAAACCTTCACGGAGTTCTTCTACACTGCAGGCGCTGTACAGCGTCTGTATCGTTTACGCTTTCTGTCAACGACACCAGTGAACCTTCACGGAGAGAGAACATGCCACGAGTCATCAGTGCCCCCATGACGATCGAAGCGGTCGGTACCAAGCCGAAGCAGATTGAAGAATATGTCGGTCGCGCGAATACCGATATGTCCGACATTTCCGTTGCCCGGATGGTTTCGCCCCAGGGTTGGGAAGAGCCGGGGCAACGACCCGAGTTCCGAGAGATTACGCTGGTGCTCAACGGCATGCTCAACGTCACGACCGAAATGGGCGAGCTCATCATCCGCGCGGGACAGGCCGTCATTACCGAACCGGGAGAATGGATCCGTTACAGCACTCCGGAAGAAGGGGGAGCCGAATACGTCGCGATCTGTCTTCCCGCCTTTTCCCCGGAGACGGTGAATCGGGACGAGGAGTAGCGCTCACCGTCAATTCGTTGAGACGAGCGCCTTCGCCCCGGTCTGATTGGGACGGAAGAGTTGAGCCGTGAGTCCACGCTGGTTGATGGTGCCCAGCAGCTGTTTCCCATCGTAGACGACCCCGTGATCCGTTCCCTCTTCACGCAATAACAGCAGTGCCTGTAGTTTCGTGTTTTTGATGTCGATATTCGGCATGATGTTGAAGACATCCTGCAGTTCTTCCGGTTCGAGCAGCACATCCACGACGCGGACGTAGGCGTACCAGTCCTGGGGTTTACCACGATGGTGCAGCAGCACATGCGTCAGTCCGTAGCGGCGCGCGTAAGCGAGAATTTCTTCCCGGGAAGCATCTTCGGACAGGCCTAGGATGCGGTCCAGTGGCGTCATCGAAGAGGTGATCGGTCGGTCGGCGATCTGCATCAAACCGCTGATCAGATTGCTTTGAATCTCGGAGAGAATACCTTCCTGCCGCCCGCGACTCAGCACCTGCACCAGTCGCGTGCGCCCGAGGAACAAGTCGAGCGTGCGGTTTTCCGCGCGGGAGAACTTTTCGATCAGCTTGGTAAAGCCAATAAGCGGCAGACTGACGATCCAGAAGGCGTAATAAAACCAGATGAACATTCTCGCATTGTGACGTAACAGCGTGAGCGGAGATCGGTAATAGAGGTTCTTGGGGACGAGTTCGCCGAAGATGAAGATGATGGGCGAGAAGGCTAACGTCGCAATGACTTCCCCCCAGTCTCCGTGCGATGTCGAGAATCGACTGGTCCCATGTCCGATGGCGAAGGTCGTGAGGTAGTTGGCGATGTTGTTCCCGATCAGCGTCGTGGCGACGAAATGGCTCGGGTGATTCGAAAACCACAATAATCGCTGCGCGGTCCTGTCGCCCGACTGCGCGTCGAGGTTCAGCCGCAGGAAACTGGCGCGATAGAAGCCCGTTTCACTGCCGCTGAAGAAGAACGACAGCCGCAGCCCGATCAGCAGCATGATAAGTGCAACAGTAAGATGCAGAAGTAGCGACATGGGATTGTGGGTCTGAAGTGAAAAGGAAATACGTTAACGAGTCTTCGAGTCAATCAGTCATGAGGTTAGTCGGTGATATCACTGGAGACCGGTTGTTGTGTGACGAGAAATCGGTACTGGCCCACCTTCGATACGTGGACCACTTTGAAATCGAAGCCCTGCCAGGGGACATGGTCTCCCAGCTTGGGGAGTCGGTCGAGTTGTTCGGAGATCATTCCGGCGATCGTCATCTGACCATCCTGCGTTCCCTGGAAATCAATTTCGAAACGGGCGCAGAAATGACGGAGGGTCGTCATGCCTTCGACGTGATAGCGTCCGGGTCCGATTTCGAGAATCGGATCGCGGCGCAGTAGTCGTCTGGCGCGGGAAGGTTGCGGCATGACGATGGTATCGATCAGATCTTCCTGCGTGATCACCCCGATCGTTTCCCCGTATTCATTCACCACAGCCGCGACCGTCGTATAGCTCTGCTGCAGGATCTGAAGCGCGGTTGCGAGGTCGGCACACCAGGGGACGTAGACGAGATCATCTAACGTCAGCTCCTGTTTGCGACCACTCAACTTAGTGAAGTTGTGCAGCGAGAAAACATGCCCCGCTTCTTCTTTGGGGTTACTGTTCTGCACGAGCACGAAGTCGCCGCGAGGTTTGATTTCATTCAATTGATTCATCTTGAGCGGCCCGGTCACGACTTCGTACGTACCTCGGGGGCGCATTACTTCTTCGACCTTGATCTCGGACAGGTCGAGAATGTTGTGGAGGATCTGATGTTCGATCTTGATGATCTCTTCGGAGAGCTGGAACGCATCGACCGCGCGCTCCAGATCTTCCGGGCGCAGTACGGGTTCCCGGTCGATGGTGGGCCAGAAGGTCCGCCGGACGAGTCGGGTCAACCAGGCAAGAAACGGAATGATTGGATCGAGCGCTCGCACGGCGGCCGCGAGTGGCCAGCTCGCGGTGGTGGCGATTTTCCGCCGGGCGAAGACGGCGATGCTCTTGGGGATGACCTCGCCGAACAGAATGAGTCCGAACAGACTGAAGACGCTGAACAGACCAGCTGCGACGTTCAGGCCGCTGGACGTCAGTCGCTGCGTGATGACGATGCTGACAGCGAAGTAAACCAGGTTGATGACCAGGTTCCAGAAAAGAATCGCCGTGAGAAGTCGGTCCGGATTACTGAGCAGAACCGCGACCAGACGTTCGCGGGGTTTACCAACACGCAGCGTGCGAATTTCGTCGTGCGAGAGATAGAAGAAGGATGTTTCCGAACCGGAAAAGAAACCGGAGGCGAGCGTGAGGAGCATCATCGCGATCAGGCCGGAGTACCAGAGTTCGGCAGACTCGATAAATTCGTTCATCGAGTAATCAGTTTCCTCCCGGTTGTGTAATCAACAGTCTCGCGAATCGGGCAACGGACATCCCCGACACCGGGGAGATCGCACGTCTTACGCTAATCGATCAGAACGCGATTCGCAATGTGAAAGATCTCGGCGAACGCGTCTCCGGTGTGAAAGATCTCGGCGACCGCGCCTTCAGTGTGAAAGATCTCGACGGCCTTGCCTCAGATGTGAAAGATCTCGGCGAAAGTGCATCGGGTGTGAAAGAACCCGGTTCAGCTCTTGTCGTGCGACGATCGGCCGAGGGCGACGTCGAATTCGCTGATGGCGGGGATGACCATCGCCACCGTCGCGAAACCATACGCTCCTACGATCGCCAGGCAGACCCCCATCGTGCCGGAGAGCAGGAATTCGGTGATCGCGTAGAAGGTGAGGAAGGGAAGGACTCCCGCCGCCATGGTGAGTGCGATGGAGGGGTTTTTGTTCGTAAGCGTCGCACCCAGGCCAATTCCTCCCGCCAGAATGAAGACGAGGAAGCTGGGAATCTGCAGGATGAATGAACCACGGGCTTCAACCAGCAGGATCATGAAAATGAAGATGCCGATAAAGAGGAAGAACATGGTTCCCAGGCTCGCGGCGATCGACTGGCGGGTGCGGTCGTAGCTGAAACCGCAGTGCAGGCCGAGCATGGCGGCGAAGATGGAAAGGACGAGGAAACCGATCGAGGTGAACAGGAACTGTTCGAGGTTAAGCGCCCGCAGGTAGTATTGATACCCGATTAACACCACCGGGAGGACGATCAGCTCTTTGGTGTTGTAGAAGATGCCGGCCAGCTTGCCGAAGATGAACTCGCGGGGGCTGACATCCGTCACCAACAGTAACTCGAGCGTCAAACCGTCCCGTTCGTTGGTGAACGCGGTCACCGCCTGGGCATTGATGAGTAGCAGGCTGAGCAGGGCCAGCCCCACGAACGCGAGGCCGGGGAGTGAGATCAGCCCCATGATGAGTGACTGCTGCTCGGGATAGAGCGCGGCCATGTAAAAGATGTAACCGACAAAGAGTGCGATCAGTGTGTACACGATCTTGATGAACACGATCTTCCGCCCGTAGGCGCGGGTACAGATCTCGCGCCAGATGATCGGGTTGTCCCAGACCTGGCGATGTTTGGTTCGTCCGGGAATGATCTCTGTCGATTTTTCCTTCGCCGCCAGATAAACGAAGCGGCTCGGATTCCATTTCCGCAGCTTGTACGAGGTGATCACATTGAGCACCACGCCGAGGCCGACGAGTGCCAGCACCGGTTTGAAGGCGTTCATGTGTGCTTCGCCCGTAGCGTGGAAGGGATCCAGAATCACGAACAGGGCGCGGAAGGGATCGAAGAGCGCCAGGAACTGACCGACTGCCGAGGTGGGGCCCAGCAGGCTGGTGGCGAACTCGAGTGCACCGATAAACATCGCCGCTCCCATGACGGAGATCGCGAGTATCTGGAACGTCTTCTCACGCCAGTAGGCAATCAAGGTCGACCAGCTGCCGGCCGTGAAGGCGGAAGCAAGGCAAAGGACCAGTACCCACAGAATCTGTTCGGTGGTCACCCCGCCGAGTTGTTGAATCAGAAACAGCACCGGGGCGGAGGCCGCGATGAGCACGGTGACGATCAGGAGCGCAGAGAAGAGTTTCCCCAGCACCATCTCGCGACTTTTCATGTCGGTCATGAGCAGGAGCAGCAGCGTGCGACCATCTTTCTCCTGGGAGACGTTGCTCGCGCAGAAGAGGAGGGCGAAGAAAATCACGAGGCAAAGCTGCACCGTGGAGACGAGTTGAAAAACGAGCGTGCCGAAGCGGGAGACCTCGCCGATGTTGCGGACTTCCTGCCAGCCGAAGGTCGTCTGGCTCGCCGTGTAGAGCAGCAGGAAGAGCGCGCCGATATAGCCGGTGCGAATCAGAAAATGTTTGATCGACCGGGGGGCCACACGGGCTTCCCGGGCAAAAATCGGTCCCGCGAACACGGTTAACTCCAGAGGGGGGCGGTCAGATGGGAACAGAGAACGGCCCGCAACGGAACCTGTCCGCACCGGGGGGCAATTTTACGTACGTTCCGCGACCGGGAATTGTTTAGGAAACTTGGAAAAGGAATGGCGGAATCCCGTTCAGAATCAACGACGACCTGCTTCGTTGATTGAGCCAGGAACTTGCGGGAACGCCAAATGGAGAAGAGCCCGAGTATAAGGCTCGATCAGGGCGGAGCCAAGGGGGGACCTGTCTCACGCAGGCAGGAAGGAACTGACTGGCGGCTTCGAGCTTCCCATTTTGTTCGGGGTCTGGTGTATGTTGTACAGGCAGTGGGCGACCGACCTGTGGGTCACGCCCCCGTTTCTGGGAGGTCGACGCCCATTTCGACCAGCGTCTCCCGGATCGTTTTCACCAGCAACCGGATATCGTCCGGGTAGACGTGACCGATATTGCCTACGCGGAAGGTATCGGCGTCGCTCACTTTGCCGGGGTAGAGCACGAAGCGTTTGGATTTCATCCGGTCGTAGAAATTCGGGAAACTGAAGTTCTCGCTGTCAGGATACAGGACGGACGTAATGATGACCGACTGGTATTCATCCGGCAGCAACGTTTGCAGGCCGATTTTTCTCAGCCCCTCGACGAGCGTCCGCTGGTTTTCCGTGTAGCGGGCATGACGGGCGACGATCCCCCCTTCCTGGGTCAACTCATGGAGGGCCTGCAGACAGGCGAGGACGACGTGCGTCGGTGAGGTATACCGGAACTTTCCGTGGTTCTTTTCCATCTCCTGCCATTGATCGTAAAGATCGAATGAGAGCGAGCGTGCCCAGCCCTTCGTCCGTTCCAGCAGATCGCGCCGCGCGATGATAAAGCCGAAACCGGGAACCCCTTCAATGCATTTGTTGGCCGAGGAGATGAGGTAGTCGGCGGACAGGGTCTCCATACTCATCGGGTAACCGGCGAAAGACGACATGGCATCGACGATATAGACGCGCCCCGTCTCTTTCACGATGCGGCCGACTTCCGCGGCGGGGTTCAACATGCCGGTGGTCGTTTCGCAATGCACCATCGTCACGTGGGTGATTTCGGGATCGGCTTCCAGTTTCGCACGAAGTTCGGTGAGGTCCGGCGGGGAAACTTCCGGTTGAATATACTCGACAAGCGGAATCTGCAACCGCCGCACGATCTCGGCCAGACGCGCGCCGTACTTACCGTTGCTGATGACAAGCACTTTACCCGTCGGCGGAACCGCCGAACCGATCGTCGCTTCCACGGCGAACGTACCACTTCCCTGCATGAGGACGGCAGTGTAATCCTCGAGATGCCCCGTTTCTTCGACACCCGACTCGATCGTCGCCAGGCGAATGAGCCGCTGCCGGAGTTCATTCACTTGGGCATTGTAGTCGACATCCCATGTCGAGTAGTCATGTAACATCGCCTGACGCACGGTCCGCGTCGTGCTCAAGGGACCGGGAGTCAACAACAGGTAGGGGATATCAGGGTCCATCGTGGTTTCTTTTTGTAGAAGGGTGGCCCAGACAATCTCGCAAGAGTTATCTGGGTACCGCAGGCACACACAAGTGTTGAAAGCTGGTAGGTGTGATACGGTGAAACGAGCAAGCCCGATTGCGGAGGTTACTTCGAGGGTGTGACCGTCTTGCCTGAGCAGTGGCACCCCATTTCCAATACTGTCTTCTCTCTACTCTTACGGTCGTTCGCCCGCTTGCAGTTTTCGATTGAGGAGATCGATCACCACCGGCAGGTCCGCGACGGAGGGGATCACCTGGTGTGCTCCTACGGCCCGGAATTTGTCCGCGGCGATCTGTCGGCGTGATTTCTGTTCGTCGTCGGTGAGGGCTTCCCATTCATCGCGGGTGAGACCGACCTCGCTGCCGGTGTCGCACAGTCCGATCGACCATGTTCCCGCATTCAGGCCCGCTTCGATATCGGGAACGGTATCCCCGACTTTCAATACACGGCAGGGAGGGTAGACGTCGAGTGCCTGCATGTTGCTGAAGATCATCCACGGGGCAGGGCGGCCGGCGGGAACTTCATCGGCGCAGATAATATGATCAGGGTGATAACCCTGCTCGGTTGCCGCTTTAATCACCGGTTCCATGACGGCCCGGGGGTAACCGGTTGTCGAGCCCAGCTTGATGCCGTGAGTACGCAGATACTCCTGCGCTTCCAGCACGCCCGGAATGAGGTCGGTGAAGCGGGCGGCTTCCTTGATCTGCAGAGGGGTAAAGCGATGATACAGATCGTCGACGTCGGCTTCGCTCCATTCGCAGCCATTTGAACTCTGCCAGCGTTCGGCGATCGCTTCGTCTTCGAGCAGCGTGCGGATGTGATCACGTTTGTGCAATCCCATCGGACCTCGGGCTTCGATGGCGGAAAGCTCCACCCCTTTATCGGCAAAGGCGGCGACAAAAGCGGCCACGGGGGCAAAGCACCCAAAGTCGACCGTCGTACCGGCCCAGTCAAAGACGACGAGTTCAATCTTATGTGACGTGGATGATGCGGTAATCATGATTCAATCTCGCGTGTAGATAGGGGTGGAGAGTACGGGCGATCAGGAAGGATCATTCTAAGAGCGACTTTTTCGCAGGCTCTCTTCGAGGTACGGTCGAAAATGTTCCAGGTCAGGAGTGGGATGATCGGGAATCTTTGCCGCTTCATCCCACAGACGTAACTGCAACGCGGCTTTCGCTTGCGGATGCTGATTGAACTCGTGAACTTCTTGTGGAGTGAACGGCCCTCCCTGCAGTCTCAGGCTCAGTCGGGATGCGTCCGAAAGCTGAGCGTAATAGGCGGGGTCGGTGGCACAGCGATATCGTTTCGCGGCCACATGCAGCCGAATGGGCTCGGTCACTTCCGGACCGAAGTACCGCTCCAGCCATTCCGCGCCGAGCGTTTCATGTTCGGAATCAATTCCCTGTTCGGCGCAGTCTTCCGGGAGCGTGGTCATCAGGTGCCCCACATCATGCAGGAGCGCCGCGGCAATGAGCGTCGGGGGGACGCCTTCGTTTTTGGCGAAGGTCGCCGCCTGCAGGGCATGCTCGGTCTGACTGACCGGTTCTCCCGCATAGAGCGAGTCGCCCCGTTCGGCGAAGAGCCGCAGAAGATAGTCGATCACTTCCGGTTCCGGGATGGCGTCGGCGTGGAACATGGTTCCCCCCTCACGAAAGAAGCAGGTGATCGAGAAGAGTGCTCGACCGGTTATTCGTACCATAAAAAACCCGCCGGCTCCCGGTAAAGAGCAGGCGGGTCATGAATTGTCGGACAGCATCAGTCCGGAAGACACAGACTCAGGACGAGGTTCAACCGGGATCAGTCGTCATCGTCGCTTATGTCGTCGTCACCGCCATCGCTATCTTCGTCGCCGTCGTCGCCGAGGTCTTCCATATCTTCAAGGTCGAGATCGTCATCGCCGTCCCCCTCGTCACTGTCCTCGTCGATGTCGTCATCATCGTTGTCCGAGTCGTCATTGGTGACGTCATCTTTGATATCGTCGTCGTCCTCGGGATGCGGTGGTTTCGCCACCACGGGAGTCGCACCGTCGCCGATCGGCTCCTTAATGGGCTGGATGAAGTACATCTTCTTCGCGCTGCGGCTGCGGAGCTGCTCGAGCTTTTCCTCAGCGGCGTCGCGCTGGTCGTACGGGAAGCGTGCTTCCTCTTTCAGGCTACCACTGAAGACACCCCAGACCAGCCGACGGCGCACGGCGGTTTTCGCCGATTTGCGCGTGGCCTTTTTACGGGTGGTTTTCTTCTTTGGAGTTTTTTTGGCAGTTCCTTTGGCCTCGGCCGCTTCGGCCTCCCGCCGTTTGTCCATACGACTGGCAGTTTTTCGCGCCATTTTCAATCTCTGTAAACTGAGCTGGATGATCTTCTGAAAGAAAGTACACCCTGACTGACTTCTATCAGGAAGCGAATACCATAACAACTCCCCTTTAAATCGACCAGTATCAGGCAATCGCTATTTGCGGCAAGGGGGCGGGAAAACGAGCGTAAATCCGCTGTTTTCAGGCGAAAACGGGCCTGGCCCCGCTTGAGCGGTATGGATTTGGCCACAAATGTAAAAATCAACACGAATAGGCGGAAGTCGCTGTTCAGGAATGATTTACGCCCGACTGGTCGCCGGGGATGGCTGGTGAATCACTTAAAATGCAATCAGAACAACCAGAAGTTCTTATCTAATCGATACGTTGCGTCCGATCATTATTTTCAGGAAATCAGTCATTCCCGTGCGCTGGAGATTTTCTCCGGAGAGTGAACTGACTGCTCAGCACTCTAACCTGCTCAACTGGACGAGTCTGGGATTACCAATGTCTACAAGTAAACAACATTTACCAGCAGCCGCTGGGGGAGTCGCCAGTAGTCCTCGGCTCCTTAAGGGAACATCTGGTGGAGGAGAGCTCTTAATGGGCAAGTATCACAAGTGGGTTTTAACCCTGGGGATGATGGCGGCAGTCCCGTCTGCGGCTACCGCGGGAGACTTCGGTTTCCAGAACAGTCAAGCTGCTCCGCAGCAATCGGTTGCCGCCCGGAGCAACCAGCAGGTCGCCGAGGAAATCGGACAGGCACTGCGTGAAGCCAAACTGAAGGGTTTCAATATGGAAATCCAGTATCAGAATGGCGTCGCGACCCTGTCTGGAAAAATCCAGAGCGCCAAAGAAAAAGAAAAAGCGACCAAAGTTCTGCAGGGCATCAAAGGCGTGCAGAGCATCAACAACCAACTCGAAGTGGTTCAGACTGCCGAAACCAAAAAACCTGCTTTCCTCGGTAACCGGGGTCAGATTCAGCAGGTCGCCGGCAGCGAAGACCCGATCGCCCGCAACCAGGAAATGGCGCAGAAAATCGCCAGCGAACTGGGCAAAAGCGGTCTGAGCGGTTACGACATTGAAGTCCGCTATCAGGACGGACGTGCTCAGCTCGGCGGATTCGTCGCGAGTGCTGAGGAAGCCCGTCAGGCTTACATCGTCGCCTCAAACGTCGATGGTGTGCATCAGGTGCAGAACGCTCTCCGCGTGAAGCCGACCGGACAGCCCGGACAGCCCGGACCGCAGGGTCAGATGGGTCCCGGTGGACCGATGCAGGCTGGTATGCCCGGTGGCATGCCGATGCAGGGCGGAATGCCGATGGCTGGACCGGGACAGATTAACCCCGCCAGCTTCCAGGGTTCTCCCTCGATGATGCCGATCGCTCCTCCGCACGGCCAGATGCCTCCGGCTGCTTCGGGAGCCGTCTACGGTGGAAGCAACCTTCCCGAGTACGCATGGCCTGCTCAGGCTCAGTACCCGAACTACGCCGCGATTCAGTACCCGAAAGAGTACTCGGCTTCGGCCTTCCCGTACATCGGACCGTTCTACCCCTATCCGCAGGTTCCGCTGGGATGGCGTGAAGTCAGCCTCGAATGGGACGATGGATACTGGAAACTCGACTTCGATTCCAAAACCGACCGCTGGTACTGGTTCCTGAACCCGAAAAACTGGTAGGCCGATCCTGATAGAATCACCAGGTCCAGTAGAGCAGAATATACCCAAAACGCCTTCGGAAGATTGCTTCCGGAGGCGTTTTTTTGTCGGCCATCCGGCGCCGGATCATCTGCTGGCAGCTGCCCTCCTGAGGAGACGGCAACCGATTCATATCTGAAAACGTCATGCCGCCTGCTGCCGGGCGGAGTGGTGGTAAACAGGCCCCGCGGAAGGGTTTATTGTCCCTTTTTTAACGGCTTGGGCTCGGTTTGACTCTCCCGAAGAGGGGCACAAGACCGATTTATTCAAAACAACGGAAATAATCTGCAAAAACGTCAGAATCGCGAAAGATGTCGCAGTTTAACGTTCGATAACAACTGTTAACGGCTGGAACGTATTCGGTAGATCGTCTCTCAACGAACTTCCGGCGACCGCCGAACCCGGAAATGAATTTCAACTGGATGGTCTTCATCCAGGATGGCCTCAAGGCAAATTTAAAAACGGATTGATCGCACCCGGAGGGGAAAGAAGAATGGCCATGTTTTCAAGAATCATGCGAACATGCACCTTATCAGTGGGTCTTTCGCTGATCGTCATTTACAGCAGTGGCTGTACGCTGGTTGGGGGAGCTCTGCAGCTCACTCATCATTACATGTTGTTCTGGGAAACGCTTCCTCCCATTCCGGTGAGTGCGTATTGGTCCCAGCAGATCGAAGACACTTACTACGAGGAAGAGCGCTACGGCAAGGTGGAAGTGCTCGATCCCGTGTACGGTGCCGACGCACCCCTGGTCTGTCTCGATCCCCCGACCCCGGACGAAGTAATTCGGGCAATTCCGAACTCGCCCGAAGGCGGATTCGCATTCCTGTCCGATACCCAGTGGAACAATGTCCGCATGACAGTTGACCTGATTGTCGACAAGGTCGAGGACTGCAAGTTCTATCCTCTGGTCGGACCGGCCCGGATGCACAAGTGCCACTACAAGTGCACCGTCTACTACACCAAAGTCGAACGCTCGAATTATCCGGTCCCGTTCGAGAATGTGGACTACGACGCTCGCGAAGTGGTCTACATCGACCACGATCACCTGATCCGCTGTGCTGGACCGGAATCTACCAACCTGCCGACTCCGGGACTGTAATGCGAAAAGCGTGCTGATCCTCGAAACGCGATCAATCGAATCAGTTAAAAGCGATCCACGGGTAATCCTGTGGATCGTTTTTTTATTGCGCTTGATGAAGAATGCCATTGTCGTAAAGGAAGCGATTGCTAGAGCGCATTCCAGATAACCGTAGCGTGTTCTGGCGGCGTAGCCTCCTGCTTTCAAGGGCTGTTCGGGTACGATAGCCGCCACACTTATCCTGGACAGGATCTAATAGTTCGATTTCGCCGCGAGTGCGATCGCACCGTGCACGACGACATCTTCTCCGAGTGCCGCGGGAACAATCTCGTATTGTTGGCGCAGTTGCGGGAAGACATACTCGGACGCATAACGGCGGATCGGTTCGAAGAAGAGTTCTTCCCCCATCAGGGAGACGCCACCGCCGATGACGATGACTTCGGGGGCGATGAGCGTCACCACCTGAGCGACCGCCCAACCGAGTGCTCTGGTCGCGCGTTCGAGCGAGGCAATCGCGAGTGGATTCCCTTCGAGTGCCGCGGCCGCGATCGTTTTGCCTGTGACCTGCCGCAAGTCGCCGGCGGAACGCATTAACAACTCGGTCCGCGCTTCGCCCATCTCATCGTCGAGCGCGACCCCCGGCTGCAGCTGTGCGCGGAGCCAGGTTTCGATCCCTCGCCCGCTCGCGCGGGATTCGATGGTGTCATGCGGGTCGGTGCAGTCGAGGCCCGGTCGCAGGTGTCCGATCTCGGCAATCGCGGGACGATCCGCCCCCACCAGTTGTCGATTAAGCACTAACCCTCCCCCGACGCCGGTGCCTGAGGTGATAAAAAACAGATGATTTTTGTCTTTGCCGGCGCCGTAGCAACTTTCGGCATACGCGGCTGAGTCGCAGTCGTTCCGTACGACGGCGGGGCGGCCGAGTTCCTGCTGAGTCCAGTCCGCCAGTGGGAACTGTTCCCATCCCTCGACCTGATGACTGATACGGACAACCCCGGCGACGCCATCGATCGGACCTCCGAAACCGTATCCGACACGGACGACGTTGTGCTTTTCGATCAACTTTCGTCCGGCAGTTTTAATCTGCTCGCGAATTCCGGCGGCGCCGTGATCGGCATCAATATCGAGCCGGACAAAATCGATGAACTCCGGTTTGTCTCCGGTACCGACACCGAGTTGCAGTTTGGTGCCGCCGATTTCAATTCCAAGGTACATGAGGCGTGGTCTTGTTGGGGGTTAAAGGTTTGGACTATCCCGTTGGAGGGACGCGGCTGAGGCGGTCGGCCTGATAAATCGGTTCGGGAAGGCGATGTTGTCGGGGGAGCCACGCGCGGTGCATCCAGGCCACGGCTTCCGACAACGTAATCTGGTGACCGACGGAAACGTAAAAGGGTTTCCCGCTCCGCTCGGTCGTGATGGCGGTGGCGATCTGTTCGTCGTGCCACAGAACCGGGCGTTCGTGTTCCGTTCCTACCGGCACCTTGCCGATCAACAGCGACTTACTGATTCCGATCGTCGGTTTGTCGAGTTCCACTCCGAGGCAGGTTGCAATCCCGGCGCGACGCGGGTGCAGGAGTCCATTGCCATCGACGAATATCAGATCGGGCTCCGGTCCCGTTCGCAGCAGCTTGTCCCACAGGGAGAGTAACAACGGCAATTCGCGAAATGCAAGATAACGTGGAATATACGGGAAGAGAATCCGGTCGCGATGGATCAGTTCAAATTCGACGGCAAGGGTCTCTGCATTCAGCACAGCGCAGGCCGCCTGACCGATGCCCGGTTCCGGATAAGCGAGATCGACTCCAGCGATGAACTGAACCGGTCGCGTAAGCGAAGACTCCCTGACCTGTCCCGCGACCCGGTCCTGGTAAGACAGCAAATCCGAGAGCGGGCTCGAGTAATCGCTCGGCTCCGGTTCCCAGCGGCACTCGTCAACATTCACCACATCGCCCCTGAAGAGAACGCCTTCGCTCCGCAGACGCACGATTTTTTCGTGTTCGTCACCGGTGATATACTGTCCGGGTTCGCCCGTTTTGCGGATCAGTCGGTGGCAGCCGCAGTCGTCGGTGTGTTCATGCTGGAGAGCGTACTGCGCGACATACCGGGCGGCGGTGACATCCCCCAGCAGGCGGGCGACATCGCCATAGGGAATCACTTTGCCGGCGGGGATCTGTCTTACGAAATGATCGAGCCATTCAGGCAGGTTCGGAATCTCGATCATGCTACAACTTGGGAGTGCCGGTTGCGGGGCGTTTGGGGGGCGTGAACTTGATCTTGTCGACGTACCGCACCGGTTGGTTGGTCGCGGGGTCAATGGCGCCGGTGCAGGCGGAAACGGCCCGAATGGTATAGGAATAGTCCAGCTGGTAGTCTGCGTCGATTTCGACTTCCGTCTCCGACGCGGCGCCTCCCGTCTGGTTCCCTCCGACGGTTTGCAGGATGACCTGGTTCAGACGTTCGAAGACATCGGGGCCACCACCGAGATTGCGCTCGCCGAAGACGATGGAATTGAGAGAACCATCCTCGTTGGCGATCAGTCGGACTTTGATCGGTGGCAGCGCGATTTCGTTCGACGGGGCGGCCTTTTCATCTAGCGGCATGTTGATCTGAAATTCACCTTCAGGCTCGTTGATGCGCAGAGTCAGCAGAAAGAAGATCAGCAGTTGAAACACGACGTCGATCATCGGGGTCATTTGAGGACCCTTGGCACGCGTCGTTGACTGTGATGTTCGAAACCGCATGAATCTGTGACTTGCTGTGAAGAGAAAGGAAGATAAACGAACTCAGATTACTGTCAGCGCTGTTGTTCTCCCTGAATCGCTTTCAGGGTGAATTTCTGGAAACCGGCATCCTGGGCCATGCGAATGACTTCCTGGATCTGCCCCGTTTCGATGTCCCCATCCGCCCGGATTTCGATCGTGACATCACTCAGTTCCTTGCCGAGTCGCTTCTGGACGTTCGCTTCAGTCTGTAATGTCGGGCCGAAATCGAGAATGGGCGTCTGCGCACTGAGATAAAAGACCAGCGGTTCGGAGATGATTGCGCCGGTGTCATCGCGAACATACCCGATATTGAGGACGACGTGATCGACGGCGACTTCCTCGCGAGGGCGGGCCAGTTGGTCGCGCGGCAGTTTGATCCTTTCGTCGACTTTCACCTGTTCGAAATTATTGACCACCATGAAAAAGGCGATCAATTGAAAGACGATGTCGATCATGGGGGTCATGTCGACTTCGCGAACAGTATTACGGGAAAGTTTGATTCGCATCGGGCCAGAGTCCGAATGGGAACAGACGAGTAAAAAAGACGCGGTTCAGGTTCAGGCTTTTTCCGCGGTGGTGGCGGCTTTACCCATGTTCGAGAAGCGGCTCATGAAACCTTCGCTGATCATGCCGACTTCCAGCACATACCGTTGCACGTTGTTCTGGATCAGGCTGTAGGCGACCATCGCGGGGATGGCGACCCCCAGGCCTTCGAGCGTGGTGAAGAGCGCGGTGGAAATACCGTCCGCGATTTCATTGGTGTTCGGCTGCGTGCTGGCGA
>PABD01000234.1 GCA_002702685.1 Planctomyces sp.
ACTCCTGTTCGTGATCAGGAACCAGTTCCCGCATTTTTCTTCCTTCCGCATTCGACAAACCCGTATGTTGTTCGAATGCCGGGTTGACTTCCAGAAAACGATAATCGACGGGGTGACCAGCGTCGTCGTAAATCATGTCGAAGACGCAAAAGCCTTCATCAATCGATTCGAACAGCTTCCGATAACGCGCTTCACTGAAACGAACGGCGGCGCTGGCCTCCTGGAGCTGTGTCGTTTCATAGAAATAGCAAACAACGCCGAATTCTCCATCGGCGAGGGTGATCCGGATGATCTGCCATTCGTAGGATTCGAGGTTACCGGTGTCGGCGCGTTCCAGCGTGACACCGGGAGATATATACGGTCGGCCGGTCTCGAGTGTATGCTGGAATGCCTGAATGACGCCCGTCGCACAGGGTTCAGGCCAGATGATACGAACCGCTTCGGAGAAATCGCGACCGATCAGCGGATCCACATTTTCGAAAATTGACCTTGCGCCGGCACTGATGTTTCGGATTTTGAACTCGGAATCGACCGTATAAATGCCGAGGGGGGATTCCTCCACGAGGCTCACGAATGTTTCGGCATCGCGGCGGAGGATATCCGCTGTTTGTTTACTTTGAGTGACATCATTGGCCGATCCGAACCACTCGATGATATTGCCATCGTGATCGAGAATCGGGATGGCCCTCGAGTACATCCAGCCGATGCTGCCATCGACTCGCCAGACTTCATGCTCCAACACGAAAGGTTGCCTGTTGTCAATCGCCGTTTGAATTGCCTGGCGTAAGCGCTCTTGTTCGTGTCGAGGAATATACTTTTCCAGCCACTGCATTTCGGGGCGATCATGGTCGGCGATAAAACCGTGGCCGTCCAGTCGTTCCATTCGAGACCAGTCCGCGTTCATCCTGTAGATGACATTCGTACTGGCTTCCACCAGCGCCTGAAGCTGCATTTCGCTGCGTCGGACCTTCTCTTGCGCCATCTTGCGATGGCTGATATCGACAAAGGTGATGACCACCCCCTCAATGCGGTCCTCAGTGGTACGGTACGGCATCAGACGTGTCTGGTACCAGTGGCCTTCATTATCCGCAACCTCGCGATCAATCGGCACCAGGGTCTCCAGTATCAGACGGGCATCCCCGAGCAGTTGATCGTAACCGAGCCGGTGCGTCAGGTCGGCAAGGGGCCGTCCCCGATCCGTCATACGCACGTTGAACAGGTTGCCGACTTTGGGGGTAAAACGCAGGATGCGCAGATCGCGGTCAAGGAAGAGCGTGGCGATGTCGGTGGCGACCAGCAGGTTCTGCAAATCACTTGAGAGCTGGGAGAGCTCATCCACTTTGTGACGGTTTTCCTGATTGACCGTCTGCAACTCCTCATTCATGCTCTGCAATTCTTCCTTGGACGTCTCCAATTCTTCGAAAGTAGAGCGGAGTTCTTCGTTCGTCGACTGCATTTCCTCGTTCGCGGCTTTCATTTCCTCCTGGCTGGTCTCGCATTCTTCAATGATCGCCTGCAGATGCTGACGCGTCTGTTCGAGCTCCGCTTCGAGTACCCGCACCAGGCCGGCGGTGATCTCTCCTTCGGGAAATGTCTGGTCTTCAATTTGGGAAGCGGGATCACGATCGGGAGACGCCTCGGAAATTTTCCGCTCCTCGAAGATGATCAGGGCGAATCCCTTCTGGTTTTTCTCCAGACTGGGCCGCACGTGCAGGACGATCATACAGGGGGCACCATTCAACTGAACGCGAATCGGTTTCGAGTCGATCGGTACTTCCTGACTGCGCGCCGCATGCAGCGCGGCCCGAAGTTCAATCTGTAATTCATTTCTCGCCAGTTTCAAAATATTGACGGTTGGTTCACCTCCGGGGTTCAACAAATACCGGCCTGCGTGTTCGGAAAGATGCACGATCTTGTCGTCCGGACTCACCAGCGCACTCGGCGGGGCGTATTGTTCCACCATCCGCAAATGCAGGGCTCCATAAAAAATTGGCGCGGACGACCGTTCCTCTTGCCGGGGGTCGGACAGCATTCGTGTATGGGTGAGCGGAAATACCGGAAGTCGCGGCTCGGGCGCGGGCACAGTCCTTTTGCGATAGATGCAGCATTTCTTGTCGTCCATCCGAAACAGATCCGTGGTATCGATTGTTTCGGAGGTGCCCAAAACGAGAAAGCCTTCCGATCGGAGCGCGTAATGGAACAGTTCGATGATGTCCCGCTGGACTTTCCTCTGAATATAAATCAGTACGTTACGGCAGGAAATGAGGTCCAATCGTGAAAAAGGTGGATCACGCAGCAGGTTATGAGGCGCGAAGATCACGATCTCCCGAAGTTCCTTGCGGATACGATAGCCATCCTTCTCCTTCACGAAGAATTGTTTCAATCGCTCCGGCGACACATCCGACGCGATTTCACCGGGATAAAATCCCTCGCGTGCTTTTTTGAGTGAGCGTTCGTGGAGATCGCTCGCAAATACCTGGATCGGCGAGGAGATTTCCCGTCGATTTGCTTCCTCCATCAGCAGCATGGCCAATGAAAACGCTTCTTCCCCCGTCGCGCAGCCCACGCTCCACACGCGGATCGGACCTCCATCGCGCTTCTCGTCGAAAAGCTGAGGAATGACCTCGGCTTCCAGCTTTTGGAACACCGCCGGATCGCGGAAAAAGCTGGTCACCGTAATCAGCAGATCATCTCCGAGAATGCGAATCTCATCCGGTTCCCTGCGGAGCAGATCCAGGTAATCATCCAGCTCTTCGATCTGCCGCAACTGCATGCGTCGCTCAATGCGGCGGATCATCGTGGCGCGCTTGTAGCTGGTGAAATCGCGACCCGTACACGATCGTAAATGCGCGAATACCTTCTGCAAGAGTCGGCCCGCTTCGCTGCCGGTTTGGTCCTCATCCACAATCGCCGGGAGTCGGGGGCGCGTGCTCGCGATGCGCAAAATCGCCTGGGGTATTTCCGCTAAAGGCAGAATCAGGTCGATCATGCCTGTCGCAATGGCGCTTTGTGGCATCCCGTCGTATTCCGCCTCAGTCGGATCCTGCACAAGACAGGAGCCACCTTTTTCCTTGATTTCCTTGATACCCAGAGTGCCGTCCGAACCAGTACCGGTGAGGATCACGCCGATGGCGTGACCATCGTGCATTTGCGCCAGAGTCCGAAAGAAATGATCAATCGGAGCTCGCTCCTGCCGCAGTTCCTCCAACTCGCTTAACCGCAAATGCGTATCGATGGTGTCCAGATTTGCATTGGGCGGAATGACATAAACGTGGTCCGGCTCTAATCGGATGCTTTCCGTCACCTGTTGCACGGGCATGTGGATAAGGGGCTGGAGCAATTCGGCCAGATGACTTTTATGGTCAGGCGACAAATGCACGACGATCACATACGCGACACCGGAATCTTTCGGTACATAGGCAAAGAAGGTTTTAAGCGCCGCCAAACCACCTGCGGAAGCACCGATACCCACGATGGTGAATTTTTCCGGGTGAGGGGAATCGGAAGTTTTCGGCGAAGCCTGAGCGGCAGGTTTTTGTTCGGGGTTTTTACCCGCTGTATCCGCTTTAGATTTTTTCTTCGCCACAGAGGACCAGCATTCTCATCACTAAGCCCGCTACGATCCGTCGAAAACGGCGACCCAAGATGTACGTAAATGTACTTGAAAAACAAGTCTTCAGATTGAATCGAGAAACAGTGGCATCTTTTTGCCAGTATCCTGCGAGAGCGTCGCGGCCCAGATGGACATGAATGTTCACATAGGTCGATGCCGATTTTTTTTGCGCTCACGTATCGGTTTGCTATTCGCGCTCCCCGGCAATCCCCGATATTCAAACCGAGATGGAATCCTAAAGCATACATAGGTTCTCCCTTTTCACGAAAGGTAGATCACTGAATTTTAAGCCAGATTGCGAAAAGGAGAAGCTTTTTAATTTTGATTATTCTTCAGACGTAGGAGATTTACCGGGTGCGAGTATGGCGATCCCCACGATGGCGGAGATCAGCGATCCCACCAGAACGCCGACCTTCGCGGGGTACAACATATCGTGACCGCGGAACGCGAGTTCCGCGATGAAGAGCGCCATCGTAAACCCGATACCGGCGAGGAAACTTCCGCCAATCAAATGTCGCCACGTCAGTCCGGTGGGAAACGAAACGAGTTTCAATGTCAGGGCCAGCCAACTCGCCCCGAGAATACCCAGCGGTTTCCCGACGACCAGTCCAATCATCACCGCAATCGCAACTGATGAAGTCGTGTCAGCGGGTTCGAAAGGAACACCGGCATTGGCGAGCGCGAACAGGGGCATGATCACAAAAGCGACCCAGGGATGGAGAACGTAAATCAGATATTCCAGGGGGGAGACAGTTTCCCGCGCGATTCGGCGGTAGCTTTTGATTTTCTCCGCCCGGTGAAGGTCTTCGTCCCAAGGACCACCATGGAACAGGTCATCGGCCCGATGCTTCAGTTCGCCCGCCATGCCACGTTCCAAGTAAGAGTTTGCCGGCGTCATTACTCCGAGAATCACCCCTGCGATCGTGGCATGAATTCCTGATTCATGAAAGCAAAGCCAGATCGCGGCACCGATCAGGGTATACATTCCTATGCTGCGTACGCCGACGCGTTGAAGCAGTAAGATTAAAAGGATCCCGACAACTCCGGCAGCCAGCCAGGAAATATGGAGTGCCTCGGTGTAACCAATCGCGATCACGGCGATCGCACCGATATCATCCACGATGGCGATGGACAGCAGTATGACGCGAAGCGCGCCGGGGACGCGCCGATCGAGAACAGCGAGGCAGCCGACGACAAACGCGATGTCGGTCGCCATCGGAATCCCCCAGCCCTGTTGACCGCTTTCTCCGAACTGCAATGCGAGGAACAGGCCGGCCGGCACAATCATCCCCCCGAGCGCGGCGACGATCGGCAACAGCGCGTTTCGAAAACTGCGCAGTTCTCCCAGAACGAATTCGCGTTTGACCTCCAGCCCGATGACGAAGAAAAAGATGGCCATCAAGCCGTCGTTGATCCAGTGTTTGAGCGGATGCTCGAGCAGAAAATCACCGATATGAAGGCCGAAAGGAGTCTTCCACAACGCGAGGTACTCTTTCGAAATCGCCGAGTTCGCGAGGCTGAAAGCCACGATGGCGCACAGGAGAAGAACGATACCGCTGGCGGCTTCCACGTGCAGAAACCGGGTGAGCGGTCGCGTAAGTCGATGAATCGGTTCTTCGGGCAACAACCGGCTGTCTGATTTGGTGTTCTTGTCGGCCATGAAAAATGGGTCCCTGTATTCTGTTACTGATTTCGAGTGCGGGGCTCCATCAGTGATGTTCCTGTGAAGAAGTCATCTGCGACCATAGTTGTTGACGTTGCACTCGTCAATCAAGGTGACGCCGGCCAGCCAGTGATCCTTTTTAGCGAGAATGACGTGTCAGACGTTATCGATTCTGGTTTTCCGCGGGTTCCCGGGAAGCATCTTCTTCCGCTGGGGATGCTGGGGAATGACTGTGGTTGCGGCCGAATATGCGGGTGAGTGGTGTGGCGGAGACGCCGTGAATGACGGTCGAAACCATGATCACCATACTGCCGACGATCCAGGCATTTTCCATCCCGGTCTTTTTGAAGACGATGGTGGCGTATAACAGGGCCGCGATTCCGATCGGTCCGAACCACCCCACGAGCAGCGATTCCGATCGTGACTTAAGAGGCTCGATCCAGCGACAGAAGAGCAATACGGCGGGCAGCCGGCGGAACAGCACTACCGCAATGGCGAACAACCAGATAGGCCAGCCGCGTGACCACCATTCCTCCCAGGGCAGGACGATGCCCAGCACGATGAAGGCGGGCAACTCGAACAATCGTCGTAAGGCGGCATGTACATGTTCGCGGGATTCCTGAAATTCCTTCGCCACGAACTGGTTGTAGACCAGCCCGGCGGCGAAGGCCGCGAGCAGTCCGTCACTGCCGGCGAGTTTCAGGGCGCCGAGAATTGTCAATGATAGCGTGACGCTGACGGTCAACAGGGATGCTTCATCACTCGCTTCACTCTTCCGGACGCGCGTGAGCAGTTTTCCAGCCAGGGCTCCCGCCAGCGCGCCGAGGGCGGCTCCTCCGATGACGTCCCAGAGCAGAATATTGATGAACCAGTCGCTCCATGCCTGGTCGGGATGAATCAGGAGCAAAACAGGAAGCATGACGATCGGGTGTGCCAGCGCATCATTCGCACCCGATTCGGCGAGAATGAGTTCTCGAGTTCGTGTGGGGATCGATTTGCGGGCGATCTTGCCACTGACGACGGAGTGGGCGATCACGGGGTCCGTCGGCGTGACAATCGCCCCAATGGCAAGGCAGACGAGTAGCGGTAGACCGAGAATGAGACCGGCCAGGAGAGAACTCGTCAACCACATGAGCGGCATGACAAGGAAGATCATGATGGTAAGGGCGCGACGCTGACGCCATAGATAGTCCCGCGGAAGATCGGTAGCGACATCCAGTAGCGCAATCACCAGCGTGATCCGCGCAAGATGGTCCAGGAAGGTAATAAGTTCTTCCTGCGTGCTGGAATGATTGACGAATCCTGCGACCTGGGGGCCAATCAGGACGCCGAACGCAAGCGCCACCGTTGGTTCGGAGATGAACCAGCGGTTCTTGATTAAACCTGAAGTCAAACTGAGTACCAGCAGAAGTCCGCCGAACAGTGCCAGTACGGGATTCACAAGTTCGGCCATGATATCTCCTGAAGAATTCTTGCTGTCTTCTTGAACTGGTTACAAACATGATCAGCTGGCATCAATGATGCACGGAAGGGATATGCACGGAAGGGAGATGCAGGGGAGGGAAGCACACTCATGCCAGGCTTTATCCGGGCGAGTGCCGAGGGACGCAATCAGGCCCGCAGGTATCAGGGGCAGATACCATACCGTGCTCCGGCGAAGTATGTACTCGTCGGCTTACCAACCCTCAGGTCTCGCGCTCCGGCTGATAGAACATCCGTAGACCCGCTGGGGAGGACGCTGTGGTACCGGGCGTTTCCTGAGTTATTGTCGCTGCCCTCGGGATATACCTTACCTGAACTCGCCGCGAAGGAATCGACTTCGCTCTGAGGGAATGCATTTAAATGTTGCTGTTCATTCGAGTTCGATGAACGCCGATCGCTCGCGCTGTCATCTCTGCGAACATTCAGGCGAGCAGACTCGTTTGCCTCGGATCATGGGTAAGTAAGAAAGGGCCATTCCGGTTTCAATGCATTAGTTTACGGCTTCGGTCCCGGCTGCGTCAGACGGAGAATTGCGGTGGAAGAACACGGGCATGAGAGTTGCACAATTTGGTTGCATCCAGTTCGGGGAGACGAAGCTGCTCGTAGAAGGAGTTTTGGATGCGCATCGCCCAGATCGCCACCGCGTGGGAAAGTATTCCCCCGCAAGGGTATGGTGGTATTGAACGAGTCATATATTACCTCGTGGAGGAGTTGGTCCAGCAGGGACATGACGTGACACTTTTCGCCAGTGGTGATTCTCACACATCGGCGCGGTTGGTTCCCATCTGTGAACGAGCTGTCCGTCCCGCCCCGGATCTGCACGACGCGGCTCCCTTTCACGTTTCGGGATGTGCCCGCGCGATGGCGCAGGCAGATGAGTTCGATCTGATGCATTTTCATCTGGATGCAGTGCATCTTCCTTTCCTTCAAATGACGAACGTGCCTCATGTGACTACCTGGCATGCTCCCATCGATTGTCCGGAATTCCGTGACCTGTTTCATCATTTTGCAGATGAGCCATTGATATCCATTTCTTATTCACAGCGTGAGCCCGCCCCAGAGCGGAACTGGATTGCAAACATCTACCACGGACTGCCGAGCGATCTTTATCACCTGCAACCCACTCCGGAAGGATACCTCGCGTTCCTGGGACGCATCTGCCCCGAGAAAGGGATCGATCGTGCGATTCGTATCGCCAACGAAGTGCGCATGCCATTGAAAGTGGCGACTAAAATCGATGATGACCAACAGGAATATCTCGAGAAGGAGATCATGTCCCGGCTGGATATTTCCCATGTCGAATTTGTCGGCGAAGTCAGTGATGCCGAGAAACAGGACTTCCTGGGCAATGCAACGGCGCTGCTTTTCCCGATCGACTGGCGCGAGCCGTTCGGTCTCGTGATGATCGAATCGATGGCCTGTGGAACACCCGTCATCGCAATGCGGCAGGGATCCGTCGAGGAGATTATCGAGGATGGTGTCACCGGTTTTGTTTGTGATAATACGGATGAGTGTATTCTCGCATTTCATAAACTCAATCGTATCTCCCGCGAAGAATGTCGTCAGCAATTCGAAACTCGGTTTACTATTTCCCGCATGGCGAGAGAGTACGTAAACACATACGGGGCGCTGCAGGAATCCATTGAAATGTACTGAAGTAAAGAGAAAGGGTGCGCGTGACTGGTAACTCTGCATGCGAACAGGATGTGGGAACAGAGGTTCCTGAAATCTCGATCCGACCCGAATTCGTACTGAAGCACGCCGACACCTTCGCCGTTCTTGACAGTTATGGCGATATCGGGGCTTCCGCGCTTGGCGAGGAGGGGGTCTATCATTACGGGTGCCGCTGTCTGAGCGGTCTCACCACCCGCTTCTGTAATCGGCGTCCCTTGCTTCTGGGTTCCAGTCTACGGGACGACAACCTGCTGTTGAGTGTCGACTTGACGAATCCCGACGCCATCCTGCCCAATGGAGAAAAACTCGACAAGGATACGATTCACATCCGTCGACAGAGTTTGCTTCGTGAAGACGCATTCTGGTCGCAGTTCGAGTTCCGCAACTACGGTTCTGAAGCGGTGGTGTTCGATTTTTCGCTCGAATTCAAAGCCGACTTCGTCGATGTTTTCGAAGTCCGGGGGGTCGCCCGCGAGACTCGAGGTAAGGCGGCGGAACCGGAAATTGTAGGACGTGAAGGAGTCGAGTACGAATACGAAGGGCTCGATCAACAGACCCGGCATACCCATATTCTATTTAATCCGCCCGCGACCGAAATTAATGACGAGCGCGCAGATTTTCGAATTGAACTGCATCCCGGTGAAGCAAAAGTCGTCACGATGTCGACGTTGTTCGGGGCAGCGTCCACGCCTTCTTCTCCTTTCATCAGTCACCTCGGTCAGGCGACGAGCGAATACGAGCGCGAAGCCGCGAGTAACACGCTGGTCTCTTCTACGAATGAACACTTCAATGATTGGGTCCGCCAGTCCGCGGCGGACCTGCGCATGTTGACGACGCATACACAGCATGGTCCTTATCTGTATGCGGGGATACCCTGGTTCAGCACGCCCTTCGGAAGGGACGGAATAATTGCGGCCCTCATGTTCATGTGGGTGAATCCCGAGCCGGCAAAAGGTGTGCTCCGGTTTCTGGCCGCGAATCAGGCGAGCGAACTGGATCCGAGTCGGGATGCCGAACCGGGTAAGATCCTGCATGAATTCCGGTATGGCGAAATGGCGGCCTTGAGCGAAGTACCTTATCGCAATTATTTCGGCTCGGTCGATTCGACTCCGCTCTTTATCGTTCTCGCCAGCGCCTACTACCGTCACACGGCGGACAGGGAGATGTTACAACTGCTTTGGCCGCATGTTTTACGCGGACTGGAATGGATCGAAAATTATGGAGATCAGGATGGCGACGGATTTATTGAATACGAACGAAAATCGGAAGACGGGATTCTGAGCCAGGGATGGAAAGATTCGAATGATTCGGTCTTTCATGCCGATGGAACGTTGACAGACTCGCATGTGGCATTGTGCGAAGTACAAGGCTATGTCTATCAGGCATATCGCGGGGCGGCGCTGATGGCCGAAGCCCTCGGAAAAATGGATATCAGTCAGAAGTATCACGAGAAGGCGACCCGGCTCCGCGATCAGTTTGCGGCTGCCTTCTGGAGCGATGAGCTGGGATCTTACGCGCTCGCTCTCGATCGCGATAAACGGCAATGCAAAGTTCGCGCATCGAATGCGGGTCACTGCCTGTTTTCGGAGATTGCCCGCCCCGAGCATGCTCAGATCATCGCGCGGAATCTGCTGTCGAAGCAGATGTTTTCAGGCTGGGGGATCCGTACGCTGGCGGAAGGAGAGGCCCGCTACAATCCGATGGCCTATCACAATGGATCGGTCTGGCCGCACGACAATGCGATGATCACGCAAGGGCTCGCGAAATATGGGCATATCGATGAAGCGCTCATGATCCTGCAGTCTCACTTTGATCTCAGTAAGTACATCGGACGACATCGACTCCCGGAACTGGTGTGTGGATTTCCCCGAACGGAGCGATCGGGGCCGACCCACTACCCGGTAGCCTGTTCGCCGCAGGCCTGGGCCGCGGGGGCCGTCTTCATGATGCTCGCGGCCACATGGGGCATGGACGTCGACGCCCTGCAGGGAAAGCTCACATTTCGTAACCCGAGAATACCGCGGGAGATCACCCGCTTCACGATTGAGCGATTGAAAGTAGGAAACGCGGAACTGGACTTAGTGATCCAGCGGCACCGCCACGATGTCAGCGTGAACGTCCTGAGGCGAGTGGGCGATGTGCGAATCGTAGTCGACATGTAGAACGCCTGCCGGAAGAAAACGTCCCTCGGCGAACTCGGGTGAATCATAATTTGTGCATCATCAGGGAGGACATGTTGACCGCGCAGCTACCAGTCTGTCCCGCCAGCTTGCAGACGAACGGTAAGATTTTCGCCCCATATGTAGGTAACGCGTGGCCGGACAGCCGCATTTTTACGTTCTCACCCCGAAGTCCCCCGCTGAGGGGCGATTATCAGGCTTCGTGGCAGGGATGGCGCATCGTTTGCAGACTCTTCCCCGATCAAAATCCACATGGGTGGGCTGACTGAACAAATCGTTAACGAAGGAATGGTCTCATGTTGCGCTACTATTCGCTCTGTATGTTCGTACTGTTACTGATCGCCTGTAATCAGAGTTCCGAAATGAACGCCTCGATGGAGGACGACAATGCCCCAACCGACGATGTGGTGGCGGTCAACGATGATGCAGAGGAATCCGAATCGGTGACCGCTGTCGCGGAACTGGTGGCGATCGGGGAAAGCGGAGTGACTGGTTCGGTCAAATTCGTCGATATGGGCGACGAAGTACGCGTGACGGGTAAGGTCACGGGGCTCACCCCCGGCAAGCATGGTTTCCATGTGCACGAAAAGGGAGACCTCTCGGATAAGGAAACCGGAAAATCGGCCGGTGGGCATTTTAATCCTACCGATGAGCCGCACGGCCGTCCATCCGATGAAGAACGCCATATCGGTGACCTCGGAAATATCGAAGCGAATGAAGACGGGGTGGCGACCATCGACATGACGGACTCGGTCATTTGCTTAGAGGGGGAGCATTCGATCGTCGGTCGGGCATTGATGATCCATCAGGGAGAGGATCAATTCACGCAGCCCAGCGGAGACGCCGGTGATCGCGTTGCCTTTGGAAAAATCGAAGTCGCTGACGAATAGGTCTGCGTTCCCTTCAGAGTCATCGAAGAACAGGCTCGAAAAGCCTCGTGGCGTTTTCAGATACACAGCTAAAGGAAGAGTTATGAATACAACAACAGCAGAGTACGCATCTACCGGCTCGCAGCAGTGTGCCGAGCAGAAAGGCGAATGCCCCCTGTCCCGGAATATCAGTCGGGGAGAACAACAGCTATCCACCTGGGGCGGAGCTGCTCTCGTCGCTGCGGGATTGATGAAAGGCCGATTGAGCGGATTGCTTCTGACCCTCGCTGGAGGAGGGCTCTTGTATCGTGGTTGGACCGGTCACTGTCATACTTACGACATGCTGGGAATCGATACTTCGGAAGAGCATGCCGCGGGCACGGTGATCCCGTCACGCACGGGTACCCGAGTCGACGAAGCTGTAACGGTGAATCGCAGCGCGGATGAATTGTTCGACTTCTGGCAGAACCTCGAAAACCTTCCCAGCGTGATGCAGCATTTGGATCGAGTCGAACAGCAGGAGGGGGATCGCTCTCACTGGATCGCCAAAGGCCCCTTCGATCAGAGGGTGGAATGGGACGCGGAGATCATTGAAAAGAAAGAAGGAGAGATGATCTCCTGGCGGTCCCTTCCCGGAAGTCAGGTCGACACAGCGGGGAGTGTGCATTTCAAATCAGCCGGTAATGGACGCGGTACCACCGTACGCGTTTCCCTGAAATACAACCCACCGGGTGGTCGTGTCACTACGGGGCTGGCTTGGCTCTTCGGCATGGGGCTTAAACAGCAATTGCACGAAGATCTCGCTCGATTCAAGAGTGTGCTCGAAGCGGGGGAGGCCCCGACCGTCACCGGACAGCCGCAGGGTCGCTGAAGAAAGCGTCGTCGCATCAACCACGGCATCAATAACATGAATTGGAAGCGAAAACGGGAGTCGAGAAATGAAAGCGGTATGCTGGGAAGGCAAGCAGGATGTGCAGGTGCAGGACGTTCCTGATCCAAGAATTCTGAACCCGCGGGACGCGATCGTCCGGGTAACATCGACGGCCATTTGCGGCAGCGACCTGCACCTGTACAACGGCATGATTCCCACCATGCAGTCGGGGGACATCCTCGGTCACGAATTCATGGGTGAAGTGGTTGAAGTTGGCTCCGAGGTCAGGAATCTCGAAGTCGGCGATCGGGTGGTCGTTCCCTTTACGATCGCCTGCGGAAACTGCTTCTTCTGCGATCGGAAGCTCTGGTCGTTGTGCGATAATTCAAATCCGAACGCGGAGATCGCTGAGAAACTTTACGGTCACTCGGGCTCCGGTCTCTTCGGGTATTCCCACATGCTGGGCGGATACGCGGGCGGCCAGGCGGAATATGTACGCGTTCCTTATGCGGACGTCGGTCCGTGTAAAGTCGACGACGATCTCAGCGACGAACAGGTTCTCTTCCTGTCCGATATTCTTCCGACCGGCTACATGGCGGCGGAAAACTGCGGCATCGAAGAAGGGGATACGGTGGCTGTCTGGGGATGTGGCCCGGTGGGGCAATTCGCTATCCAAAGCGCCTGGTGGTTTGGTGCAGAGCGGGTAATCGCCATCGATCAGATTCCCGAACGCCTCGAGATGGCGCGGAAGTATGGCAATGCCGAGACATTGAACTTCGCGGAGGTCGATGTCGCTGAAGAACTCGCCATGATGACCGGTGGCTTCGGGCCGGATCGGTGTATCGACGCCGTCGGGTTGGAGGCACATGGAACGTCGGTTGATGCCATATACGACAAAGTGAAGCAGTCGATGTACATGACGACTGACCGTCTGCATGCTCTTCGCCAAGCGATCTACTCTTGTCGAAAGGGAGGAACTGTTTCTATCCCGGGCGTGTACGGTGGCTTTCTCGACAAGGTCCCGATGGGAGCCGCGTTCGGGAAAGGGCTCAAGTTTGCCATGGGCCAGACACACGTGCATCGATACATGCAACCTCTGCTCGATCGCATCACAGGTAATGGCAACGGGAGCGCTGCATTCGATCCGTCGTACCTGATTACGCACCGCGTTCCCCTGACGGAAGCTCCGGACGCCTACAAGCTCTTCAATGAACAGAAGGGGGAATGCATCAAGGTGGTGTTGAAGCCTTAATTGATGACGCCCTGTTGATTGAAGCCCGGCTACGCCTGCACAAGGATGGAAACGATGCTACACGAACGCAACCAGAGTAGTACGACACGGAATATACTGATGGCCGCCGGTGCCGGGGGACTACTCTGGTACGGTTTACGCAAACTTCGCGAGCAGAGACTGCAAGGTCGAACGGTCGTGATCACGGGCGGATCGCGGGGGCTCGGTTTACTCCTGGCGCGTGAATTCGCCCGGGAGGGAGCGGCCGGAATCTTACTTTGCGCCCGCGACGCTCAGGAACTGGAGCGGGCCAGGCAGGACTTGCAGCAATATGGAACGCCGGTGACGACCTTCGCGGGGGACGTCAGCGATCCCGCCAAAATGCATGAGCTGGTCGAAACTGCGACAGAGCATTTCGGCCAGGTCGATATCCTCATCAACAATGCCGGTATCATTATGGTTGAACCTCTGTCGGCGGTAACCCGCGAGGACATCGAACGTGCGATGGATGTCATGTTCTGGGGAGTGGTGAATTCGACACTCGCGGTTCTCTCCCAGATGCTGCGACGCGGCAGTGGGCAGATCATCAACATCACGTCGATTGGCGGTGTCGTCAGTGTTCCCCACCTGATGCCGTACAACTGCGCCAAATCCGCCGCGGTCGGTTTTTCCGAAAGTATCACGGCCGAACTCGCTCCTAAAGGAATCCACGTCACGACCGTCATCCCTGGAGTCATGAGAATCGGCTCGCATCTGAATGCGGAGTTCGGTGGCAACGCTGAGCGGGAGTATACGTGGTTCTCGCTCGGAGCAAGCCTCCCCCTACTCTCTGTCAAAGGTGAACGCGCCGCTCGGCAGATTACCGCCGGGATCAAACGACGGGCGCGGGTGGTGATCGTAGGGTTACCGGCGCAAATTGCCTCACGGCTTCATCGTCTGTTTCCCAGTATCAGTATTGGCGTGATGGAACTGGTGAACCGCCTGTTGCCGACAGCCGATCAGGCGGCCACCGAGCATCAGCGCGGTTACGAGATTCAGCAGGGAACAACTTCCCCCTGGTTCAACCGGCTGACAGCCTTGGGCCAGCAGGCTGCCGACCGGAACAACGAAAATGGTCGATAGATGTATCGCTGATACTGGCTTCTCTCATTTGATCGTTCGACCCGCGCGCCGGAAGAGACGTGGCATCCGGATCGATCAAAGCAAGCCCTGTCTCCGGATCAGTGCACCGTCGCAGATGCTGAGGCGATTCGTGCCCAGACGTCGATGAGTCCCATGGCCCAGGCTTCGCGCGGTCGCCATTTCTTCTCGTAGTAACGCGAAAGGAATTCCGATTTGAACGTCGCCATATCGACATTGACGGGACAGTCTCCCTTACACCCTTTGCAGGCGAGGCACAAATCGAGCGCCTCTTTGACTTCCTCGCTCTGCCAGCCGTCAGTGACGACATCCCCTTCCAGCGCCTGCAATTCTCACGGGACTGGCAGGGTCGGCTATCAGGTCGATCCGACACCTCGGTTAGGGATATTTCACAACGCGCAGTGATCTCCTGTCGCACTGATCAATCGCAACGCATGCAGCGGATCCACGTGCAAAGTTATGCAGCGAGGGCATGCAGAGATTTGCCGACGTAGGCTAGGGCTTCGGAAGCTTCGGAACCTTGGGCTGTTTCTCCTTAGGTTCTTCCATCGAGACCACCGGGGGGAAGCCGTTCATGTTCCGCCAGATTTCGTACCAGAGCGGAACGTTCTCCAGAATCACCCAGCCGTTCGCGCGAACACCCTGCCGCAGGAAGCGATCTTTCGGCCAGGGGTTATCTGATGGGTCAGGCCGTACCAACACGCGAAACATGCCCATGCCATTATCGGTTGCATCGACCGATACGACCTCGCCACCGAACGTACCGACAGCCACCGAGGGCCAGCCGGCGAACTGCACGGCGGGCCAGCCTTCGAACTGCAAACGAACATGTCGCCCCGGCTCCACCAGGGGAGCGTCGTTTCCATCGAGCCAAATCTGCACGGCGCGATCCGAGGTCTCGGGCACGATGACACAGATGGGGTCACCTTCCTTCAGGATCTGACTCGCCTGGTTCGGTGTGATCTGCGTTACAAAGCCATCGAATGGCGCACGCACCTCCTGATTCTGCTGGCGTGCCAGTTTCGTTTCGCCGTCCAGCAAATCTTTCTCGATCTTGCGCACTTCGCTCTCCGCTTTAGCGACCTCGCTCTCTGCCTTGGCGACGTCAGCGTTCGCTTTTCGTAAAGAGGCCTTGGCGTAATCGATGTCGATCTGTGCTTTCTGCTCCTTGGCGATGCGATCGTTCTGCTTTCCTTCGAGGTCGCTTTGTGCTGCCTTGATGTATGCTTTTGCTTTGGCAACTTTGGCTTCGGCTTCCCTGAGTTTTCGCTCGGCTTCCTGGTATTTAAGTTGCGAGACAATGTTCTCTTCAAATAGCGTCTTCTGCCGGTCGTAATCCGCCTGAATCTGTGCGAGCGCAGCTTCATGTTCGATCAACTGTTGTTGTTCCGCTTCCAGTTTGCTGCGGGAAGCTTCCACGGCGGCTTCCGCGGAGGCAACAATCTGTTCCTTCACCCGCTCATAGGTTTTCAGCTGTTCTTCGAAGGAAGTCACGACCGTCAAAGCCGCTTCGAGATTGCGGCGGCTCGCCTGCAGTAATGTTTCTGAGGCAATTACCTGCTGCTGAGACGCGTTCAGCGAAGACTCCAATCGGGAAAGATAGTCTGAATCAATATCCGAAATAACCGCGATCATATCCCCTTTCTTAACGAAAGCATTTTCGAAGATCCCTTCTCCGAGGGAGATGATTCGACCCTTGATCGGTGCCTCGAGAGTCTGCTGTCGTTCAGCCGGCGCAAACGCAATGACGTCGCCCGTTCCTCGCACCGACTGTTGCCACGGAGAGACAGACACGAAGATGAACCCCAGTACAAGCGCCGCAAACAGCCAACGGCCGGTCCGCCGCACCAGACGCGATGAGCGCGCGAGCTGCAGGGATGGCATGGCATGTTCGTCATAAGCAACACGAGAGAGCATGATCGACCTTTGTTGGCGATGAAGTTCGGTGCAAACAGGGATGTGTTAATCTTCTGCGGGGTGGGGATCGCTTTTACCGACTAACTCGGAGACAGTGATCACCCGCGGTATCTGGGCGGCAATATGTTTCTGGCTTGTCGCGATGACGAGCGTCCATCCATGTTCCGGTTTAGAGAGATATTTGATGACTTGGGCGGCATCCTCTTCCTCAAGGGTGTCCAGCAGGCCGTCCAGCAGCAGCAATCCGGGTCCCGACAGCATTGCCCGCGCGAGACTGACCAGTCGGCTCTGGTTTTCGGTCAGCGGCGCGCCGTCGGATTTGAGCACTGTTCGCAAGCCTTCTTCCCGGGAAAGGATCGCTTCATTCAGCCCGATGTTCTTCAGCAGCGTATGAACATCCGCGGCGATGATATCCGTCCGGTGTAACACGATGTTGTCTTCAATCGTGCCATGAAAAATCTCATCCGGGCGTGCTAATGCAACTCGCTTCTGCAGCATGTCCGGACGAATTTCCTGAGGTAGAAACCCATCCAGTCGTACCTGGCCCGCGGTCGGCGGACGGAAACCGGCGATGATTTCGAGGATCGTGCTTTTGCCCTCACCCGACCCGCCCCAGAGGCAGGCGACTGTGCCAGGCTCAAGTCGCAGGTTTGAGTCCTTGAGGATCGTGATTCCGCCGGGTCGCGAATAACTGGCTTGGTGGAATTCTACTTCGACCGGCCCGGATGTTCCGAGTGCCACAATCCCATCCGTGCGATCGAGATCAAGATCGAAGATGATTCCGAGTTTATCGACGGCCGCCAGCAGGTCGTAAAAGCTTTCGAGATGCTTCCCGAGCTTGGCGAAGGCGCCCACGATCACCGTTACGATCAGCTCAGCCGCGACGAGCTGACCCAATGTCAGTTCCCCTGAAATGACGAGCCACCCACCCAGACCAAGGAGGACTGTGCTGGCGATCGCTTGAAGGCCAAGTGCAAAAATGATCTGACGGATCAGAATTCGGAAATGGGATCGCCGGGCGATCAGATAATTCGATGCAAGGCGATCCACTTCGTTAAGTGCGAAATCGTGCCCGCCGTGAGTCCGGAACGCCAGCGGTGCCGCGGCGATATCCTCAAGCCAGGCAGCCATGTAGTACTTGTTCTTGGATTCCTTAATGGCGCTATCGACGGCGCCATAACCCAACACAAATATGATAAACGCAAACGAGACGAGCAGGAACAGGTCAAAACCGAGGAGCCAGGGATGGTAGAACGCGAGAACCGCCATACCGATGACCGTGCTCAGTACGAGTCCGATGCCATCAAGCAGTAACTGCGCGGTGATCTTCTGCAAAGTCACCACTTCGAAGAATCGATTCACCAGTTCGCGCATGGAATGATGTTCTGTCAGGACATAACGAATACGCGGAAGTCGATCGGCCATGTCCGCCGAGACACGTACGAACAGACGTCGCTGGATGATTTCGACGACATACGTATTCACCGCGCGGAGTGCACCCTGCAGGCCGAGAAATATCAGCAGGACAATGGCGAGCACCACCACCGGTTGCAGGAGACGACCGAAGGCGACGGTATTCACCAGGGTTTCGACAGCGATCGGCGTTGTCAGTGACAACAGGCCGACCACGAACGAAAAGACGAGAACGAGCCAGATGTCGGACCATTCCGGTCGCAACAGGCGGTAGAGTCGCAGAAACGGGCTGGTTTCACCGTGATCGGATTTGCTGATATCGACCGGAGGGAGTGGATCGAAGATCAAACAGGGAACCTTTGTTTTCTCGGTGGCGGACGGACCGGCTAACTCCTGCAGGAGACGCGACAGCTCGTTGGAATCGAGATGTCGCTGATCCGGACCGGAGTCATATCGGGATACAATGTGAGTTCGACGGTTTTCCGGCTGGATCAAAACCAGCTGCGGGACTTTTTCGCCGACGAGCAAAACGATTGACGCACCCGTTTCCGGAAAGGCCGGAATCTCGGAGAGTCGGATATCCAGCATGCGGCCGCGCAGTCCGAAAGCATGCCCGGCATCGGCGAACCAGCGTGACCAACGTTCCGGCAGGGGGCCGGAATTCGCGGTCGTGACGTCGAAGAAGACCCGCTCAGGACTTTTGCGATCGTGAATATTTCGTTCAAGGAGCAGCTGTTCAAACAGCCAGACGCCTTGCTCGAGGTCGTGTTTAGTGGAAGTCGACGCCATGCGGAAAAAGCCCCGGAAACGCAATAACAGCTGCCACCGCCGCCTGTTAGGAGGAACTGCAATTCACGAGATAAAAATGACCACAAAAATATCACGAATTGTATGTCGCAACACGCTGTCGTCCACCCGAAAGTCGCACGAGTATCGCCGAATCTACAATTCCGTCGGAAGTATTTATGAGCGACTCTCTCTCTATTTCCCAATTCCGGGGAGCTAATCCAGTCAGAAGTGAATTCAAGTTCAGGGAAGCAAGTCGTCCGCCAGTGCCGCCAGGTAGTCCGCGAGCGCCAACTGGTATTCCAGCCGGGCTTCGATTTCGGCGTCCGCCGCTTCGATCGCGTATTGTTCACGGAGAAAAACGGCCAGAAGGTCGCTCTCTCCCAGATCGAATTTTCGACGTTCCACGTCCGCAATGTACTCGGCTAGCTCACGTGCTTCAACTGCCTTTCCAATACGTTGTTCCGCGGCTTTGACACCCGCGTACGCCGATTGAACCTCGGCGATGATCTTATCTTCAGTGAACTCCCGTTTGATACGCAGTTGGGCGAGTTTGGCGGAAGAGGTCATAATTTTACCTCGGGCCTTACGTCGCTGTAGCGGGACCTCGACGTAGATGCCCGCCTCAAGTTCGAATTCCGATTTGTCTCTCTTACTGCTGGTTGCTCCACCCACATCCTGTTTTCCCTGAACCTGCGTATCAAGATCCGGAAGTAGATCGTTGCGGGCCTCGGCATAGTCGACGTCGATTTTTCGCATTTCCGCGTTGAGCACCTCGATCTCGGGGCGACTGGCGAGGGCCATCTGCAGATCCGACTCCAGGTTCTCGGCCTGATCATCGTCCGTCGGAATCGTCCCCGGCAGCAGCAGCGGTGCGGGCAACAACGGATCGCCTTCCGGAGATCGATAATACAGGGAAAGCTTCACCGCAGACTGATCGAGTTTTCGTTGACGATCAATCAATTTGGATTCCCGGAGACGCAGGGACCGCACGTTGTCCTGAAAAATGGGGGGGTCAATATCACCCGTTTCGAGTCGACGCTGCAGTTTATCGTTTCGCATATTCGACAGTTCGAGTGCCGCTTCGTAGACCTTGACCTGTTGGCCGGCCGCGACCCAGATCCAGTACGCGTAGGAAGCGTCACGCACGAAATTGATCAGGTTCGTCCGGATCTCCGGCTGCACCCGTTGTTGTTCGTAAGTCGCTCGCCAGAGCTCTGCGCGACGGGCATCGATTTCGCGGTTCCGCAACAGAGGAACTCGCATTCCCAGTTTGAATTCTCCCCCTTCATTCGTCTCGCGTTCCTGGTACCATGGTTCGAATTCGCCGCGGCCAATACGATAACCGCCGAAGACATCCCCCCCGTGGTAGATCGGCTGATAGATTTCGGCCCGCTGCCGGTAGGTCTCGTAGAAGCCGGTCGGCTGGTTTTCGCTCGCTCCTTTGAGCTTCGTATCGAACGCCCCCCAGGCTGCCAACTGATTTCCGCTGGCAATCTGTCGCTCCAGATACAGTATTTCAAGCGCCGGATAAGATTCGTGTACCGACCGAACGATATCCAGCAACTGAAGCGAGTCGGCGGTCGTGGACTGCAGGCTCGCCAAATCGAGATCGAATTTCTCCTTGACCCCGGTTTTCGTTTCAAGATCGGCTGGAGCCGTTGTTTGTTCGCTATTTGAAATGGATTCTTCGTCCGCGACGAGTGTAATGAGGTCTGTCGGCGGCGGCTCGCTACCGTCCTGATGATCCGCTTTCGCGGTCCGGATTTCCTCGACCGATTCTTTTTCGATCGGTGATTTCAAGGAAGCCGATTCCAGGTCCGCCGGGGGGGCCTCAGACTCCCGGTCGACAGAGAGCAATGAGAAGTGGTCATGCTCGTCTAAATCACCTGCCATGCTGGCCGGAATCGCAACGTCTGCGGTCTTCAGGTGGTCTTTCGGAGAAGTTTCCTCGTGCGCGGCGAACCTTTCCTGGACGGTTGCGCAGCCCGAGTGCGAAACAAGCCAGATCGCTGCGCACAGCGAGGTCACCAGCACGCGCGAGCTGACGTGCTGACGACGGGCGAAGCTTCGCAAGTTAAGCATAAAATTGTTCATGAATCTGCCCGGCGGAGAAACTGGAGCGAGTGATACACTTCCAATTATCGGCAGCCCGGGAAGATCTGTTCTAACCGTTACACGACTTTCAATCGGCGACCGCAAAATCGTTACAAACGGTTCGACCTTTACCAGTCTGGTAAAGTTTGCCGGTTCTGCGGAAAGCGTCGGGGGCGAACGGAAATACTCTTCCATCTCCGCTCACCGCGAGTAATCGGCTCGCGAGAGGCCCGCCCGACGAATCAGGGGGCAACGAGATTGAGCAGTTCACCGATGGTTTTGTGATTTTCGATCGGGTGACGAAGAGGTTGCTCCGTCAGGACCTCGTACTGATTCTTGCGACCGACTTTCTCCCGTCGGATGAATCCCTCTTCTTCGAGGTCCTGAATAATCCGTTGCACGGCCCGTTCAGTGATTCCCACTTGGAGTGCCACTTCCCGCAGCACAATTCCCGGTTCGCGATGCAGCAGAATAAGAACGTGGGAATGGTTCGTCAGAAAAGTCCAGCGATGCCCGCGCACGGTCGTGTCATCGGTCGTTCGCGCTCGCGTGCCTGCGGAGGGAGACGCTTTGGGCGAGGCATCTTTTGCCTGAGACTTGCCAGCTTTCGCCATGGGAACCTCGGTAGCGAAAATTTGTTTACTTACTTGTCGGCACCCGGGCCACCCACCCAGGAAACAAGAATTGTAACATAAAAAACGCTAAATGTAATTCACGAACTGAGTTTCGTCGCTTCGACCGGAAAGTGCAGAGAAAAATCTCAAAAAAAGAAGTTAATTCACGAACCAGAATAGACGACATATAATTCGTGTATACAATAGCGTGAAATTTGGTGCGTACTAAAGGGAGACCCACTTTATGAACCTGTTGTCCGTTCTGCCCGTGTGTCCGGCGGTGCTGCTTTCTACAACTCTGCTATTGCCTTCCCGCGTTGCGAATCGTATTCCAGTCAAAGCAGGTAAGATCGTTCGCCTGCTGCTGGGTATACAGTCCGTGATGGCTGCGATCCTCGCAATCTGTGTGATTCCGGGAGGGCTGGTCGGTCTGACGGGCATGCCGGAAGCAATCTTCGTCGGTAGCGTCGAACTCTTCCACCTCGACGCACTGGCCTGCCTGATGTTTCTGTTGATCAGTTTCATCGGTTGGTCGGTCGCCCACTTTTCCATTCGCTACTTGGACGGAGAACCGAAGCAGGGGGCCTACTTCCGCTGGTTAAGTCTCGCGATCGGGATGGTTTCCATCATGGCCATCTCGGGCAACCTGCTGATGCTGGTCGCTGCCGGGCTCATCGCCAGTCTCGCGATGCATCAGTTGATGGTCTTTTATAAAGACCGCACGATGGCCCAGCGAGCCGCGTGGACCAAGTTCGTCATCAGTCGTCTGGGTGACGCCCTCCTTCTGATGGCCTGTGGGATACTCTACCAATCGGCTGGAACGCTGAACCTGACAAACCTGTTCGCTCAATCGAATTGGGCGACGATACCCGACGGAAACCTCTTCGAAATCGCGATGGGGCTCTTCGTCGTGGGAGCGCTGGTCAAGTCGGCTCAATTTCCCTTTCACATCTGGTTGCCCGTTTCACTCGAAACACCGACTCCCGTATCCGCGCTGATGCATGCGGGTATTGTGAACGCCGGTGGTTTCCTGCTGATACGGATCAGTCCCCTTGTGAGCCAGGTTCCCTCCGTGCTGGTGATCGCGGCCGTCACCGGGTTGGTTACGGCCGTCTATGGCAGCCTGGTGATGGTGACACAGACAAGCGTGAAAAAACGTCTCGCCTATTCCACCGTCGCTCAGATGGGATTTATGATGCTGCAGTGTGGTCTCGGCGCTTTCACCGCTGCGA
>PABD01000235.1 GCA_002702685.1 Planctomyces sp.
GATGTTCGTTTCCATTTTCATTGCTTCGAGACTGAGCAGCTTGTCTCCTTTTTCGACCCAGTCGCCTTCCTTGACGGGGATGTTGACGACCATGCCCGGCATCGCCGAGCCCACGTGCTCGGGATTGTTCGGGTCGGCTTTGACCGCCTTTTTTGCTTCCGGTTCGAGCGAGAAGTCGACAACGGTCACCGCGCGAGGTTGTCCGTTCAACTCGAAGAAGACGGAACGGCTGCCATCCGCGTGAGGTTCTCCGATGGAGATGAAGTTGATGATGAGGGTCTTACCCGGGTCGATGTCGACCGAGAATTCATCGTTCGACTCCAGGCCGTAAAAGAAGATTGGCGTCGGCAGATTGCTTACATCCGAATACTTCTTCTGATGCTGTACGAAGTCCTGGTAGACTTTCGGGTACAGAATGTAGGTGACGACTTCGCGTTCCGAAGGCGTGCGACCGAGGAACTTCTCGACATCCTTCGCTGCTTTGGAAAAGTCGGCCGGTTCCAGCGTTTCGCCCGGGCGACCAGTGAAACCTTCGTCTCCTTTGAGAATTCGTTTCTTGACATCCTCGGGGAAACCTCCCGGAGGCTGACCCATCCCGCCACCAATCAAGTCGATCACCGACTGCGGGTAGGAGAGTTCTTTTTCGCCGTTGAGCACATCTTCGTTCGTGAGGTTGTTCGCGACCATGAAGAGGGCCATGTCCCCGACGGCTTTCGAGGTCGGCGTCACTTTGACAATGTCGCCGAAGAGCCGGTTGACGCCCGCGTAGACGCGACAGACTTCCGCCCATTTGTCCGCGAGGCCGAGGGCACGCGCCTGTTGATACAGGTTCGTGTATTGTCCACCCGGCATTTCGTGATCGTACAGGTCGGCGGTGGCGGGAAGCAGTTCACTTTCGAACGGGGTGTAGAACTCCCGCGCCGAACGCCAGTAATCCGCGATGCCATCGATGGCGGCGGTTTCGAGTTCGGTGTTCCGTTTATTGAACCTCAGCGATTCGCACAGCGTATTCAGGTTGACCTGCGATGTGCCACCGGAGAGCGGCGCCATCGCGGCATCAGCAATGTCGAGGTCGACATCCGCGGCGCGGAGGATTGATGCCGCTTGAATTCCCGCGGTGTCGTGCGTGTGGAAGTGAATCGGAATACCGACTTCCTGCTTGAGCGTTTTCACCAGGATTTCCGCGGCGTCCGGTTTACAGAGACCGGCCATGTCTTTGATGGCGAGAATATTCGCGCCCATCTTTTCAAGTTCGCGGGCGAGTTCGACATAGTATTTGAGGTCGTACTTCGACCGCTTCGGATCCAGAATGTCACCGGTGTAGCAGATCGAAGCTTCACAGATCTTACCGGTTTCGCGAACCGCTTCCATCGCGACTTTCATATTCGGCACCCAGTTCAGGGCATCGAAGACGCGGAAGACATCGAGACCGGCGTCGGCCGTTTCTTTGACGAACGTCTTAACGACGTTGTCGGGATAGTTAGTGTAACCCACGGCGTTCGAAGCTCGCAGCAACATCTGGAAGAGAATGTTGGGGATCTTTTCTCGCAGTTCTATCAGACGATCCCACGGGGATTCCTTGAGGAATCGCATCGTCGTGTCGAAGGTTGCTCCCCCCCACATCTCGAGCGAGAACATGTTCGGCGTGTTGTACGCGTAGGCATCCGCAATCTGTTTGAGATCATAGGTACGGACGCGCGTCGCGAGCAGTGACTGGTGGGCGTCGCGCATCGTCGTGTCGGTGATGAGCAACCGCTTCTGATCGAGAATCCACTGGCTGAATTTTTCCGCGCCCAGTTCCAGGAAGACATCGCGTGTTCCCTTGGGCAGCGGCTTATTGCTGTCGACTTCGGGAAGGGGGGCGGGCTCTTTACGGCGTGCTTTGGGACGTCCTTTGACCAGCGGATTTTCGTTGATGATTGTTTCCGCGAGATAAGTCAACAGTTTGGTGGCCCGGTCTTTACGCGGTTTGAAGACCAGCAGTTCGGGTGTCTGATCGATAAAGCGGGTTGTGCAAAGTCCTTCGACGAAGGTGGGGTGATGCATCAACTTGCTCAGGAACGGAATGTTCGTTTTCACGCCGCGAATCCGGAACTCGCGGAGGGCGCGGTCCATCTTGCGAATCGCGTCGATGAAACGTTTTCCCCGGGCGGTGACTTTCACCAGCATCGAGTCGTAGTAGGGGGCGACCACCGCACCGCTGAACGCGCTACCGGCATCGAGGCGGACCCCCATCCCGTTCGCCGAGCGATAGTGCACAAGGCGACCGTAATCCGGCATGAAGCCGTTTTCGGGGTCCTCGGTCGTGAGGCGACACTGCAGCGCGAACCCCATCGTTTTGATTTTGGACTGATCGCCCAGATCGATTTCAGGATCGTCCAGCGGCACGCCCTGCGTGACCAGAATCTGTGTTTTCACGACGTCGGTGCCGGTGACTTCTTCCGTCACCGTATGCTCGACCTGAATTCGCGGGTTCACCTCAATGAAGTAGAACTTGTTGGTATCAGCGTCCACCAGGAACTCGACCGTACCGGCACAGCGGTACTGGACCTGGTTGCCGATATCAATCGCTGCCTGGCAAAGGGCCTCGCGCACATCGGATTTGAGGTTCGGCGCGGGAGCGATTTCGACGACCTTCTGGTGTCGGCGCTGAACCGAGCAGTCACGTTCATAGAGATGCACGAGGTTTCCGTGATGGTCACCCAGCAACTGAACTTCGATGTGGCGGGCGGCGGTGATGAATTTTTCGACAAAGATATCGGGGCTGCCGAATGCCGACAACGACTCGCGCTGTGCTGTTTCGAAATGGTTTTTGAATTCTTCGGCCTTCTGAACCACGCGCATTCCGCGACCACCACCCCCGTGGGCGGCTTTGAGGATCACGGGATAGCCGAGGTCTTCGGCGGTCTTCATTCCCTCTTCGATGCTCTTGATCGCGGCGCTCGAGCCACCGAGGACGGGGACGCCCGCTTTCTCGGCGATGAGGCGGGCCTGCGTCTTGTCACCGAGCCGTTCGAGCGTATCGACCGTCGGACCGACGAACAGGATACCCGCTTCTTCACACGCTCTCGCCAATTGGGGGTTTTCAGAGAGGAAGCCGTACCCCGGATGAATCGCATCGACCTTGCACGCCTTTGCGACCTTAATGATGCCGGGGATATCGAGATAAGCCCGGATCGGCTCTCCTTTTTTGCCGACCAGATACGCCTCGTCCGCTTTGAAGCGGTGCAGCGCAAAACGATCCTCATAGCTGTAAATGGCGACCGTGCTGATATCGAGTTCCGTGGCCGACCGCATGATACGAATCGCGATTTCACTTCGGTTGGCAACCAGCAGCTTTTTGATCGGTTTGACGTTCATTGTCTGTGGAGAATCTATCTGTTCGGTTTCAGGTACATGATGAGGCGCAGCGGCGAAGACCGGGGCATTCCGGAGCGGAGTTCCATCTCAGGTATGGTCCGCAGGGTGGCCGGAAAAGAGCACGGGTCGGGTCACCGCTCACAGAATACTACCAACAGGGGTAGGGCCGCAATTCACTCGGCGCGCCGGAACGGTCCCGGTCCGAAAAAACGACAAAATTGTCGCACTTTCCATACAACCGACAGAACAGAATCCGGCAAATTCCTGCCGATTCAGGGCATTTCGTGGAGGCTTTCGACCTGATGTCAGGCCGGGTTCGGCGCCGCTTCTTCCTGGTGCTCGTGTCCCATGAGGACGATTTCAAAGCCCAGATCTTCGACCATGGCGAAATCTTCTTCCTTCGACTGACCGGCGGTCGTCAGGTAATCGCTGACAAACATTGAGTTCGCCGGGTAAAGGGCCATCGCCTGCATCGAGCGGAGATTCACCTCGCGGCCGCCCGCGACACGGATTTCGGTCGCCGGGTTGATCATGCGGAACAGGCAGAGCGCCTTGAGGCAATAACGCGGATCAAGGTCGTGTTGATGTTCGAGCGGGGTACCGTCGATCGAGTTGAGGAAGTTGACCGGCAGCGATTCCACCTTCAACTCACGCAGTTCGAAGGAGACGTCGACGAGGTCTTCGTCGGTTTCACCCATACCGACGATCAATCCACTGCACAGTTCCATCCCAGCATCGCGGACGGTCTTCAATGTATCGAGACGGTCCTGATACGAGTGTGTCGTGCAGATTTCATCGTAGAAGGTGCGGCTGGTGTTCAGGTTATGGTTAATGCGATCGACACCGGCGTCTTTGAGTTCGAGGGCCTGTTCCGGTTTGAGCAGACCGAGACAGCAGCAAATGTGCAGTCCGTATTCCGATTTGATTTTCCGCACGACGTTGGCGACGTGCGACACTTCGCGGTTTGTCGGTCCGCGTCCGCTGGCGACAATGCAGTAAGTGCGGGCTTGCGATTCCGCGGCCAGCTTCGCGCCCGCCATCAACTTCTCTTCGTTGAGGAAGACGTACTTGTCGATGGAGGCGTCGGAGACTTTCGACTGGGAGCAATATCCGCAATCTTCCGGACAGAGACCGCTTTTCGCGTTTTTCAGATAATAGAGCTGAACCTGATTTCCGAAATAACGCTGGCGAATTTCGTACGCAGCAGCCAGCAGGTTCAACAATTCGGTGTCCGAAGCCTGGAGGATCGAGAGCGCCTCCTCACGGCTGAGAACTTCTCCATTGAGAACCCGTCCAGCCATTTCATGCCAGCGGGACGCCGAAGCGATTGAAGGGGAAACGGTCATCAGTTCAGTACCTTGCAGAAAAATAAGCTCGGAGCAGCCGTGGTGACGCTCCGTCGGAAATCGAGTAAGCAGGTTATCATGCTAGCCAGTCTTTCGACAAGCCAGATCGAATCGACACCGGATTACCATCGAAATATGCCTGTGTGTTGATCAGTTTGCCGCGCGGCCAGGCAGGGCAAATGAAAAAAATTTGAACTCCCGTGATATTCCTTCGGAACCCGTTGCGAGGGGGAGTTCGCATTCGCTAAAAGAATTCTTTAACCATCTCGCTGCGCTTAAATCAACCTGATCTGACCTGAGAAAGTGAGTTTATGACAATCCTGGTTACAGGCGGGGCCGGTTACATCGGTTCCCACGCGGTTCGACAGTTGCGGAATCGTGGAGAAAACGTGGTTATCGTCGATAACCTCTTTCGCGGTCACAAGGAATCGATTCCGGCGGGGGTTGATTTCTATGAAATCGATCTCATTGAGCAGGCGAAACTCGAAGAGGTAATCCGTAAACATGAAGTGAAAGCTGTTATTCACTTTGCGGCCCTCGCTTATGTGGGCGAATCCGTTGGTGCCCCCTACTGGTATTACACCAATAATACCGTCGGAACATTGTCGCTCCTCAAAGCGATGGACGCGTGTAGCCTCAAGCAGATCGTCTTCAGCTCGACCTGCGCGACTTATGGTGAACCCGACGACCTGCCGATCGTCGAGACGACTCATCAGGAGCCGATCAATCCGTATGGTTGGTCCAAGCTCTTCGTCGAGCGGTTTCTGCTGGACAAACTCGGAGCTGATTCCGAATTCTCGTTCACCGCGCTGCGCTACTTCAACGTTGCGGGCTGTTCGCTGTCGGGTGAAATCGGCGAAGATCATCAACCCGAAACGCATCTGATTCCACTCGTCCTCCAAACGGCAATGGGACAACGGGAATGCATCAAAGTCTTCGGCACCGATTATCCCACTCCCGACGGCACCTGTATTCGCGACTACGTGCATGTGGAAGACCTCTGTCGGGCGCACCTGCTTGCCCTCGATACCATGCAACCCGGTCAGGGGCGGTTCTATAACCTCGGCATCGGCAAAGGTTACTCCGTAAAGGAAGTCATCGACTCCGCTCGGCGGGTGACCGGCAAAGAAATTCCTGTCGTCAATGATGTTCGACGCGCAGGCGACCCGCCCGCCCTGTACTGCAACGCCGACAAGATCAAGAATGAGCTGGGCTGGGTCCCGGAGATTCGCGAACTCGACGATATCATTTCCTCAGCATGGAAATGGTTCCAGGCGAATCCGAACGGCTACGCAGGCTAAGCATCAAGAGCAAAGCAATCGCGCATAAAACAAAAAAAGCCCGGATGTCTCGCGAGAGAGCATCCGGGCTTTTCTTTATTTGATTGATCAGTAACCGACGTAACAGCGGAGTGACCGGCCGTAGAGCGTGATATTCGTCGACGCCAGGCGTGGGCCGTCTTCGTCGAGGTAGACGTCGTTGGGTGATTCGGCCGCCGTATCGATGGCGAGCCGCCACTTGCCCGGTTCGATCGCTTCCGGAAGCTGAACCCGGATCGGTTCCCAACCGGAATGCATGACGATCAGGATGTTATTCCCCGCTTCGACCAGATCGGAAGCCAGGTTGCCGCCGAAGATGCAGGTCAATGTCTGCTGGTCGTGAGCCCAGTCCACGGGGTGGCCGAGCCGGTTGTACCAGGAAACATCGGGTAAACGCAACGGGTCGGTGACCTCACCGGACAGGAACTCCGCGCGACGCAACGTCGGTTGCGCGCGACGCAACTTGATAACCCCCCGGGTGAAGCGAAGCATATCCTTGTGTCGGTTCACCATCTCCCAGTTGAACCAGGAGAGCGCGTTGTCCTGACAGTACGTGTTATTGTTCCCCATCTGGGTCCGGCGGACTTCGTCCCCGCTGAGCAGCATCGGTACGCCCTGAGACAGGAATAACGTGGCGAGGAAGTTTTTCACCTGGCGGTTACGCAGCTTCTCGATCTCTTTGTTTTTGGTCGGGCCTTCGTGCCCGAAGTTCATCGAGCAGTTGTGATTTTCGCCGTCGCGATTATCTTCGCCGTTCGCCTCGTTGTGTTTTTCGTTGTACGACACGAGATCGTTCATTGTGAAACCGTCGTGGGCCGTCACAAAGTTGATGCTGTGATACGGCGCCCGGTCACCCGATTGATACAGGTCACTGGAACCCGCCATGCGGGTCGCCACTTCGCCGAGCGTCGGGGTGAAACCGTTCCAATAGCGGCGGACATCATCGCGGAAGCGACCGTTCCATTCCGCCCAGCGCATGTGTGAGAACGAACCGACCTGGTAAGCGCCGGCGGCATCCCATGCTTCCGCGATAATTTTGGTATCGGCAAGCAACGGGTCTTCGGAAATCGTTTCGACGAGCGGCGGGTTCGGGACAAGTCGACCGTGACGGTCGCGACTGAGAATCGACGCCAGGTCGAACCGGAATCCGTCAATGTGATAGTTGCAGACCCAGTGACGCAGACAATTGAAGATCATCTCGCGCACGACGGGGTGGTTCCCGTTGATCGCGTTGCCGCAACCGGAGTAGTTGCTGTAGATCGAGCGGTCGATTTTCTCGAGGTGATAGTAGACGCTGTTTTCGAGTCCCTTGAAGCCGAGCGTCGGGCCTTTGGCGTTTCCTTCGGCAGTATGGTTGAAGACGACGTCGAGAATGACTTCGATACCCGCCTGGTGCAGCGCCTTCACCATCTGTTTGAATTCACGCACCTGACAACCGGGCTCGTCGTCCGCGGCGTAACCGCGGTGGGGCGAGAAGAAGGCGAGCGTGTCGTATCCCCAGTAGTTCGGCAGCCGTTTATCGTCGGGGTGCCAGTGATTTGTCGGGAACTCGTGCACGGGCATCAGTTCGACGGCGGTGATGCCGAGCGATTTGAGATACGGGATCTTCTCGATGATGCCGAGATAGGTTCCCGGATGCTCCACGCCACTCGTTCCGGACTGGGTAAATCCGCGAACGTGCATTTCATAAATGATCGATTCCGACAATGGACGCCCGAGGTGTCGGTCGCCGTCCCAGTTGAAATCGTCATCGACGACAACACACTTGGGTGGACGGACGATGCCATCGCGAGAGTGCAGAAAATCGCCGGCGAGGGCCTTGGCATACGGATCGATCAGGCGGGCCTTCCCATCGAAGCGATGTCCTTCGGAGGGAGCCCACGGGCCATCGGCTTGAAAGTGGTAGAGCTGTCCCGTACCGATGAAGGGGACGAACAGGGTCCAGATGTCTCCACATTTTCCGTTCGCTTTGTCGAATTCGATGACCTGACTCGGTTCGAGATCCTCGACTCGATCGTACAGCAGGAGGCGCATTTCGGTCGCCGATCTACTGTACACTGCGAACTGGACACCATGTCCCTGGAGAACCGCGCCATACGGGAATGTGTGAAGGGACTGAATGGGAGGATTCATTAGTGATGTTCCAAGCATTGTGTGTGAGCTCTATGATATTAAATAACTGTAAGACGGGTCATCAATCCTTGGACATAACTCCTGGGCAGATTCTTGTCCGTTGTGATCGCCACGATTGCGTGGGGTTGCCGATCAGGTGAGCGACGGAAAGAACTCGGCATTTCGGAGTATTCGGCGATTCTCGCGTCCCAGTTTCAAAAAAAATCGAGGGGTGGTTTCGTTGGCCCAGAGTCCTCACACGTTGGATCGCGTTTCTTCAGCACGATCTGCATTGTTTGAAATTTTAGCTCATAAAAGTCGCGGCGGTTTTCCGGTTGCGTAATTTATGAAAACGGTTGCGGCGGCAATTTTTCCGAATTTCCGTCCCGCTTGAATAAATCGTTTGCAATTTGGCAAACATTCATCGTTTCGAAGGCGCGAAAAGCAAGCCCTGTTTTTCTGGAAAATTTCAGAAGTAATCATGGATACGATCTTCCCCGGCAACCCGGCCAGGCTGAGAGACCACCGCGTCACCTTGATGGGGCTGGGCACGTTCGGGGGCGGCGTGGCGGCGGCGA
>PABD01000236.1 GCA_002702685.1 Planctomyces sp.
AGCGCGGAGAACAGTCCGGAGACGACCACGACGACCATCAGCATCGCGAGAATGCAGAGTCCCATGGCCGCGACGAGCGCCAATGGTTTCAACCAGGAGACCTCATTGATCGGTTGATCCACGTAAGGCTCGGACGATCCCCCTGCGGCATTTTTCTCGGACGACATGATTCTTCTCCCTTTGGCGAAATGAAACGGGCAGACTCTACGTTGCCTGATCAGCATACCCGATCGCCGTTGAAAAAACAGCGTCTTCCGGGAAGTCGCGGGCGGCGATCGCACAGCGACAGGAGCTCTAAATCATCCGCAGCAGGACGGCGAGGACGTAGGGGAGCCAGCCGAGGGTCAGCAGGAACACGCCGCTGAGCGTGATGATGCCGCAGTGGATTGCTCGGGTCGGAGGGATGTTGGCCGGGCGGGAGAGTTCGTGGAAGGCACGGCTGAGGCCGACGGTCAGGAGGATGCAACCGACGAACGACATCGCCAGCGACAGGGTGGCGAATACGAAGGCTCCGTTCCACCTGGGTTCTATGAGAAAAAAGAGCAGTCCCCAGATCATCAGGAGACAGAGTGCTCCCAGGATCACCCGGGAGAACAGCTTGATGACCGAGGAGGCCGCGTCCTCGCGATATTCTTCCTCGTCAGGCTCTCCGGCCACAGCCGATGTGGGTAGGGACATCTCTATTGTTCTCCGGTTGGGGAATTACGGTCACCGCCTGTCAGCTAACCCAACAGCATACCGGAATCCGGCGGAGAAAACAGTCCTGTTCATGCTCGCTCTCCCAGGTGCGGAACAAGATCAGCCTCCCTCCCCCACCCCGCGCTGGTTTACAAACAACCGGGGGGACTTCTTCCCCTTTACTGTTAGGGGGTCTCGCGTACGTGTGCGAGGGGAAATGAAGATGTGCGCGAGCATGTACCAGTAAAGTAGAAGAAGTAATAATAAGAAGAATATATTTATATAGTAGATTATATTTGAATAAACTGGTTGAGACTTTCAGGCTTTACTGGTACTCGGAAAGCTCCCCGGAGAGCCCTGCGGCGGGGTGTGGAGTGGCCATAATGCGAAACGGGGACAGACCTCCGCCGGTTCCTTCCGTTGGCCGAGAGAGGACGCTCCCAGGGGCTCCCAGCGGTTCTACCGGCCCGGGGAGACTTAGCAGGTCGGGGTTCCCCCCTCCTCCACTCTCAGGGCCGCCCTGAGCGTCTCACGCCATTGCTGCTGGTGACCGGCGAAGACCAGCTCGGGGGATAGTGGAAGCCACGCGACCTCGAACACATGCCCGTCGGCCGAGTGACGATACGGGGCCTCTCTTTCTCCGGACGCTGCCGCGGGCTCGACGAACAGGAGGAAGTGACGTGCGATCGTCGTGGCCAGCGATTGCGTCGGCATCCAGGCTTCGACCTCGTTGATCAACGGAGGCGGCTCGACACCGAAATCGAACTCCTCACGGACGACGAGGGCCTCCTCCCCCCGGACCTGACGGAGGCGAACGGGGATGCCTCGGCGAAGGGCCGGATCAATATCTGCCTCCGGGCTCGTCCAGGCAATCACGGCATGTCCTGTCGGCAATTGCTCGATGAGGGTCTCGATCCGCCTTGCCTCCCCGCGAACGACGTAGCCTGTTTCCTCCCGCACCTCCCGAATGGCGGCCGCGATCTCCCCCTCCCCCTGCTCGACTGTCCCCGCGGGAAACTGCCTCCCGGCCGTCGGATGCCGAAACGTGAGGACATCGACCCCGCCGGAATTCGGCCGCACGACAAAGGCAGTAATTTTGGAGAGATTCATGAACGCTTCGTCTTCTGTGTCTTCCGGGGTGCCACGGTTAGCGAGCCTGAGGCTGTCCGTGGCACACCGCAGTCGATGTTGAATAGCCATTCGGCCCAGCGCTGCGCGACCCGGACAACTCTTCGAGATTGTCCGGGCTACCCTTTAATTTGTTCGCGGTAGTCGGATGCCGTCTTTGTAGATAGCCGCACCTTCCGGGAATTCGATCTGTTCGAAGAAGGCATTGTCATAATGAGGATTCAGGTCGAGTTTCTTCACTCGGAATTCTTCCTGGTACGACCACTTGTCTTCAATCGTACGGACAATCTCCTTGCCCAGAGTTGTCTTGGTAAAACGCTGATAGACAGATTCTTCCGGATACCAGATTCCGTTTTCCAGTTGGTTCCATTTGACCACACGCGAGATACTGGCTGGTTTTTGCAATGAACCGAATTTAGAACTGTAGGACTCGAATCGTTCGGGAACGTATTGCTTTTCCTTGTTCAGATACATGACGACGCGATTTCTCTCACCTTCAATTATCTTTCCCCGCATCGCTGGGTCCGGTTTATCCTCTTTGAAACTGAACGCCACTTTCACGTGATGAGGAAATTCTTCGCTGCTCACGTTTTCGATCGAGACGTCATAGGGGGTGTGTATTCTTTTCTTCAACTCTGGGTCCTTTATGGCGGCTTCATAGCCCTTCACGGCGACCGACAGACGGCCATCTCTGAATGGGTTGCTGCGCCCCAACATCATTAAAGGAAAATTGCGGCCCCGGTCGTCTCTGGTATCATTTGTGCGTATATAAACTCGTGGGCCCTCTACCTGTGGAGAGATGCCAGTCGATGTGTGGCCATCGAACTGAAATTCCGATTCGGAGCGTTCCGTAATGGGGGGCTGCTGCCCCGTCGGGTCAACAGAATCGGAATAGATACATTCCCTGTCGCGATCTTCTTAATACTTGATTCCCTGAGAGACGAAGCGGACCGTGTTCAGGGCATAAACGGGGTACCGCCCAGACTGGGGCCTCTGTTTACCGAAGTTATCGGGAATATTCTGCTCGCTCTCATAAATGAGCTCAATGTCACCAGCGAATCGGTCCTCCATCTGACGAAGTTGCCTGCTCAGTTCCGTTAGGTCGACTTCCTCGGCCACGCACACCGAAGAGAGCACGAAGAAACTAACGCAGGTAATAGAATAGTTGAGTAATCGAAGCATGTGGGGTGTGTCCATTCGTGATGATGTTGAGGTTCTCAGCGGGGATGTTCGTTTTCAGATCCGGGTGCCACGGCCAGGCTCGCTGGCCGTGCCATTGTGCATTCAAGATTGTGGCCGACTAACGACGGATGATGTGACGGATTCGGTGACGCTGAGAGGTGTCCCTCTCGAAGTCGCAGGATGTTTGTGACCACAGCGGCACGGTCAGCGAGCCTGACCGTGCCGCACAAAAGCCTCCGCACACAGCAGTCGAAGTTGAATAGCCATTCGGCCCATCGCTGCGCGACCCGGACAACTCTTCGCGATTGTCCGGGCTACCCTGGGCATTCAGCGTGCCCTCGGGGGGCCTAACCCAGTATCTCCGCGATCGATGTGCCGTCTGAGATGTTGATCGGGCGGCCGAGGTTGGACATGTTCTGGGTGTAAGTGGGGACGCCGACGGCGTCGCAGGTGGTGGCGAGGATGTGGCCGACGTCGACTTTGCCGTCTGTCACTTCCATGCCGCTGTCGTTCGTTGAACCGTAGACCTGGCCTCCCTTGATCCCTCCTCCGGCAAAGACGCAGCTCCAAGCCTGGGCGAAATGGTCGCGACCGGCATTCGCGTTGATGTTCGGGGTGCGGCCGAACTCCCCCATCCAGAGGATCGTTGTCGTGTCGAGCAGACCGCGCTGGCCGAGGTCGGTAATCAGGGTGGCCCAGGCGGCGTCGAGTTGACCGGAGAGGTTCTTCACTGCGTTGAAGTTGTCCTGGTGCGTATCCCAACTGACGCCATCGAAGGGGACTTCAATCACCGAGACACCCGCTTCGATCAGGCGTCTGGCCAGCAGGCAACTTTGACCGAAGACACCCGGGCCATAGGCCTGACGCAGTTCTTCCGGTTCGTCGCTCAGGTCGAAGATCTTCGCGGCCGGGCCGTTCATCATGTTCATCGCCCGTTGGTAAACAGTCTGATGCGCGGTCAGCGCCGCCGAGGTTCCCTGCCGGTTGGCGAAGTCTGTCTGCAGGCGGCTCCACAGTTCCGTTCGCTTGTCGTGTTGACCGGCGGTCAGGTTCCCGGCGAGGGCCAGGTCCTCGACAAGGAACGACGGATACGACATCGCGGTGGTGTTGTTCGCGTCGGGGTTGTCCCCTTCCGGCGGAGGTTGCATGCCTCCTCCCTGGGCGCGGACGGAGAGCGGGGCGAAACCGGGGCCGAGGAAACCGGGACCGATATCCATGCCGAAGTCGAGGACCTCTCCGCCGACCGACATGAAGTTCGGCAGGGTGTCGTCGGAACCGCGGAGTTCCTTGGAGAGTGACGCACAGATCGAGGGGTAGTTGATCGGGGCACCGGGCCGCTGGCCGGTATGCATCAGGTAGGTGCCGCGGGCGTGGTCACCCTCTTTCGTGCTGAGGCTGCGAATGATGGCGAGCTTGTCCGCCTGTTTCGCGAGGTGCGGCAGGTGCTCGCTGATCTGAATGCCGGGGACATTCGTGTCGATCGGTTTGAACTCTCCCCCGTTCTCATGTTCGGGCTTGAGGTCGAAGGTGTCGAGCTGGCTGGGGCCGCCGGTCATCCAGAGCACGATCAGGTTCCGTTTGGGAACAGCGGTGGACTCGGCCGCCAGGCTTTGAGCGAGGGGACGCAACCAGTGACTGGCACTCACCCCCGCAATGCCCCCCGCGAGCGTCTGCAGACAACGACGTCGATTGATGTTCCACATGGGAAAGCCTCGTGTAGATCAGTGATGTGATCGCCCGCAAGGGAGATCAGTTTCTGGTGTGTCAGTTGAACGACGAAACGGAACTAATTTAGTGACAGGTCTGTGATCGTGGTTCCGGGTGCCACTGCTGGCTCGTCAAGCAGTGTGGTTACGTTGAGGACATTGAATACTTCATTTCCATTACAACACCGTGATTCCTCACATAAAGGTGAACTGCTTCCTCAAGAACAATCACGCGTTGTCAGTGTAAGAATATTTCGGGGATCGATTTTGCAATCGGCACTGCTGGACGAGCCAGCAGTGGCACCCCGGGGAGTCAATACTCTGTTGTTGTTGGTTCGAACAGTCGTCGGTTGAATTTGTGTAATGTATGTTTTGGAATGATCAGTAATTCATCGTGAATTCGGCCGAGTTCAAGAGGGCCCAGAGGATGTGACCGAGGGCGGTCTGTTGAGCGGGGGCGTCGGGTTGTGCTTCGAGGTACTCGAGGAACATCGTTCCGGTTTCCGCTTCCGGTGGATGCGACAACGTCGCCAGGAAGAGCGTGTTGATGCGATCCTGATTGGTATAGAACGGGGCGGAAAGGGCCTTGAGGAGACTACTCTCCTTGATCGTCACGGCCCGGCTGGTGAGGCCCCCGTTCATCAGGGTGAGCGCCTGCGGAATCCCCGCCTGATAATCGGTCTGGTTGTCCCCCGTCCGTTTGAACTTCTGAATGAACTGCGTCCGTTGCGGGTCGATGTTGAAACTCCCCGCCGCCGCCGACAGGATCGGTTGCGAGGTCGCCTGCACCAGTCCGTCATACAGTTGATCGGCGGTGAAGGGTTTGATCGCGTGCCGTGCAAAGTAGCGGGTCTTCTGTTCGGACTCTTCCGCCGGTTCCTCGGTCGCCTGTCGGCTCGACAGTTGATACGCCCGGGTGTTCGTCAGTTCGCGGAGCAGATACCGCAGGTCGAAATCGTGCGCGACGAAGTCCGTGGCGATGAGTTCGAGCAGTTCCTCATCGATGGGGGGGTTGCCGCTGCTGAAGTTGTCGGGGGGATTGACGATGCCGAGACCGAAGAGATGCGACCAGACCCGGTTCACCGTCGCCCGCGCGAAGAGCATGTTGTCGGCATTGGTCATCCATTCGGCCAGCGCGGCTCGGCGGGACGGGGCTTTGATCTCCGCCGGTTCCGATTCCCCGAAGTAACGGGGCGGGACGGCTTCCTCCTGATCGGGGAGAGTGACTTCCCCGACAGCCAGGTCGGTCAGTTGCGGGGCGCCCTGCATCATCCCCGGGTTCGCGCCGGTCTGCGGAGACAACTGCGCGAAGAACGCGGCGAAGCTCCAGAAGTCGGCCTGCTTCCAGTCGTCGAACGGGTGGTCGTGACATTGAGCGCAGTCGATCTGCACGCCGAGGAACGTTCGCGACGTGCTGCGGGCGAGTTCTTCGGGTTTGACCTGCAACGACGAATAATAGAGCGCCGGTCCGACCTGATCGAAACTTCCTTCGGCCAGCAGAAGTTCACGGACGAGTTCGTTGTAGGGGACGTTATCGCGGAACCGGCTGCGGAGCCATTCTTCGAATCCCCCGATCTGCGCGGCGTTCAGGTTCTCGATGTTCTCCGACAACAGATACGAGCGCCACATGTTGGCGAGGTGCACGGCATGCCGGGGCCGGGAGAGGAGTTCGTCGATCAACTCGGCGCGGCGGGTGGGGGAATCGTTCTCTTCGAATTCGTAGATCTCACCGACGCGGGGAATCAACCCGGTCAGGTCGAGCGTAACACGGCGGATGAACTCGGTGTCGGTCGTGAGTTCCGCGGGCTCGATGCCTGCATTCTGCCAGACGGTGTTGAGACGCGCGTCGATCTGCTCGGCAAGCCGCGGGTTGTGCTCTGCAGCGCGGGCGGAAGACGATAAGAATTCGCTGCCGAGCAAGGTCACCATCAGGATCGCCATCAACGAGTAGCTGACGACCGGACTGGAGAAGAATTGTCGCATATGATCACAACCTGAACAGGTTTGAGAAGAGGCGCACGGATGGGAAACGTGTCTATTCTATAGGAGATACGATTTTCCGTCGTCTGTAAACGGCAAAATGCGGCTATTTTAGCAAAATGCAATTCTCGTCCGCAGGTGCGTTCATCGATTGTAACTTCTTCCGCGTGTCGCACTTGTGTTCACCATTGCCGCCGTGAAAACGACAGCTTCCCTGTGGTTTCCCCGCCGGTGGGGGACTACAATACAGCGAATAAGCGTAACGACTCCTCCTGATAAATACAGGTACTGACTTCGATGGATATGCCCGTTCCCCACAGCAACGTAATGGATAACCTCGCCGCACCCGCCGCGTCTTACGATGCCGTTGTCATCGGTGGTGGACCGGCCGGCAGCAGCTTCGCTACGCTGCTCGCCGAGCAGGGACACTCAGTCCTCGTGCTCGAGCGCTCTCCCTTCCCCCGGTTTCACGTCGGTGAGTCGCTCATTCCGGAAACGTACTGGGCCCTGCAGCGTCTGGGGTTGCTCGAACGGTTGAAAGACTCCGAGTTCCCGCGAAAGTACAGCGTGCAGTTTGTGACGGACACGGGCAAAGAATCGGCGCCGTTCTACTTCGATGAATACAACCCGCATGAATCTTCCGTCACGTGGCAGGTCGTGCGGAGCGAGTTCGATCAACTCCTCGTCGACAATGCCCGCGAGAAGGGAGCCGACGTCCGCATCGATGCGCAGGTTCTCGATGTGATCTTCGATGGGGATGAAGCTAAAGGAGTCAAGGTGCGACTCGGCAAAGGAGAGACCGCCACCACGCACGAGATCGCCGCGAAGGTCATCGTCGACGCCAGTGGGCAGACGGCGTTTCTCGCTTCCCGCATGAAACTCAAAGTCGCGGACCCGCAGTTACGCAAGGGAACTGTCTGGACGTACTTCAAAGGCGCGTATCGCGATCCGGGCAAGGACGAAGGGGCGACGATCATTCTGCAGACCGAAGGGAAGAAGTCCTGGTTCTGGTACATCCCCCTTCCCAACGATGTCGTCTCGGTCGGTTGTACGGGTGACCTCGAATACATGTTCAACAAAGATCGCGGCACCCCCGAAGAGATCTTCAAACAGGAACTCGACCGCTGCATCGGTCTGCAGCGCCGCGTGAAGGACGCCGTCTGGCCGACCGAGTTCCACACGACGAAAGACTTCAGTTACCGGTCCACTCAGGGAGCCGGCCCCGGTTGGGTCCTCATTGGTGACGCTTACAGTTTCATCGACCCTGTTTACTCTTCCGGTGTCTTCCTCGCGCTGCACTCTGGCATGGTCGCCGCCGACGCCGTGCACGAAGCCCTCACCGCGAACGACCTCTCGGCCGAACGCCTCGGCCAATGGCAGCCCGAGTACCGCAAAGGAGTCGAGAACTTCCGCAAACTCGTCCTCGCCTTCTACACCCCCGGTTTCCGCTTCGGCGAATTCCTTAAAGTGCACCCCCAATACCAGACCAACCTGGTCGACATCCTCATCGGCAACGTCTTCAAACCGAACGTCGGAGAGATCTTCGAAGCCATGGGTGAAGTCGTCCCCGCAGGGGAATGAGGGATTCGTTACGCTGGAATGTTCGGTGCTCCAACAACGCTTAACAACGGGTAATGGCAGGGAACAACGGGTAGCCCGGACAATCTCGAAGAGTTGTCCAGGTCGCGCAGCGATGGGCCGAATATCCATTTAACATCGACCGGCTCTCAACATCACGCGCCGCTTGTGCCTCCGGCACCCGGACGACTCTGACGAGATCGTCCGGGCCACCCTTGTTTTCTGCTGCGGGCCACACTCCCCCTCCCCCGGACTTCCGCGCATTCCCCCTGTTTCCCGGCATCATATCCTTGTGCCTCGTCGGGTCATCGTGTTGAATAGGGGTGGCTTCGTGGATTTCGCGGGGCTCCCTCCTTGATGTTAACCTGCATTTTGTCCACCCGGGAGACTTTCATACGATGACTGTTGTTCGCCTGTCGCTCGCGCTGTCGCTTGCTCTCTGCTGTTCCACCACTTTCGTTTCCGCCGCGGAACCGGGTGATCCGCTCCAGTTTCCGGCGCTCGAAAATCCGCTCGATTCCACGACTAAAGAAATGAAGGGGCTCCCCCTCGTCTTCTCGGCCGACTTTGAATCGGGTTCCGCCGAGCAGTTCGAACCGACCGACGAATCGGCCTGGTCCGTGATCAAACAGGGGGACAACCACGTCCTCAACCTCAGCAAAAAACGGAGCGACTTCGATCCCCCCGTTCGCTCGCCCTACAACCGGAACTTGATCAAAGACGTCACCGTCAGCGACTTCGTACTCGATCTCAACCTGCAGTCCGTTCACGAAGACTATGGTCACCGCGACCTCTGCATGTTCTTCGGTTACCAGGATGACTCGCATCTGTATTACGTCCACCTCGGCAAAAAAGCCGACCCGCACGCCAACCAGATCTTCATCGTGAATGATGCCGACCGCAAAATGATCTCGACCGAGTCGACCCCCGGCACCGACTGGGACGACAACTGGCACCACGCCCGCATCGTTCGGAATGTCGAAAGCGGCACGATCGACATCTACTTCGACAACATGGAGAAACCGGTGATGAAAGCCAAAGACGACACGTTCACCTGGGGACGCGTCGGCGTCGGTTCCTTTGACGACACCGGCAGCTTCGACAACATCATGCTCTTCGGCTCGGTCGTTGAAAATAAGTGATGAAGAAGTAGATCCATCTCAAAGTGAGATCTCTCGCCACTCAAAACCACAGAGCGTGATTCCATCCCTCTGTGGTTTTTTCATGCGACGTTCTTTTTGCCGTTCTTATTCTACTGCCTGATCCCGGATGGTCCCTCCCGCCTGCCCACGGAATACACCATGAACCGCCGCCTCCCCGCCCTGTTGCTCACCCTGTTCGTCGTCACCAACCTCGTTGTCACTCCCCTCCGCGCCGAGTCCCCCGACGTCCACCCCGGCACGAAGAAGCTGGAACTCGATCGCCCACTCGATGAAGTGATGGTCGAAGGAATCGACCGCTTCGCCATGCAGGCACTGGAAGACGCGCGGATCGAACGCGAGGCCAACTGGCCCGTGGACTATTCATCGCTGGAGGCCTTCAAGAAGACAGTCGCCCCGTTACGCGAAGAACTCAAGCAGTTGATCGGCGTCGTCGATGAACGGGTGGCAAACCCGAAGTTTGAATTGATCGCATCACTTGAAACACCCTCGGTGATCGCGAAAGGAAAAGGCTTCCAGGTTCATCGCGTCCGCTGGCCGGTCCTCGAAGGGGTGACGGGCGAGGGGCTGCTGATTCTGCCGGACGGTGAAGCTCAGGGGAACATCGTGATGTTGCCGGATGCCGACGTCACGCCGGAGCAGTTCTGCGGAATCGTCGCGGGCCTTCCCGAAGAACGTCAGGTTCCGCGTATCCTGGCGGAAGGAGGTTATCGCATCCTGATCCCGACCCTGATCAGTCGCGAACAGACTTACTCCGGACATCCGGACGTCTTCTTCACCAATCAACCTCACCGGGAATGGATCTATCGCCAGGCATTCAACCTGGGACGACACATCATCGGTTACGAAGTACAGAAAGTTCTCTCCGGTATCGAAGCACTCGATCAGGTCGGACAAACGGAACAACGCATTGTCTACGGAACCGGCGAGGGGGGATTACTGGCCCTGTACGCGGGCGCCATCGACGCACGATTCAACCAGGTCGTCTGCGCGGGATACTTCGACAACCGGGACGACATCTGGCAGGAACCCATCTATCGCAATGTCTGGGGGCTGCTGACCAGGTTCAGCGATATGCAACTGGTCTGGATGATGGCACTTCAACGAGTAATCATCCTCAGTCACCCCGATTATATCCCCGATGTCGACGGTCCTCCCGAACCGGCACCCGGAAGACACGCTACAGCGGCCCCGGGGCAAATCGATATCTCCGTGGAAGAGAGCATGCATGAGTCAATGATTGGAGAACTCGTTCATTCACAGATGCCTGAGTCGGATCACTTCATCTTCTGGGAAGAGTTTTCGATTTCGTTTATCACTCACGACAGCTATCAACCACCGCAAGGGGTCGACGTGGATGCTCTCATCGAGGGGCGTCTGTCAGACCTCGAAATCCTCCACACCCCCACCGCCGCCGAGATCGACGACCGCCAGCGGCGCCAGGTGCAGGAGCTGACCGACTTCACGCAGAACCTGCTCGATGAATGTCACAAAGTGCGCGACGAACTCTGGAGCAGCGCGGACCGGTCGAGTCCCGCGGCGTGGACGGAATCGACAGCGGGGCTCAAAGACAAACTGGAGACCGGTTTCATCGGTCGGATCGATCTTCCCCTCCTCGACCCGAATGTCCGCACGCGGAAGATCATGGAGAACGACGACTTCACCGGTTACGAAGTGATGCTCGATGTCTTCCCCGAAGTCATCGCCGGTGGCATTCTGCTCGTGCCCAAGGGAATTCCCGACGGGGAAGAACGGCCACTTGTTGTCTGTCAGCACGGCCTTGAAGGGTTGGCGATGGACTGCATCTCTTATGAAGAGGAGTCGTATAAGTACTACAAGGCGTTCGCCGCCGAACTCGCCAAACAGGGCTTCGTCACCTATTCACCCCAGAACCCGTACCGGGGTGGCGACAAGTTCCGCGTACTGCAACGAAAGTCCAACCCGCTCGCCCGGTCCCTCTACAGCTACATCATCCCACAACATCGCCAGACCGTCCGCTGGCTGGGGACGCTCCCCTATGTCGATGCGAACCGGATCGCGTTTTACGGCCTCTCTTATGGAGGCAAGACGGCGATGCGCGTCCCGCCGTTCGTTGAGGAGTACTGCCTGTCGATCTGCTCGGGCGACTTCGACGAATGGATCGTCAAGATCGCCTGCAACAGTGAACGGTACTGTTACGTCTTCCACGGCGAGTACGAAATCTTCGAATGGAACATGGGGAACCTCGGCAACTACGCCGAACTCGCCTCGTTGATCTTCCCGCGTCCCTTCATGGTGGAACGCGGCCACCGGGACGGCGTCGCCCCCGACCGCTGGGTCGCGGCCGAATACGCCAAAGTACGCCAGCACTACGACGAAATGAACCTCGGCGACAAAACCACAATCGAATACTTCAACGGCCCGCATCAGATTCACCTGGTAGGAACGGTGGAGTTTCTGAAGGAGCATCTGGAGTTTGAGGGGGAGTAGTTTTAACCACGAAACACACCGAATACACGAAAGTAAAAAGAAAATCCCGGGGTGGCCCGGACAATCTCGCCAGAGTTGTCCGGGTTGCGCAGCAACACAAAGCGTTATAAGTGTGATTCACTGCCGAAGTCGCGCGACTCTCACATCAAATAAGTTCGACACCTTTGTGTGCCTTCGGCACCCAGACAACACTTCGTGATTGTCTGGGCCACCCTTCTCTGTTTTCGTGTTGTTGCTTGGTCACCAACAATCATCACCGCTTCTCTGCAGAGTCGGCCTTTACGAAGTCTTCGTCGATGAGCCTCAGGTAGCTCTCGTAGCGCATCATCGAGATCTCCCGATTCTCGACCGCCGCTTTGACGCCGCAGTCGGCTTCGTGGGTGTGACTGCAGTCGGGGAATTTGCAGAAGGTGACGTAGGGGCGGAACTCGATGAAGAAACCTTCAACCTCTTCGGGGATGACATCCCACAGTTCCAGCTGGCGGATACCGGGGGTGTCGACGACCCAACCGCCGAAGTTGAGTTTGAGCAGCTGCGTGGTGCGGGTGGTGTGTTTCCCCTTCATGTGAAACTGACTGACCTCGCCCGTTTCGAGCTCAACCGACGGGGCGATGGCGTTGATCAACGACGACTTGCCCACCCCGCTCTGCCCCGCCAATACCGTCTGCGTCCCCTTGAGCAGCTTGCGAAGTTCGCCCGTTCCCATGCCGTTCACAATCGACGTCGCGATCACCCGGTAACCGAGCTGGGCATACAGACCAAGGATCGGTTGCAGATCCACCGGATCGACGAGGTCGGCCTTGTTGATGCAGATGATCGCTTCGGTTTCCCCCTTTTCCGCGCTGATGAGAAACCGGTCAATGAGGTTGGTCTTGAGCGGAGGTTGATCGGCCGTGACGACGATGAGGACCTGATCGATGTTCGAGACGATGATGTGCTCGCGGTTCTGACTGGTGCGGGAGAGAATGCCGCGGCGGGGTTCCACCCGTTCGATCATCCCCTGGTCATCCCCTTCGGGCCGGAAGAGGACCCGGTCACCGGCAACCACGGCGTTGCGGGCATCGCGCGACAGCGTTCGCAACACGCGGCGAACCGTGCAGAGGTACTGCTTGCCATCTTCCCCTTCGACAGTACTGTTGAGCCCGATGGCCGAGAGGACGCGTCCCTTCAGGCATTCACTCTCATCGATGTCGAGCTGCAGGCCACCCGACTCGTCTGTTTCGGCGATGATGGTGCGATAGCGGGATTGATCGCTTTTCCCCCGCACCCGTTCGCTGGCCTTGAGGTCTTCGACATTCTCCCCCGCGTGCATCTCGCGAGTGAAATCCCGTTTGCGGCTCTTCTTGCCCCGGTTCTTCCGGAACTCAACCCGCACCTTCTGACCTTTTTTATCCGACTTTTTTCGAGCCAAAACGAACGGTTACTCCATGGAGAAAGAATTTCATACATGAGCGGGTGGCGGGTGGCCCAGACAATCTCGCCAGAGTTGTCTGGGTTGCGCAGCAACACAAAACGTTGAATGTGATTCACCGCCGAGGTCGCGCGACTCTCACATCATTCAAGTTCGACACCTTTGTGTGCCTTCGGCACCCGGACAACACTTCGTGATTGTCAGGGCCACCCGGGGGTCAGGGGCGCATCGATATCGCACTCAACACCATTGTCGCAGACAGCACGAAGTCAGTCGAGGTTCACGTGGGTTTCGCTCGAGGATTGCTGCCGTTCGCGGCGGCGCTGGACGAGGCCGGCTTTTTCCATCAGCGAAACCGACATCGGATCGACCTCTTCGGGAGGCGGCGCGTCGCCGAGCGGTGTGTAGTTGACTTCGTACACATGCTTGGCGATGTTCAGCGTGTCCCCCGGCATGATCCAGTTATGATCGCACCGTTCCCCATTCACTTTAATTCCATTGCGGGAACCGAGATCGCGAACCTGCCAGTAACCGTTGATCAGTTCCAGTTCGCAGTGATGGGAAGAGACGTTGGGGAAGCGCAGAGAGATGTCGCAACTACTGCGTCTTCCTATCAGAAGCAGCGGTTTCAGGAGGGGAATCACGTCCCCACCTCCGCATGGAATCAATTCACCCAGCATAAGACTAAACGATGACCTCGATAACGGGCATGGTTCAAGAACCGGCACTCGGACAAACTGTCTGAGCAGGAGCGGCTGTGAATGAGGGGATACTTAAATTATTGCCCGCGGCATTTCGAAAGGGAAAAGCTATTTTGAAATGTAACTCTAACTCTAGCCGGGTAAGGTAGCTACGTCAAACACGTTCCTCCGAAATCGCCCCGCCACCCCCGAAAAGCCGGTTTTCGCCGGTCGAATTTCCGCAGCCGGAAAGGTCCCCCCGGCAGAAAAGAAAGGGGCGGGTTCATATCTCTTTTGAGGGTCGTCGGATAGGATGCAATCGATCCCCCCGGCCTCGTTTTCGCCTCTCCACTTTTCGTCGCCCTGCAGCTTGTATCATCTTCACCCCGTATCAACTTCAGCCCTTACCAACTTCAGCCAGGAGTCGCTGACGTGTCGCAGTCGTCCGAGCCCACCCTGTCCGCCGACGAATCCGGGCGACAGGCATCGGCTCCGCGCACGGTCATCCGCCCCAGCAACCGGTGGGGCCTGCCGGACGGGGGCGAACTGTGGCGATACCGCGAACTGCTCTGGATGCTGATCCTGCGGGATCTCAAAGTCCGCTACCAGCAGACGGTTCTCGGCCTCGCCTGGACCGTCATTCAACCGGTCGCGTTGATGACGATCTTCACGCTCTTCCTGGGCCGTTACATCCAACCCGCCGAGAACGCCGTTCCGTACCACATCTTCGTCCTGACCGGTCTCGTCCTCTGGCAGTTCTTCGCCCGGGCCCTGACCGATGCCAGCACCAGCCTGGTCGTGAATGAACGCGTCGTCACGAAGGTCTACTTCCCCCGCGTGCTGGTCCCCACCTCCGTGATCCTCGCGGGCGTGCCCGACTTTCTCATCGCCAGCCTGATCCTGCTCCTCTTTCTCTTCGGCACCGGTCTCGTCCCGGGTATCGTGATACTCGCCGCCCCGTTGTTCGTCCTGCTCACATTCATCGCCGCGCTCGGCGTGGGACTGTGGCTCTCGGCCCTCGATGTCAACTACCGCGACGTCCGCTACACGCTCTCGTTCTTAACTCAGCTGTGGATGTTCGCTTCCCCGATCGTTTATCCCGCCGAAGTCGTCCATGAGAAGTGGGGACTCGCGGGCACACTCGTGTATGGCCTCAACCCGATGGCGGGCGCGATCGAAGGATTCCGCTGGTCGATCACCGGCGCGGGAGAGTTCCCCAGCACCCTCGTCACTGTGTCGGTCCTCGTATCGGGACTGTTCATCATCACCGGTTTGTATTACTTTCAACAAATGCAACGCACCCTGGCCGATCACATTTAGAATTTCGCATCAAAAGGGTGGCCCAGACAATCACGAAGTGTTGTCTGGGTGCCGAAGGCACACAAAGGCGTCCAACTTCTTCGACGCGAGAGTCGGACGGCCTCTTGCATTAAATAGGATTCAACACCTTGTGTTGCTGCGCAACCCAGACAACTCTGACGAGATTGTCTGGGCCACCCGCACGACTGTAATTTGAAATGTACCGATGACGGATCTCGCGTTACGTGTGGAACAACTCTCGAAGCGTTACGAACTCGGAACGCGCGAGCCCTACTATGCGCTGCGGGATTCGATCGTGCGTTGGGTAAAGAAACCGTTTAACCGCGCAACAACCTCAGCCCCGGCCACTCCCCACGTCTGGGCGATCAAGGATCTCTCGTTCGATGTCCCCGCGGGCGAGGCTGTTGGTATTCTCGGTCACAACGGCGCGGGGAAAAGCACGCTGCTGAAGATTCTTTCGCGCGTGACGGAACCGACGGGGGGATCGGCGACGATCTACGGCCGTGTCGGTTCCCTGCTCGAAGTCGGCACCGGCTTTCATCCGGAACTGACCGGACGGGAGAACATCTACATCAACGGTTCGATCCTCGGCATGACGCAGCGCGAGATCAAAGCCCGCTTCGACGAAATTGTCGCTTTCGCCGAGATCGAACGGTTTCTCGACACCCCCGTCAAACGCTACTCCTCCGGCATGTATATGCGACTCGCCTTCTCGGTCGCGGCGCATCTGCAGCCGGAAGTCCTGCTGGTCGATGAACTCCTCGCGGTTGGCGACGCCGCCTTTCAGAAGAAATGCCTCGAGCGCATGGGAGATGTCTCCCGCTCCGGCCGGACGGTGTTGTTCGTCAGTCATCAAATGACCGCGATGAAGAACCTCTGCCAGCGGGGGATCTACATCGAACAGGGCGCGCTCGCTTATGACGGGACGATTGACGAAGCAATCAACCGTTACCTCGACTCGTCCCAACCGATCCGGCAGATCAACATCCGCGAACGCGAAGACCGGCGGGGATCGGGGCTCGTCCGGTTTGAAGAACTCACCATCACCGGCCCCGAAGGGAGCGAGCGAATCGAAGCAGGCGACGAATTGACGTTCACCTTCCGTTATACCAGTCGCGATAACCAGCCCCGCCGACTCCGGTTCCTTGTCGGCCTCTACGACCCGCTCGATACGTCGCTCTTCCGTCTCGACAGTGACAAGACCGCGCAGTTCGAAGGGACCTTACCCCCCTCGGGAACAATCGTCTGCAGAACCGGCGGACTCAACCTGACACCGGGGATTTGTTACATCAATATCGCGGTGCTGGCCGAAGGACAGATCGTCGATCACATCGCCCACGCCGCGGAACTCGAAGTGCAGGCCGCCGAC
>PABD01000237.1 GCA_002702685.1 Planctomyces sp.
CGTTACCATTGAAGATCAAGTGACTGGGCGTGAGGATATCAATTGAAGAACTGGACGAGTAGAGAGAAAATCAACGGGCTGGTAGGGGGTGGGGGGAGGAGAGAATCGGGATCGCATGGCGCCGTATGTCCATTCCGGCAAAGCCGCATGAGGACCTGGGGGATATCGGGGAAGTCTGCTAATGACTTCACTGTCGGGGAATGCATGTATGTGCAAAGCCGGGTGCGGATTTGCAATGTGAGTCGTTACAGGAACAGTCAATCGCGCCGGGGCGGATAGTCAGAGCCCGACAGGTGGTCCCGGGGAGGCCGGGTTCTACAATTTCCCGAGCGGGGGTAAGTCGTCTTTCTCAGGAGAAAAACCGGTGTCGAACGAGCGAGTTGGAATTGTGGGGGCGGGGATCGCGGGGCTGACCTGCGCCCGCGAACTTCAGCAGGCGGGGATTTCCTTCCAGCTGTTCGAAGCGGACGAGGAAATCGGGGGACGCGTGCAGACCGATAGGGTCGACGGGTTCCAGTTCGACCGCGGTTTTCAGGTGCTGCTGACCCAGTATCCGGAAGCGCGACGCGTTCTCGATTACGAGCGGTTGCACCTGCGCTACTTCACGCCGGGAGCCGTCATCCGTTATGCGGGGGAGTTTCATCGCCTGGTGGATCTGTGGCGGCAACCGAGCGACCTGTGGAACACGGCCTTTTGTCCCGTCGCGACCGTCGCCGACAAATTACGTGTTTTGAAATTGTGGCGGGATGTCTGTCGCGGCACGCTCGACGATCTGTTCGCGCGGCCGGAAACGACCACCGCGGAAGCCCTTGTTCAGCGGGGCTTTTCCCAGCGGTTCATCGACAGTTTCTTTCGCCCGTTCCTCGGCGGTATCTTCCTCGAATCGGAACTGACGACCTCCAGTCGAAAATTTGAATTCGTCTTCCGCATGTTCTCGCAGGGTCTGGCCGCGATTCCGCGCGATGGCATGAGGGCGATTCCAAACCAGATGGCGGAGCAATTTCCAGAAGGTGCGATCCAGACAGGTTGCCGCGTCACGCAAGTCGAACAGAATCGGGTGCATCTCGATGATGGTGCTGTTCATGAATTCGACCGGGTCGTGCTGGCGGTAGAACAACCCGCCGCCGCGCGGTTGCTCGGCACGACTTCTACCCCCGGTCACCACGTGCATTGTCTGTATTTCGCCGCCGGGAAATCGCCCGTGCGGGAACCGATCCTCGTACTGAACGGGGAAGGGAACGGACCGATCAACAATCTATGTTGTTTGAGTGATGTCTCCTCCAGTTACGCCCCCGCGGGTCGTGCGTTGATTTCGGTAACGGTTCTCAAGAGCGTGGAATTTGAATCGCAGCTCGAGGAGCGTGTTCGTCAACAGCTTACCGACTGGTATGGCGCTGACGTCGCCGATTGGGAGCTGCTGCGGACTTACCGCATTCCGTATGCCGTGCCGCCGCAGGGGGCATCGGCCCTCTCGCCGGTCGCCAAGCCGGTTCAGCAGGACGACGGAATCTATCGGTGTGGGGATTATCTCGATATCGCCTCGTTGCAGGGGGCCATGGCCTCCGGTCGCCGCGCGGCGGAAGCGCTTGCGGCAGCGATGCTGCAAACGCACTCGACGTAGTCTGCTTCCGGTATCGTAATAACGTAAACAAGGACGCGATGGCCAGACTGACTGGCGATCGCGTCCTTGTAGTTTTCAGGTTATGCGAACCGGCTTTAAAGCTTACATTTGCGACAGCGCGTCGTAGTCAGAGGCGGTCGCGTTGTCGAGGCACGCCTTGATGATTTCCTGCGCTTTGGGATCGAGGTCATCGTCCAGATACTTGCGGATCTGTTCGTGGAAGAACTTCGTCAGCATTGCGGCACCCTGGTCGTACGCTTCCTCGCCCACTTCGGGCTGGGTTTCGACACGCAGGAACCAGTGGCCGATCGTCTGGCTCTCGACCTGAATGTTCCGGGGGGAACGACCGAGGAGCGTACAACGCGAATCAAGCACTTTGGCCGGATCGAACGGTGCCGAACCCCGGCGCGAAAGATATTCGCGGGTGATCCACTGTGGGGCGAAGCCCGTCGCCCAGCAACCGATGTGTTGATTCGGGATCAATACGAACATCGTATCCGGGGTGTTCATGATCTGGCGGAACAGAATGTTCGCCTGGTCCACACGGCGTCCCGTGGCGAACGGCCAGTAAGAGCCGACCCCCTCGCTGCTCATTCCGGCGGTATCAACGATGGAAGGGTTACCGTGACCGCGCGGCGCGACCAGTCGCCACAACCACGCCAGCGACGGCGGCAGGAGATGAAACAGACCCATGATTCCGTAAGTCGGCTTTTCGCGGGTACAGGGGGGACAACGCACACCGAAACTGCGAATATCGACCGTGACGGGTTCGTTCACGATGCCGGGATACTCTTCACGCGGGAAGACGACGCGTGGATTCGGACACCGTTTGCCCGGTTCGTCTTCGATGTGATCCCAGATCAGCGCGGTGGAACCCGGGGACGCGTCGATGTTCAGGAACAGCAGCGGCTGCCGGGGCATGATCGTTAATTTTTCGAGGTGGGGATCGGTGCCATAATGTTCGATGTGGTTCACGCGCAGGAACCAGGAATGCTCGGCGTCAATCACCGTCAGCTTTCGCTCTTTGGCGTCGGCCTGTTGCAAATCCGGATGACAAAGGGCCATGTCGTCAGTGACGGGGCGTAAATCGCAACCACGGGGCAACGCCACATATCGTCGCTCGCCATTGACCAGATTTGTTCCGAGTTTCAGACGCCCGTCGGATTCACGGTGCATCTGTTCGAGCATTTCACTCTTACCACCACCCGATGCGCCCTCGTGCATGATCGTGACGGTATTGTCATACGGCGTTACCACCTGCACGGTGGAACAATGCGCGGTTGTCCAATCCTGCTTCTCGCCGAAGTTGAGCAACATCCCGTAGACACCCTTCTTGGCGGAAGGGCCGGGGTAGAGGTTGTAGCTGTAAAGTTCGTGCAGTTGTTCGCGGCGATTGTGAACGACGATCTGGCGTCCGTCGAAATGTGTGTGACGGAAAGGGGGAGCGACATAAATGATCGCCGCGTGCGTGTAGTCCTTGCCCCGTTTCCGAATCTCTTCGATCGGAATGATGCCCTGCAGCATCGCGAGACCGAACGCAAAGAAGGCGGCGTTCGCCGGACAGATGGCGACGGCCGGCAGCCCTTTTCCCGGCAGGCCGGCATCAAAGAAGAAGCAGGCGAGGTCCTGGGTCTTCAGCCACTCGAACGTTTCTTCCCGGATCGAATCGAAGTCTTTGTTGAAGCGGTCACGGAAAGTCTGTTTGTCCGTCGCGCGATTGTCGGCGATGACCATGCAGTCCGGATCGCGGCGGCGCATGTAGGCTTCGAGGTAGTTGGCGCTGATCCCGTTTTTCACCCGGCAGACTTCCGCCTCGGGAACAAATTCGCCGTTGACGTCGTAGCCCACGGTATAGATGCCACGTTCGTCGACGAGGTCCGCCGGCACCGCGGCCTCGGCCAACTCTTCCACGCTGCCGAAGAAACGGACAGACTTCGCTTCCGTGAGAATCGATTGAGCGAAGCGGGAGAGACGTAATTCGGAGTGTTCGAGAGTAGTCATTCTCATTCTCTTTCGATGAGGAGCGGGGGCTGCGTTGCTGGACAAGCGGGAGGAGAAGTCTCCCCGCGGGTGATCCAGATTCAGCGATCGACGGGCGCATCGTATCGAGAATTTCACATGTCAACACATATCAGATTGTGCAGAATCCAGACGAAAAACTCCAGCGAGCCTGCCATACGGGGCGTTATTACCATCACATCGACGCCCGTGTCAATCGAGCGGGGGGAATGGAGGGTGTGAACGCGATCTTCACGTTTACACAAGTAGTCTGCCGTGAAGTATTTCGAGCGAAACGGTTGGCTTCAGACGTCCTGTCCGACTGCGAGCCAGACGTTGAATTTGCGCCAATAAAACAGGACGCCGTTGCTCCCCTGGGAAAAACAGTGCTTGGCGTAGTCGAGAATATCTGCTTTCGAGGAGGCGATTTGGGCATCCATCACGGTTTTTCTGGCTATGCGTCCGCTGACGAATCCAACCACATCGTTCTGGTCGGACATGGAATCTTCGACCTTTCTGAATTCCTCAAGAAGATTCGAAAGAGCTCTATCCCGTTGTTTATTGAGTCGACGCGCCAAACCTCGTCTGGGATACTGCTTCTTCGCATCTGCTGGAGTAACATCTTTCACGAGCAATACAACCGAAGAATCGAACGAGGCTCCTATACGTTCCATTCCTAATATGAGGTCCTCCCAGACCAGTTCGCAGGAGGTACGGATCCTTTCTTCGCGATCAGGGTACTGTGGTTGCTGCACTTGAATCGGCCTTCTCAGCGGGGCGGAATGTTTTCAGGTATTTCCAGAAGATGTCAGTATTCTACAACTGTGCCATACGTATCAGTTCCTCGGAAAGAATCCAGTTTGGCGTGCCATCATTTCCGAGTTTCACACACGTAGGCGGAATATCGTGGCGACTTAGATAGGTCGTGAGGTTATCCAGCAGGAACTTATTGGATCGGCTCGTCACAAGGCAGGCCAGATCGAAGTTGTCATCGAGATTAAAGTAGGCCCACGGCAGTTGTTCTTCGGCAAGGGCGCGAGCGAGCAGGGGCCAGACCTCGTCCAGTCCTGCGTTTGGATTTCGATTTAATTGTAATTCCAGAGCAGCCGGGAAACCATTTGTCTGGATGGGCGCAACGAAAGTGAATCGATCGAATACTTTGTATGGTCTTTGTTCTCGCAGCGTACGCTGATGTGCGCTGTTGCTCCAACAAGCAATGCAAATGGCAACGTTCCCTTGTTGGGGATCGACAAGTAAATCCGGTGGTGCATCCGTTGGAAACTCGATGAACCAACCCATCGTTCTGGGGCACAAATCGCCGATGAAGCGGAAGATGTCATTGCGCTCCGGGAAGAAGAGATGGGGCAGCTCATGAAAAGGCGGACTCAGATTCCCAAAGAAGTAAGAGTAAAGTTTTTCGTCGAACGGGTTCATGTCATCGTACTCAGCGTGATCGATTGAGATTAATCCCAAATTATACGGTCCAACCCGGTCCTTTCACGCATAATCTCTTGAGAATGATTCCCGCAACGCCCTCATGTGTTCGTCTCGCGCTTCTGCAGACGAAGGCCCTTCGGGATGAGCCAGTGTTCGGCGAGGGTGAAGGTGGCCTGGACGATCAGGGCCAGTACCGCCGCCGCGATCGCCCCTTCCAGGATCAGGGCGGAATCGTTGAGGCGGATTCCGGTGAGGATCGGTTGACCGTAACCTCCCGCGCCGATGAGAGCGCCGAGGGTGGCGAAACCGATATTCAGAATGGCCGCGGTGCTGATGCCCGCCAGAATGCTGCGGGACGCGAGCGGGAGTTCGATCTGCATGAGTCTTGTCTTCCACGGCAGGCCCAGGGCGATTGCTGTCTCGTGGTGATCCTGAGAGACATCGCTGAGACCGGAGGCGGTATTGCGTACGATTGGCAGCAGGCTGTAGAGGAAGAGGGCGACCACGGCCGTCGACGAACCGAGTCCCACGCTCGCGAGGCCAAGCGCCGCCATCAACGGCATGAGCATCACCAGCAGCGCCAGCGAGGGGATCGTCTGGATGACGCCGACGACACTCAGCACGCCGTAACCGAACTTCGTGTAGCGATACGCCAGGATGCCGAGCGGAATCCCGACGAGGATCGCCGGGAGGAGCGAGCGGCGAACGAGGTTGAGATGTTCGAACGTCCGCAGCAACAGTCGATCGGTCAGGGTCTCCGTTTCGACGACGACGGCGACATCCATGGCCGACTGCAGGTACTCGGCGGCCGCCCGGGATTCGGGGATCCCTTCCAGTTCGACGCGGCTGTTCATATCCCGGATCGCGGATTCGTCGATCGCGCCCTCGAGACGCTGTATCGATTCGAGCGCTGCTGGATAGCGGGCAGCGAGATCATCACGATAAAGCAGAACGGCGTCGTAGCGCGGGAAGAAGGCGCGATCGTCCGCCAGCAATTGCAGGTCGTGAAACTTGATCTTGGCGTCGGTGGAGTAGACGTCGATGACATCAATCGCTCCGAGGTTCAGTTGCCGGTACGCGAGATCGTGGTCGAGTCCGCGGGCGTTCGTTTGCGGCAAACCATAAAAAGGCTGCAGATTCTTCCAGCCATCTTCGCGGTTGGCGAATTCGTTGCTGAATCCAAAAGCGAGGTCGGGATGACGGACGAGGTCCGAGATCTTCTCGATATCAAGTTCGTTCGCGCGGTTTTTTGTCATCGCCAGTGCATACGTGTTGTTGAATCCCAGCGGTTCACTCATCCGGACGCCGTATTCACCGAGTTGCTTCCGCAAAGTGGCAAGGTCCGTCTCGGGCGGCACACGCAGAATCTCCTGGGCGATCGTGCCGGTGTATTCGGGATAGATGTCGATGTCGCCGTTCGTCAGCGAATCGAAAAGCAGTTTCGTCCCACCCAGTTCCTGAAAATGCTTTGTCTCCGTATCGGTTGCCTGGGCCAGACCTTCGATGACTTCCCCCAGGATGACGGACTCGGTGAATTTTTTGGAACCGACCGTGAGGCTGTCTGTCGCGAATGATAGCGGGACAAACGCCAGGAACAGCAGGCCGAGGATGTAACAGGAAATGCGAATCATGATGAAGCCTGCGGGAGGTACGATTTCTGCGCGGTGACAAAAGCCGTGACGAACGGGTCGGTCGGCCGGTTGACGAGATCGTCGATGGAACCGCGCTGGATGATCGCGCCCGAATGCATCAGGATGACGTCATCGGCGAAGAAGGCCGCTTCATTGAGATCGTGCGTGACGACGATGACGGTCTTTTTGAGCTCGCGAAAGATCGACAGCAGTTCGGCCTGCAGTTCACTGCGAATCACGGGGTCGAGCGCGCCGAGCGGTTCGTCGAGCAGCAACAGTTCCGGGTCCAGCATGAGCGCCCGCATCAGGGCGACGCGTTGCTGTTGTCCCCCTGATATCTGCTGCGGATACCGATCCATCGATTCGGCGGGAAGGCGGGTGAGTTTCCGCAGTTCTACGATTCGTGCCTGAATGCGATCGCGATCCCAACCGAGATGGCGCGCGACGATCGAGACATTCTGTCCCGCGGTGAGATGCGGAAAGAGCCCTCCCCGCTGAATGACGTAACCGATCTGCTGGCGAATTTGTGCGGAGTTCGACTCGGCAAGTCGCGTGTCGTCGAAACGGACCTCGCCAGTGTCGGGTTGGAGCAATCCCAGGATGAGTTTCAGCAGTGTCGATTTGCCACACCCGCTGCTTCCGAGGAGAACATAGATCTTCTCCGCTTCAAAACGCAGATTGGTGGGCTCCAGCGCGGTGACATCATTAAACCGCTTGGAGACATTCATCAATTCCAGCATCGCAACCAACTTCCCTCGGGTGGCGTCCATCCAGCGACGAACGGAAAACGCGAGAACAGGGATATCCGGGGGGGAGAACGAATCCTCGTATGGGAAAGATGGATCTTACTGGTTTGCTGATCCGGATGTAACCGCGTCCTGGTTCGGGGCCGGGCAATCCGTGTCGCGCGGTCAGGTTTTCTGCCGGATTGACCGAGATCGTTCCAAATTCTCTTCGTCCCCTCCCCCCGGACCCGTTACCTGTCGCTCGTCTGCGCTGTAGGATTAGGGCGGGGCGACTGGCTCTCGAGTGTGCCCACTTCCCTCCAGCACTCGCTCATTCGCAAATCAAGCAGGACATCTCGGAGAAACGCATGACGATGGAACGATCCCAGGTTGAACAACTCGCTCAGTTGTACGGACTGGAGACCGAATTTTTTGATACCTGGGGGAACAAGCGGGTCTCTTCGACCGAGTCGCTGGTCGATACCTGCCGACTGCTGGGGGCGGAAATCGCCGGGCCGGAGGATGTCGCGGGGGCGATTCAGCGGCGACAGTTCGAAATCCACGGGCGGATTCTGGAACCGGTCAACGTGGTGCGGGAAGAAGAACCGGCGGTCATCCGGTTAAAGGTGACGGCCGCGGACCGGCATGCCGCCTATGAGCTGCATCTCGAATTGGAAGATGAAACCGGAGTGAACGCGAGCGGCAACTTCGGCGACTTGCAGGTTTCCAGAGAGATGTCGATCGAAGGGGAATCATACGTCGAATTGCAGTTTGCGTTACCGCGCACACTTCCGCGGGGTTATCACCGATTGACGTTGCGGGTCAACGAGGCGGCGCTGACCTCGTTGATCATCAGTGCGCCGCATCAGGCGTTTTCGTTCCCCGCCGACTCGCGCCGGAACCAATGGGGGGCATTCCTGCCGCTCTATTCACTGCATCGCGAGCATTCTCCACAAACAGGCAATCTTTCTGACCTTGGCGAACTGATGCAGTGGATCGCTGATTGCGGCGGAAGTTTCGTCGCCACGTTGCCGCTATTGGGAACAGTGTGGGAGCTGGGTGAAGATCCGAGTCCGTACCAACCGACGACGCGGCTCTTATGGAATGAATTCTATATCGACCTGACCCGTATCCCGGAGTATGCAGATCTTCCCGAAGAACTGAAGTCATCCATCGAGCAGGGGGACAAGACTGAGCTCGTCCACTACGCCGAAGAGATGAGCCGGAAACGCCAGGCGCTCGAGCTGATGTCCGACGCCTTCTTTGCGAACACCAGCGAACGCGTCGAGCAGTTGCTGCAGGACAGTGAGAACGATCCGGAACTCGACATGTATGCCCGGTTCCGCGCCGTGGGGGAACGGCAGGGGAAGTCGTGGCCCGAATGGCCCGAACGGTTGCAAAAGGGAGAGATTACTCCCGACGACTACGACGAACGGATCTATCATCTGCACCTCTTCACGCAGTGGCAGATGCGGCATCAACTCGCAGATATTAAACAGCAGGCGGATGCGCGGGGACTCCTGTGGTATCTCGACTATCCGGTGGGCGTACACGGTAACGGCTACGATGTGTGGCGCAATCAGGACATTTTCGTTCGACAGGCCGACGGCGGTGCTCCTCCCGATACATTTTTCACCAAGGGACAGAATTGGGGTTTCCCCCCCGTGCATCCCGAGAAGTTGCGTCAGCAGGAATACGGATACTTCATCCAGGCGATCCGTTCCCACCTGGAGAAGGCCCGCATTCTGCGTCTTGATCATGTGATGGGGCTCTACCGGTTCTACTGGATTCCACGCGGTCATGGCGCAGACGACGGGGTTTATGTCCGGTATCCGTTGGAAGAGATGATGGCGATCCTCGCGGTCGAGTCCCATCGTTACGGCGCGCGGATCATCGGTGAGAACCTGGGGACTGTGCCGGACCAGGTCGACGAAGCGCTCGATCGCTACGACATCGACGGCATGTATGTCTTGCAGTTCGAAACCCGTCTCGGCGATTCCCCGGAAGTTTTCTCACCCGTTCCGACGCGCGTCGCCGCGAGTATCAACACACACGATACGCCCCCTTTCGCTGCTTACTGGGATGGGACCGATATCGACGATCGACTCGGGCAGAACCTGATGAGCGAAGAGGATGCGTCGTGGGAGCATGGCGAACGGGCCGAGGTAAGGCGTCGCGTCATCGAGTACTTGCGAAACGAACAGCTGCTCGAAGGCGATTCGCCAAGTGGCCACGATGTTCTGTCTGCTGCCATGGCGTGGCTCGCGCGGAGTGATGCGGAGTTTGTCCTCGTGAATCTGGAAGACCTGTGGGGCGAAGTTCTGCCGCAGAACCGTCCGGGAACCTCTTCCGAACAACCCAACTGGCGCCGCCGGGCTCGTTATTCTTTTGAACAATTTCGTGATCGCCCGGAAGTCCGGGAAGTGCTGGCGCGGATGGCGGGAGTGCGTGCCGAAAAGTGAGTGAGAAGAGCGCCGGAGGCAGGTTTTCTCCGGATATACCCGTCCTCCGAGTTGAGACTACAATAAATCGTCAGGCGGTCGAAATGGGGGGAGAGGAAGTAGCATTCTCGAAAGAAAAAATCCGAACTAACACGAAAAAATGCAGTTCTCGGATCGATTCTTCCTCCATCACCGCTTAATTTAAATAGAGCCTGGGTCAGGCAGATTGACGGCACCAACTGGGTAGGTGGCCGTTGATTCAACAAATTGGGTCGCTCAACATTCGCCTCGGATTGCGTTCGGGGTGAAGGTACACGCATGCTTATTGAAGGTGGGAACTGATGGCACCGGAAACCTCCGAAGAGAAAGAAACGTTCGTCGAAACTGCTTTGAAGCTGGGCGGAAGCAGTGAGGAAGAGGCCCGTAAAACCGGGGCCCTCGACCGGGCGGACGAGCAGATGGAGAATCTGTTCGACAAGAAATACCAGACGTCGGGGAGCCCGGCGTATCTGGCGGTCTGGGGGGACAGCTTCCCGACGGCCCTGTTTGATTCCCAAGCGGGAACCGTTGACGCCGACGCGCAGCAGGTGATGGATAACTGCATCAACGTCGTCAAAGAACTCAAACGGGAAAACCGGTTGCTCGACGAGAACCGCAAGATCTCCCGCGAGGCACTCCAGAAACTGGCGGACGCAGGCTACTGGGGATTGCTGGTCGATAAAGAATACGGCGGCAGCTTTGTTCCCTTTTCCGCATTTGCCACCTTCCTCACCCGGATGGCGACTGTGGACGCAACCGTCGCGGGGATGGCCTCGGTGCATGGCTGCATTGGCGCGGTCGATCCGCTGCGCGGTTTTGGTTCCGCGGAACAGAAGCAGAAATTCCTGCCGGTACTCGCGAGTGGCGAACGCATTTCCGCTTTCGCGCTGACCGAGCCGTGTGCCGGTTCGGACCTGACCGCCCTCCGCACGACCGCTGTGCTGGATGGCGATGACTATGTAGTTAACGGCGAGAAGTTATTCATCACCAACGTCGTCCCCGGCCGAACGATCGGGCTCGTCTGCCTGATCAACGATAAACCGGCGGTGTTGATCGCCGATCTTCCCCCGGAAGAGAACGAGAACTTCCAGATTAAACCGTATGGTTTGTGGGCGCTTAAGCATACCTACAACCAGGGTATGATCTTCAAGAATTTCCGCGTTCCGAAAGAGAACCTGCTTGTGCCCGCCAAAGGGGACGGACTGACGATCGCGTACCACGGGTTGAACCGGGGACGCATCGCGCTGTGTGCCGGTGCGGCCGGAAGCATGCGGTTGATGCTCGCCGATATGCTGCCGTGGGCCCATCATCGAATTACGTACGGGGCCACCATTGATACGCGCGAACTCGTGCAGCGTCGACTGGGACGCATGGCCGCGCTCATCGCCGGTTGCGACGCACTCACCGAGTGGGGTGGTTGGCTGCTCGACCAGGGGTTCCGGGGCGAGATGGAATGTATCATCGCCAAGATCTTCGGTAGCGAAGCCCAGAAGGAAGCGGCGATTGAATACTACATGAAGACGCACGGTGGTCGCTCCTTCCTCCACGGACACCTGTTTGGCGACAACGTCCATGAATTCCTCGCCCCCTGTATCTACGAGGGTGAAGGGGAAGTGCTGGGTCTCGCGTTCCTCAAATCGCTGATCAAGGAACATGGAAAACAGTTCTTCGAACCGGTGGGTAAAGTTCTTTACGAGAACAAAATCAAAACGCCGAATCCGCTGAACCTGATGCACGCCATCAAGCTCGCTCCGGTCGCCGGTCCGTACCTGGCCTGGAAAGCCCGGCAGTCTCTGCCCGGTGCGTATAAGAAATCGCAACTACCTGCGATGCCGAAACGGTTGGCGAAGCTGGCCCAGTTCGCCGCGAACGGACTGCAGAACGCCCGCCTCGACTGCAGCAACATGATGATGAAGCACAAGCTGAGTCTGCCGAATCGTCAATGCGCGATGTCGGATGTTTCGAGTCGGATTCAGAAGCTGATCGTCATGTTCACCACCTGCATGTGGGCCGCGAAACAGGACGATGAACTCGTCATCGAGGCGGCGATCGTGCTGGCACAGGATCTCAAACGAGAGCTGACCGGTTCCCGCGTCACGAACGATGAACTGAAAACGGTCACCCGCCTGGGAGCGGCCATCAAGGAAGGCAAATATTCGCCGATCGCGAATATCGACACGAATCCGATTCTCATGAACTACGAAAATCAGTGAGCGGGTACTGCTCGCGCACGGAAAATCGTATAGTGTTGGTGTGGTCCCTTTTGCCCCTACGCTGAGTTGTCATAACAGAATTGCTCGACGGGAGTTTCATTTCCAATGGATAGCGCGTTCAAATTCGAGGAACTGGATGGAAAGATCGGCCTGATCGTGTTCGATCTCGAAGGTCAAGCGGTCAATACGTTCTCGCAACGAATACTGGAGGAGCTTTCGAATCTC
>PABD01000238.1 GCA_002702685.1 Planctomyces sp.
CCCCGCCACAACTGTCATACACCCAGCTTGGGGAGAGTGTGATTTCCTTGTTCGGCAACAGCGTATGGTTGCCGCAGAAGTTAATCCCGAGAAACAACGGAACCGGCCCCGCAGTTTTCGTCGGCAGAACCACCAGCAGATTGAGCGGCGGAAGTGTCTCGCCCCCCTGCTTCGCCTTATACGTGATCACGACTTCAAACCCGCGGGCTTTCCCCTCAAGGAGCACAAACTCCGGTTGGACATCGAAGTTGATTTCAGCGGGCGCGTCCGGGAAGTAGCCGTACATATAATGCTGAAAGAGTTCTTTCAGCTCGGGGCGTCGCTTCTGCTCCCATTCCTCGACCGTACTGACGGTGGAACCGTCGAACATTTTCAGTACGGCGGGATAGTCTTCATTCACCGGAAGCTCGCTCACTTCCGGCCAGTCGGCCGCTGTGAGTGGAGAGACGAACAGGATCATGAATAGAAACAGGAGGGCGCGGTGCGGCATGAGTCGGCAATCAACGTATTCTGGTAGGACATCATGAGGTTGGATTACGTCAGGATATCCATGATCGGTTTACCATGATCCGTTTGCAACCGTTGTCTTCCCGGAATGTCCAGCCGATGCGGATCGAGCCCCAGCAGATGCAGCAATGTCGCGTGTATGTCGGTCACATAATGAGGGTTTTCAATAACATGAAAACCGAGTTCGTCCGTAGCGCCGTGAATGTGCCCCTGTTTAATACCCGCCCCCGCAAACCAGACGGTGAACCCGTGCGGATGATGATCGCGGCCGTCGGGGGCCTTGTAACCGTCACGAACTTCGACACCGGGCGTGCGCCCGAACTCGGTGCAGAAGACGACGACGGTATCTTCCCACATGCCACGTCGCTTGAGGTCCTTGAGCAGTCCGGCGATCGGCTTGTCGACGCGTTCGCAGGAACGACTGTGGAGTTCCTGCAGTTTCAGGTGCGAATCCCATTCGCCATAGTCGCTGAGGTAGACAAGGGAGAACCGCACACCTCGTTCGGCCAGACGCCGCGCGGCGAGCAGTCGCCGTCCGTAAACGGCGGTGGTCTCGTTGTCGATACCATACAGAGCCTGCGTCTCCGCCGTTTCTTCGGCCAGGTTTAATGTCTCGGGAACGGCGGACTGCATGCGGAACGCGAGTTCGTATGACTTGATCCGGGCACGGAGCGTTTCATCTTCGGGATACTCCGCCGCGGTCAGCTGGTTCAGTTCATTCACAAACGCAAATTGATTCTGCTGTTCGAGTTCCGACATCGCGATATCACGACGACCGTAAGGAAGCGGATTCTCGGGATCGAGCGACAGCACAACGCCTCCATATTTCGGACCGAGGTAGTTGGCGTCGAAGTTTTCTTTGGTGCGTGAGTCCTTAAAGTTACCGAGACAGACAAACTCGGGCAGGTTTTCGTTGAGCGATCCGAGACCGTAATGGATCCAGGAACCGACGACGGGCTGTTTGGGATCGAGTTTGTGACGACCATGATGAATTTGAAATTCCGCGGCGTGATCGTTATCGGTCGTATACATCGAACGGACGAAGGAGATGTCATCGACACAGGTCGACAGATGCGGCCACCAGTCGGTGACTTCAATTCCGAGTTCGCCCCGTTTCTGGTAACCCACCTGCATCGGCAGGATCGTGGCGTGCTCGCGTTTCACCTGCACAACCGAGCGTGCGCGTTCGGCATACAGGGGATCTTCAAACGGATTCGGATACGGTGTCTCGCTGTAAGTTTTGCCCGCATACTTGTTGAGCATCGGTTTGGGATCGAAGGTCTCCATCTGGCTGTAACCACCGGAGAGAAAGACCCAGATGACGTTCTTCGCCCGTGGCGTAAAATGCGGACCACTGCCTGGAACAGGAGCTGTCGCGGTCGAGGCGTTCGCCCGGTTGTCATTCGCCAGCAGCGAACCGAGCGCGAGTCCCGTGGCGCCGAAACCGAGGTCGGCGAGAAATGCGCGGCGCTGCATACGACCACAGAACGCCGGATTATGTGAGGGCCGATTCATGATTAAAAGTTCGCTCGTGAAAGTTACCGGACAGTGATGAAATCGGAATGATTGAATAACGCCTGAATCAGATTCTGCCGCGCGCGCTCGGCAGGTTCGTCGGGCAGCAGCGACTTCTCGTCTGAGGTGACTTCGCCTGTTCCGTTTTCGAGTAACGCCTGTTGCCGCTCGAGAAACGTGACGGACGCGGTCAGTTCGGCATCCGTCGCCGGGCGGGAGAGGATCCGTTCGAATGCGGCGCGGACGAAGTCTGCGTTGTTCGCTGTCTCGTCAGATTGCTGTTCCCACAGTCGGGCGGCTAATTTTTGACTGAGTCGGAGCGCGAGATCGCTGTTGGCGAGTGCCAGCGCCTGTTGGGGCATGACCGACGTCTTGCGGACATAGCAGTCACAGGGGTCGGCGACATCGAACATTTCGAGGAACGGCAATTTGCCCTCGCCATGATGGGAGAGATAGACAGACCGGCGTCCGGATGTCGCCCCTTCTTCGTGTTCGATCTCCTGGCCATAGAAGGTGGTATCGAGTTCGCCCGAGACTTGCAGCAGGCTGTCGCGAATCACCTCCGCTTCAAGCCGATGACCCGGATAATGCCACAGGGAGCGATTGTCCTGATCCAAGGTTTTGTTTTCCGCGTTGGCCTCTTTGGTCGACGAGGATTGCTGGTATGTCTGACTGGTGACAATCAAACGATGGAGATGTTTGAAGCTCCAGTTGTTCTGTTGCAGTTCCGCCGCAAGCCAGTCGAGCAGTTCCGGGTGCGTCGGTTTGGCCCCGTTGCGACCGAAGTCATAGGTCGTTTTTACCAGCGGTTGCCCGAAGTGCCTTCCCCAGAGGTGATTCACGGCCACGCGGGCCGGCAGTGGATTGGCGGGATCGGTGATCCATTTTGCGAGCGCCGCCCGTTTGCCAGTCGATTGTTTTGGAAACTGGCGACTGAGGGGTTCGTATTCGGCAGTTGCGTCGGTGATGGCTTTTTCGGTCGTCACCAGGGTCTGCTGCGCGGTGGCCAGACTTTTTTCCGCATCCTCTATCTGCTTGGCGCGATCCTGTTGATCGGCGGGAAGTTGCTGCGCCACATGCACGGCGTATGCGGCCGCGTTTTTATCGGCAACGGATTTCTGATGGTTCGCTTCGCGGCGGAGTCGACTTGCTTCCGCGACTTGTTTCTCAATTTCCTCCGCGGAAACACCGGTTCGGGCGTAACGCGTATGTTCCGCTTCGACGGTAGCCCGATACGCGGCCAGTTCAGATTCCGCGGCCGCATGTCTGGTTGTCAATTCTTCCAGGCGCAGTGTGGGCCCCGCCAGTTCTTTCGTGAGATTAGAGATCTGTTCCCGCAATTGCGTTTGTTCAGGTGTCAGTTCCCCGAGCAGGATCACCTCGGAGTGACCATCCCCGGTGCTGAATCGGGAGACCTGCCAGTTGGCGGCGCCGGACGGATCGCTTCCGGGAAGATACAACGGGAATTCAAAATCGACCGTCAGCGTGGGCTCAGCCTCATCGCGCTGCTGAAAGACGATATCGTCGAACTCCGCGATCGTGTTGGGATGCACATCGAGAAAGATACCGCAGTTGGCGGAGTTGGAAGGTTTCCATCCGTGTAGCGAGATGGCTGTATCACTGAGAATCGACGCGCCGAAATCAAGATCGCTTAAGGTCAATAAGGCCTGATCGTTTTCAGGCTGGAAGCGCAACTGTGCTTCGAAATTCCGTGGTTGGTCGAGTTGACCGTAACTGCCGATTGTCTGCGGTACGGTGCCCTGTCCCGGAATGTATGCCTGAATCTCTCCATTGGTGAAAACGATATACAGGTTGGTGCGACCGGCGGCGAGGTCCTGGGAGAGCTGGAAATTCGCGAGCCCATCTTTGATCAGTTTGATGCGGAATCGCAGTTCAGTCTGATCATCAAATGGAACGGGCTGCGGCATCCCGTGCTGCAACGTCCGGCGTCCCGATTCCGCCGCCAGTTGCAGGGCCTGCTGATTCGAAGTCGATGCCAGTGCGTCCTCGTCGCTCAACGCGGGAAGGGACTGTTGTTTAAGTTCCCTTAACTGCGATTCCAGCGAACTGATTTTCTCGAGCAACGACGGCTCTTCCGTTTTCCAGACATGGTAAGCCTGTTTGACCATGTCGCTCCGTTTGATCGTTTCTTCTTCAATCACGAACGGCTGTAATCCGGGATACCACGCCGTCACCGGAAGATCAACCGCGGCGATGTCCAGTTCGTTCCCGCTGAGGAACGCAGGTCCCCCCGCATCGACGGGGGGTTTGTCGGCCACGATATTGGTTTCCACACCGCCAGTGTATAACTTCGTTTCCTTTTCGGGATAACGATCGTAAATCTGAACCTGCCCCGTGCGTATTGGGGGATTGAGTACGCTCAGTTCGTAGTCGGGGAACGGACCGGGATCCGTTTCTCTCGGCACGCGGTTATGCCGCAGGTCGAGCGGTTCAAAGAAGGCCCGCATCGCAAAGTATTCGTTCTGGCCGATCGGGTCGTACTTGTGATCATGACATTCGCAGCAGTTGAACGTCAGACCGAGAAACGCCTTGCCGGTATGTTCCACGTTGTCTTTCAGCCATGTGTGATAGTTCCAGCGATAGTAATTGCGTACAATGAAACCGGTGGCGACGTGCGACTCGCGATCTTCGGGATACAGTTCATCGGCGGCGAGCATCTCCCGGACCATCTGGTCGTAGCCCTTGTCGTTGTTCAGCGAACTGATGATCCAGTCGCGCCAACGCCAGATGGTCGAATAGCTGTTGGTCATGTCGCTTACGGACCGGCGCCCGTACCAGTCGCTGTACCGCCAGACGTCCATCCAGTGCCTTCCCCATCGTTCCCCGTATTGCGGGCTATCGAGCAGCTTGTCGACGACTTCCTGATACGCTTCGGGGCGGTTGTCGCTCAGAAAGGCGTGTAGTTCCTCGGGAGTCGGCGGGAGCCCAACCAGGTCGAGGTAGACGCGTCTGAGCAGGATCGCCTTCTCCGCTGGGGGTGCGGGAGTGAGTCCGCGTTCCTCGTGTTGCGCCGCGATGAAAAAGTCGACCGGGGACTGAGCCCATTCGCCGTTCGTCACCGCTGGTAAGGGTGGTTGTACGATCGGTTGGAAAGCCCAGTGATCCTGAGGGTCGGCTTCGGGATGATCGTCTTCCGGGACGGGAGCCCCGGCTTCGATCCAGGATTTGATCAGGGCGATTTCGTCATTCGCCAGTGGTTCCCCTTCCGGAGGCATCAGGAAACCGGCCTCGCCGGTGATGGTCTGATAGAGCCAACTCTCATCCAGTTGACCGGGAACGACGGCGGGACCGATATCTCCCCCCCGGAACAGAGATTCCGCTGAATCGACCCGGAGTGACGATTCCTGTTTGAGTGCTCCGTGGCAGGCGAAACAGCGTTTTTCGAGCAGCGGTTTGATCTTGTGCTGATAGACGGCATCGTCAATCGGATCGGCAGCGAAACTGCGGCCCTGAGTGACAACGAGCGTCGCCATTGCAAGCAGCAGTGAAAAGCAGATGGATCTCAAGCTGTTGAGGCCGTTCACAGTCATGGGCTTCGTCTGACTTTCAGATGCTCGGAAGGAAGGAGAGTTTCGGGTGCCAGTGCTGGCTCGTCGAGCAGTGCCTTCAACGACACCGGTTGGAACTCTTCCAAGGTAGTCATCTCCGCGATTGCTCTGACGGGAGCGAACATCGTTCTGTGAGGAATCAGGGGGATGAAAACGGGAGGGAGCAATCGCTGGTGCAAGCCGTGATCAACACTGCTGGACAAGCCAGCAGTAGCACCCCGCAACGGGGTACGAAACGACTCACATCACCGTTCACTTATATATTATCGTAAGAGGTGACGAGCGATTCCGCAATCTTTCTCTGTTATTGCTCGGGACGTTCCTCAAGATACTGGTTCTGGTGGGAAACCACTTTGGCCGAGTAGTAACCGTGATCGAGGAAGGAGCGTTCCACCCAGAAGGAGAAAAACTCACTCTGGATCAGGAGGTCGATATCGCCATCGTCGTTCCAGTCACTGGCGACGACGCGCGGTCCCCAGAAGAAATAAGGCAAACCGGCGACGCCCTCCCCGGCTCCGAGTGCGGGGCCTTCTTTTCCGGTTTCATTCGGGTAGACGACGACGGGATCGTTCGCGGTGCCGCCGAGAATCAGATCGGGAAGACCATCCCCGTTCCAATCCGTGCAGGTAATCTGATTCGGACGGGTGGCGAGCGTCGCCAATAAATGACCGGGCGCGAAAACGCGCTCGTTGTTCTCGCGTAGTTCTCCTTTGAAAAACCAGAGTTGAGCGTAGGTTTCACCGACCAGGAGGTCGTCGACTCCATCATTGTCGAAATCGGCTGGATTAAAAACAATGCGCGAGCCCTGTAGTATCGTGAAGTCAGTCGCCTCTTCCACGGAGTTGACCACCTCCGGTCCGACCTTCAGTGGAAAGCCGTCGTTCAGTTTGACGAGTTCCCCCGCTTCGAAGGCGAGTGGATCATCGCCGCCTGTGTGCAGATGTACGTAGATGTTGCCCTGTTGCGTTCCCCACAGGAAATCGGAATGACCATCGCCGTTCCAGTCGTGCAGGATCGTAAATTGATACGCATCGCCATAACCCGGTCCGGGATGATTGATCCGTTCGCCGTTCGCCTGCGGCGCGCCGATCAGTTTCTTTTCCGGAGAACGTGCTGTTCCCTCGCGACGCCAGAGATAAGTGCCGACGATGGCTTCTTCAGAATTCGCCCCCGCAAACCGGGCGGCATCCCACTCTGTTTCAAATCCCCAGGGAATCGTGAGGCGCGTCCCCGGCATTTCCCAGTTCGGCTTGCCGGGCTCACCGATGTTCCGCACGAAATAAACTTCACCCGCGTTATCGCTCACGAGGAGATCGGGCGTGTTGTCACCATTGACGTAAAGCAAGGATGGCCGCGCGATCACTCCGCGCGGGAATTCGCCCGTCATGGGAAAGGGTTCGCGCTGGAACGTGCCATCTGCCTGTTGCGAATAAAAACGCAGATAATCGTCCATCCCGTCTTCAGGGGGATCCTCAATTCCGCTCCAGTACCACGTTCCGGTCAGTAGATCGTGGCGGCCATCGCCATTTGCATCCCAGAGAAAAGGAGCGGCGGCCCAGATGGTATCGATCGGTCCATCCGCTGTCCGGAGTTCGCCCGCGTAAGTGAGTTTTGGTGTTCCGTCTTCATTTCGGCCCGTGGCGTCGTAACGGAAGATGCGACCGGTGGTATATCCGCCAGCGACGATCTCAGACAGCCCATCGCCATTCAGATCACCAACCCAGGGTTGATTGTAGTAATCATGGGCGAAGATGTTGGCGTAGTCTTCGCTGACTGGAGCCTCGGGGACTTCAAGTCGGCCTCCGTCCGCCTCCACGAACCCCTGAAACGCAAAACGGTGCGCGGTTTTCGTTCCGACATTCTTCCACCAGAGAATGACGTTTCCACTCGAACCCGTAAGCATGTCGAGAAGTCCGTCGTTGTTCCAGTCATACAGGAATGGGGCGGCGTACCAACCACAGTCGATCGGCCCGGCTTCGTCGGTCAGAATGCGGCAACCGTTGTAAACAGGTTGATCCACCGTACCATGATTGGGGAACCACATGACATCCCCCTTCTCCGTTCCGGCGATGAGATCTTCCAACCCGTCGCCATTGAGATCCGCGACCGTCGCGGTGAAGTGGGCAAAGCCACCGAGGGAGGCACCCGCTTTCCGGCGCAAGAGATCGGCATCCCCAATCCAGGGAGCGGGCGAAACAGAATACGCACTCGGGTCCTTCACCAGATCGAAATACAACGCGTAGGCCCCAGACTCACCCGCTCGGGCAACGTGTGCCCAGATGAGTTTTCCTTTCGCCGGACTCTGTTCGCGATTGAACAACCGGACTTTGCGCGGGCGATGGAATTCCCGGGGCCGACCATCTTCTGTTGCGGAAGGACGACCGACGCGGCTGGTGAAATCGCCGCTGAACTCTTCCGAATCAAACCGGCAGGGATGATCGAGTGGAGAGGCGGCTCCGGCAAAGGAAAGACCGGGAACCGCTTCCCCCGTCTCCGGATTGATCTTGTGAAGCTGCAGCGTGCTGAGATCGACCGCTCCCGTGAGCCCCTGCTTCCGTAGCCATCCGGCGAAATCAATCTCCGCAGCGACAACGCGTTCATCCATCTCTTGCCCTTCGAGGTCATCAGCCACCGGAACCTCCAGCAGCAGACGATATTTCCCGGCCCCCGTCCAGGCGGGAGAAAGCTCGGCGGCAGTTGACGCGCAAACCGTGAAGAAGAGAGAGAACGTCGAAAACGCAGCGAGAAGGGTGAATTTCATAGTAGACCCAGTTTATTTGGCGGGGGAGGGTTCGACCGGTCGCGGATCGAGTTCACTCCAGGACTGAATGCCAATGATCGGTTTCGCGAATTCAAAGTGCGTTTCCCAATCGGCAGCGTCGGCATGTTTGAAAAGGTCGTAGATCAACCGCGTTTTGCCAGGGGACGAAATCGTCCCTGCGGCGTTCGCGCGCAGGCCGAGTCGCAGGCCTCCTTCGTGCGCGTGGTCTACATGGCGATGCAGGATGAAGGCATCGATCACAGGGAACTGCAAAGTCCGGTAGAAGGCATAAGCATAAGCAGCCGCTTGCACGCGTTCTCCCTCTTCCCCCTCTTCGCAATGGAAGCCCTGTTCCGAGAGAATCACACGGCGGGATTTTCCGTCATAGAGATGTTCGGGCAGTTGCAGCCAGTCGGCAAGGACTTCGAGGTTGCGAAAGGTGATCTTGGGTGCATCGGGCGACCATGTTGCCTGCTCGTCGTTCCAGGTACGGGCGTTGAACAGGTTCTGCGGATAGGGATGCTGCGCGACATGCCACGGGAAATCGCCTCGCGATCTGACGCGGGCATGGAAACCTTCCATCAACTCTTTGCCCGGAATGAACTTTGATCGCTCTTCGGTCATGCGGGCCGTCCAATGTTGATCGAGCGAGACATACACGCGCAGTTCGGGATGCGCTTTCGCGCACGCGAGATAAGCGACGCGAACGGCACGCGCGTATTCGTTGATGACTTTATCAGGATTGGCGTCACCGATGTTGTACCACCACCAGTGGGCCTGCAGTTCATTGCCGACGATGATTCCACTGATCGTCCCCTGCTCCTTCCGGCCGGAGGTGTATCGATCCGCTAGAAATTCGACGACCGCGCGGTAGTGCCGGTAGCCTCGTTCGTCGGAAAGGTTGAACGCGCCCAGATGATTGGGGGCCGCTTCAAGATTGGTATCAGGGTGGATCAACGGATTCGCGGAATCGGGCCGTCCGGGAACATAGTTAAGCAGGATCAAGGACACATTCACTCCGGCGGCGGTCATGCGGCTGACATAGTTATCGAGCCCCGCGACCGCGCCCGGGTTGAAATGGAAGCTCTCGCCGTCGACGTTCCAGCTGAGGTCGGACCTCTTCGAGAAGTCGAACATCGGACGGATATCCACATTCTGCGCGACGTATTTTACGCCCAAGCCGAGGACGTCGTCGACGTCGACCACGCATTGGACTCCTTTCGGACTTTCAGGCCACGGGATTGCTGTCTGATGCGCGGCGATTGCGGCGATAGGATGGCCATAGGTGAAAGCATCCCCATTCGAAAGGGTCCAGCGCGAGTAGAGCCGGTCGCGATCCCCTTCAAAGCGCGGGAGCGATCGCGGAAAGGTCTCGAGTCCTCCCTCCCAGATGGCCGGTTTGGTTGCGACGGCGCTGTCCGGTTCGAAAGGGAGAAGTTCAACCAGCCGCAATGGTTGATCGCCTGCGATCTCCGTCGGGGGAGTCAGTTGCAGTTGGTCGGATTCGACCGCGATCTTGAACTCGCCCGCGCAGACCGAGGATACGAGGCAGACGAAAAGCAAGACAATAAGCGAAGAGGTTTTCATGCGGTCTGTTTCATATGGAGGTTTGGCGCAGCACTTTCAGTAAGCAACTGAACTCCGAAACGGCAATTGCGGGTGTTCCGGAGTTACATCTCGCCGACGATAGACGCGACGGACGGGAAGCGTTACGCTCTCCTTTTTACCCTGAAATTCGACCTGACGCGATGACCAAACCTCTCTTAAATATCGTTCTCCACGAACCGGAAATCCCACAGAATACGGGAAATATCGGCCGCACCTGCGTCGCGGTGGGAGCCAAATTGTGGTTGATCGAACCGATCGGATATTCGCTCGACGACAAATACCTCCGTCGGGCGGGAATGGACTACTGGCAATATCTCGACTACCAGGTCGTCGGTTCGTGGGAGGAAGCCCGTCAGCTGATCCAACCCAAAAATATCTGGTACCTGACGAAGAAGGCGACGAAGTTGTTGTGGGAAGCATCGTTCGAACCGGGAGATGTGCTGCTCTTCGGCAGCGAGTCGAAAGGACTGCCTCCGGAGATTCGCGACGAACAACCAGAACACAACCTGCGACTACCAACAACCGATCTCGTCCGCAGCCTGAATCTCGCGAGCACGGTGAATACGACGGTGTATGAAGCGGTACGGCAATTTGGTGGCTTGCCGGAGTGACATGCGATGAGCGAGTACCGGATCGTCTATGAAGGTTTTTACGGCGACAGACGGATAGCCTTCGACTTGACCGAGGAAGATTGTCGCAATCACATCATTAATTCCGTCCGTTACGGCAATCCCACGGACGAGTATCCCTACGCCCTGGGAGTGGGCTGGTCGAATTCAGAATGGAATATTCGTTCTCGCGAAGTCATGCTCCATCTTGTCGCTGGCGAACTGAAAGGAAATCCAGAAACCGAGACTGCACACGTCTGCTGGTTTTGTCCATTATGTGGACGCTGGTATTCGGACGACTCTGATTTTAGCCTGGATTCTCCTTACCTCACCATTTGTAGCTGCGGTCAAAAGGGGGAAGGTCATTATCTGCTCATCCAATTCGGCGACATATAATGGGGGTTTGAGAAAAACAGGTTGAGAGCATTCGAATGGGTGGCCCAGACAATCACGTCATTATTGTCTGGGTGCCGCAGGCACACAAAGGTGTGAAACGTATTCAGCGAGAGGGTTGCGGGGCCGCTTCCATTAAATCGCATTCAGCGCTTATGTGTTGCTAACGCAACCCAGACAACACTTCGTGATTGTCTGGGCCACCCTTTTCACTTCTTTCACTTCGTGAAAGCTGACGCACCCTTCTCTCTCACTGAATCAATTAGGTTCGTCACCACGGACACCGAGCACCTGGCGTATTTTTACCGCCATGTCTCCCAGAGTCTGGGCGTCCGATGTTTCGTAGGTGCTCACCAGCGTATCCAGTTCTGCTTTCATCGCGGCGCTGTCGTAGTCGCTGGGGGATTCGATGTTGCCATCGGGCGTCACGTAGACAACTTCAATGTTCGTCGGGGCGGTGATGATGTCGAACGAGTCTTTGCCGGGGACTTCGACGGTCATGCTGCGCATCATTGTCGAGTGACCGGGGGTTGTTACCTGACTCAGTGGCAGATCCGAGACGACCAGATACAGAGGTTGTTTGTCCGATGTATAACCGACTTCGATGAACCCCTGCTCATCGGTGATGCGGTAGTAAGGCGAGGGTCGGTTGAGTGCGATCACCAGCACGATGATGAGGACGACAGCGACGATCGGGTAGATGATGAAGCGACCGATATTAGAACTTTTCTTGACCGGCTTTTGAGACGATTTTCGAGTTGGTTTCTTCTTGGCCATGGGAGAGTCCTCAGCAGATGTAGGTCGTCGGTGGGATGGAACCGGGCGGGATGCGTTTTCGCAGAGGTTGCGGGGCTGTTCGCGGGACCTCCGTTATCACGCATCCCTCGCACTGATTCAAGCGTCGTGATCCAAAATAAAAAACGAAAACCCGGAAGGCGAGCCTCCTGGGTTTTCGTTTGATCGTTAGATATCAGTCGCAGAGGGTCTAAAAGCGGATGATCCAGTCGATCGTGTAACGCTCGTCGAGAACGTCACGACGGTCGGTCAACGGGACTTCGTAAGCGAAACCGATCTCCTGATTTTCAGCCGGTTTCACTTTGATGCCGATCGCGCCCGTGACGATGTCGTTACCCGCCACGCCGGTGGAACCGAGGTTGAAGATGTCTCCCCCTTCGATGCCGGGGACGCCGCCGTCACCCGATTTCATCCAGTGATACCAGTTGGTCTCGCCGAACAGGTAGATGTTGTCGATCACTTCGTAGTCGAGGTGGTTCGACCAGTACCACGACTGGCTTTCCGAAGTGGTGTCGGCGGGGAGACGGAAACCGGTTGCACTGATCCAGTGAACGTTCTCGACGATTTCCGCACCACCGCTCAGGAAGATGTTGAACTCGCCATCGCCATTGCCCTGCAGCGCACGCGGGGTGCCGACCGGCAGTTCGTAGGTCGCTCCCACGCTCAGGATCTGCTGTTTGCAAACGTCAGCGTAGAGATTGTATTTCAAACCGGCAGAGACGTCGGCCCAGCCGTCATCGACCAACGGAGAATCGCTCATGATGAAACCATCTTTGGTCGCGATGATCGACAGGCGATCGGTGAGGGCGGCGCGAAGCTGAACAGCGAGAAGACGAATCGAATCTGCTCCCAGGCTGCGCGGAGTCCGGTGATCAAGGAAAATGAAACGGGCTTCAGTCAACGTACGGGGGTCTTCGAAGAAGACGGGGTTGGTCATCGGGCTGATGAAATCGCTCCACCCGCAGGGAGTCGACTTCAGGCAACCAAGGTAGGTCTGACCACATCCGCAGCCGCAACCTTCGCCGCAGCCACCATGACATCCGCCGTTACCGCAGCAGCCGATGCCGCACGAATCAGTACCGCAGCAGGTCGGGGCACAACAGGTCGGTTCGCAGATCGTGGGGGCGTAGCAGGTGGGAGCGCAGCTTTCCGGTGCACAGCAAGTCGGTTCGCAGCAGTCCGTCATTCCGCAGCCGTCGCTGCAACAATCTCCGAGAGAAACTTTTCCGATCCCGCCATCCAACCAAGTCGTCTGCTGGACCGGCTGGCCGTCAAAGCTGGAGGAGATTGAGAATTCGTCCGTCAGGTCTTCGAGATTGCTGTCGAGATTCAGAAGATATTCATCGGCGCTGACGGTGAGTCCGAGGCACAGCATCATTCCGCATGCGGCCAGCGAACGAACAATAAACGATTTGTGCGTCATTACTTCTTCCTTGAAATGGAGTGGCCCATCCTGGGCGCAAGCGGTAGATAGAGGAATAAGAGAACCGTGCGATTCGCGCGCTGAGTTTCCTCAGGGAGTCGCAGGTCGTGGAAGTCAGCAGCGGCCGAAAAAGAAGCAGGCGGTGCGCAGGAAACTGGTAGAGGGCGAGTATCATTAAGTGATTCCCAAGGGTCGCCGACCAGTTCCAATTCGAGAGTTCATTTCGAATCTGATCTATTTATCTGGATTCGAATATACCGCTCATCACAGATTCCCCGGATGTTCCCATTGTGCCTGTCAGCCAAAGTGTACCGCTTAGGTAAAATGGACGGTCTGGAGTCATCGGTCCGGTTTGGACACCCTCATCCGGACTCGTATGCGGCTGAAGACCGCTTCGCCAGGCTGGAGAGCGCCCACTCCTCCACCCGGTCGCGATGCTGCGGGTGACGCTTGAAGTACTCCCGTTCGAGTCGCGGCCAGGTCCGCCCTACCGCCCGCCGGATCCATTTACGCCACAGAACATCCTGATCCGCCGCAGGCAACTGCCAGGGGATATCGGACTGGAAAAGTTTGCGGGCCAGGGTTGATAGCGTAAGGGCGCAAGCGACGGAGACATTGAAGCTTTCGGTGAAGCCATACATGGGAAGCCGAACCAGTCCCACCGCCGCCTCACGCGCTTCGTCCGAGATCCCCTTCCGTTCCGAGCCGAACAGGATGGCGGTCGGACGCGAGATATCCAGTTCCTCCACCAGCACTCCTTTGGGCGCAGGATCGGCCGCGTACAGCTGGTAGCCCCGGTTCCGCAGGTCTTCGAAGCAGGCTTTTCGCCCTCCGTTCCGGTCACTGTATCGATAAAGTGTCATCCAGTCCGCGGCTCCCGCCGTCACCCCCTGGCTTTTTTTGAACTGATAGTACGTCTCGGTGATGTAGGCATCCTGCAGGCCAAAACAGTCGCAACTGCGGAGGCAGGCACTGGCGTTGTGCGGTTTGAAAAAGTCTTCGAGAACGACGGTCAGATGGCGCGTTCGCTGCCGCAGGACCCGTTTCGCAAACGCCAACCGACGTTCGGAAACGAATTCACACAGATACTCATCGAGCGGATTGGACATGGGAAAGGGAGGCCAGGTCTGGGGGAGCGGTTTCTCGCCTTCGACGACGAATACGCGCCGCTCGGTGC
>PABD01000239.1 GCA_002702685.1 Planctomyces sp.
CAGCTACGAACATTCCGAGCGTTGTCGCCATCGCCACCGACGTTCATGGGCAGAAAGTAAATGCTGTTGACCTGTTGGCTGGCGAGATAATTGAGTGCTCCGATGATCCGTTTGCCGGCACCCTCGTTCCAGTCGGGATCCCCTTCCCGCCAATCCTGCAGATGGTTGTCGTACTGGTGATCCGCCTTCTCCGTATTGGCGAAACCCTCATACGCGAGGAAGTCCTCCGGACTGTCTGTTCCTCCCTTGAGCCAGTACGGGCCGTCAACGAACTTCAGATAATGTTCACCGACATAGTCGAGCCGCCCGAAACGATAGTGACCGGGGGCCGACTCAGGGATATCCGTGACGGTGAACGTCCCCTGGGCACCGTCGAATGAAGCTGACTCGCCCGCTTCCGCATCGAGAGAGATGGCAATCTGCGCCCCCTTTCGGAACGATGCCTGGTATGTCCATTCCCCCACTTCACCCGGAGCGAACTTCACTCGCCAGACATTTCCTTCCAACCCGGAATTGCCGTCGCCGTCAAAGTAACCGGGGACATGGTGCGTTTTACCATTCGGGCTGGTGAAGCTCATCTGCAGCCGATAGTCGAGAAACGGATTCGGGTCGTTGTCCGTCACCTTATGCGCGGGGCCGGCGAAATCGATGGAAACCGCTTCCCATTTGGGGACGGAGATGCGCGATGCTGGCTGTTCTGCTTCTTTGACCACGCCGGCCGCCAGGGCGAGTACCTGATTCATTCGTGAATCAGCGTTCCCCGCTTCCAGCTTCCCCCAGTCCCCTTTTGCGCAGACCAGGATCATGTTCTGTTCGGGAAAAATCGCCGAGCAGTTACCGCCGAAGCCGATCGACATGATGGTATCCGCGGGGGCGTACGGCCAGGTACGGGTATCGGGATGATCGCGGCCGGTTTCATTGAACCACCAGTTAAATCCATAGATGCCCGCGCCGAATTTCGTGAAATGGTCGCTTCCCCCACCATAGGTGCCGATCTCGAGATAGTCGTCTGTCTCGGCCCCCTTCTCTGTCCGCGGCAAGTCTTTCGCCGTCTGCGGTCGCATGTACTCGTCAAAGTAACCGGCGGGAAGCAGTTGCTGGTCGCGCCATTGACCTTGGTTATTCCAGAACCAGACGATGCGGGCGAAGTCACGCACGGAGGCCTTCAACCGGCGCGTGTCTTCGCGCCACTGGAGTCCATCTTCCAGACCAAGCGCCCCGAGACGATGCGTATTCTCGGCAACCGTATGCGGATCTTCTTTGAACACCTTATCGAACAAGGTCTGCTGATAGAGCTGAATCGCGGGATCGTTATACGCCCAGGCTTCTCCCGGCCCTTCCACCCGTCGGAAACCACTATTCATGCTGCCGAGATGACGAAAGGTGATCTCGCGGTCGTCCCCCCGCAGCTCAGAATAAAATTCACATATCGGTTGATCGACGCTGCCGATCTTCCCTTCCTTGAGCGCAAAGAAAAGTAATGTGCTCAACACTGGTTTCGCCGACGACATCCAGTCACTCCGCTCGGACGGGTCCCCCCATTGGTGAACGACGTAACCATCCTTAATCACACACCCGCGCCCACCGAGCATCGCCCCGAGTTTTTCCAACTCCGCGGCGTCGACACCCAAGTCCGCGGGATCGCGGTGTTCCCAGTGTTCACCGGGGAAAACGGATTCACCGGCGGGACACCAACAGGACACGAATACAATCGCCCATAGAACGAGCGAGAACTGTCTCATGATGAAGATTCCAGGATGGCATAAGAGGAGGGGATATTCGAAATCAGTTGGAGACCCGTTTATCCTAACTCTATTTCATTACGGTACGCCACTCTGAAAGCTTCCGGCGATCTTGCCCGTCGGCGATAACTTACTTCTCCACCTTCACCCGCGACTGATCCGTCAGTTCCGCGTCCGGGGCGAGTATCACCTCGTCCCCATCTTCCACGCCGGATTTGATTTCGACTTCGAAGTCGTTCATCAATCCTGTTTCGACGGCGGTAAGAATCGCTTTGTCGTTGCGGACGACGAAGAGGGACCATTGATCGTTTTCGTCGCGGAATAACGCCGTACGGGGAACGATGAGGGTCTCTTCGCTCTCGTCAGTCACGATCTTCACTCTTACACGGTAGTCGATGCCGAGATTCTTGTTCACTTCCTGCTGTATCTCCGCGATTGGTTTTTCGAATCCGATAATGACGAGGACGCGCTGCTCCTCCACTCCAAGCGAGGAAACCTTGGTGAATCCCTGGGGGTAGATACGCGTCACTTTTCCCGCGATGGTGGCGTCGCCGAGGGTTGGACCTTCGATGATGACGGGATCGCCCACGCTGATTTCCACAGCCTGCTGGGTCAGGACTTCCGCTTCGACTTCGAGTTGTTCGATCTGTCCGAGTTCGAGCAACACTTCTCCCGCCTGAATCACTTTTTCGTTGGAGACATGCCGCTTGAGCACCGTCCCGGAAACGGGCGTCGTGATCTCGGCCCGGTTGAGATCGCGCTCGTCTTTGAGTCGTTCCTCCTCCGCGTTGGTCATCGCGATCTGCACGGCGGATTGAATCGCCTGAATCGATCGCCAGGTGAGAACGTCCGTCCGATGTTCGACCCGGCTTTCAAACTGCGCGAGTTCCGCGGCTTCGAGGTCGGATTCGGAAACAGCATTTTTTTCCGCGAGCCCGCTCACGCGTTCGTATTCTTTTTCCTCGTACTGAAACTTCGCGAGGCTGGCGTTGATCTGCTCCTGCGCGGCTTCGACAGCCAGTTCAATCGACTTGATCATCTCGACGAACTGATCGACCTGCGCGATGCTCCCCTTGAGGTCGGTTTCGAGATCGGCACCATCCATCTGGGCCACCTGCTGCCCTGCCTCGACGACATCCCCTTCAATCAACTTGATCGGTTTGATGCGCCCGGTAAGCGGCATGGTGATCTCGTGAATTTCAGGAACGCGCGTGCGGGCCCGCTCCTCGACAAAAGCGCGAATCGTCCCTTTCCGCACGGGGGCGACGTCCACAAGCCTGCCCGATTGCAGATACGACCAGTAACTGAAACCGGCGATGGCGGCGATAAAGGCAAAGATGATCAGAAAACGTTTCATAACGACAGCCTGAAAAGTAAACGGCGTTATTCTTTAACATTCAACGCACTGACCCAGTCCATACGATCAATCGATCGTTTGAGTGGGACATGTGCCAACAACGTAAACCCGGTACCAACGACGATCGTGATCAGTATCGAACCGGGTTTAATGACAAAAGGAATGCGGAAGAGATCGGTTCCCATACTCACACACATCAACCAGCCCAGGCCGATCCCCAGAGGAAGGCCGACTAACAGGCCGACCAGATTCAGAATCAGTGATTCCTGCAGAAACATCCGGGCAATCTCGCGCGTCGTGTAACCAAGGACATGCAATGTCGCGATTTCCTGTTCCCGCTCCGAAAGCGAGATGAGCGACGAGTTGAGCACCGATCCGAAGAAGATCATCCCCGCGAAGACGATGGTGATCGACAGGGAGATCATCAACTGCCCGGTCATGGTCTCTTCCAGCAGCTGGCGATCATGCCGCGCCGACGAGACCGACTGCACCACGGGCGTGTTCTTCAATTGCCGCAGGAACTCCGCTTCAACGGTCGGATCGCGTACGGTCTTGAGCTGAATCGAATTGACCGCGTCTTCATAGTCAACGATCCGATTCAGATAGTCGATATCCGCGTAGGCGGAGAGACCGAGATAGGAATTGATGATTCCGGCCACCGGCACCTTTTTGAGTTCCTCTTCACGGTCCGTCGGTTCAAACCATATCTGGTCCCCCACACCGACATCCAGGATTTCGGCCAACCGTTTACTGAGCAGCAGCCCGACCGTTGGCAACGGCTCTCGGTCTCCCTCCGTGTTGACGGGGATTGTCAGCCGCGAACCTGGAATGAGCCCGGTGACGGTCACCTTTTTCTCGCGATGTTCATGCTGCAGTGTGCAGGCGATGTGGAGCATCGGTTCCGCATAATCAACACCCGGCATCCGTTTCGTTTCCAGAAACGCACCGTAACCGCGCGGATCCTTGAAGCCGATTTCGAAGTCGTTCACGAGGATCTTCGTGAACTGAAAATCCATCATCTCTTCCATGCTGTCGTACATCAACAGGACCACCATCAACAGCATGGTCCCCATGCTCGCAGCAAAAATACCGGCGAGTGATCGCATCCGATTGCGCGAGATGCCCCGCAACGAAAACTGCGTTTGCAGCGTCAACGACTTCCACAGTCCCGTCCATTTTTCCAACCAGATGCGGCGCCCCCGTACCGGGGGCTTCGGTCGCATTGCCTCGGCAGGTGAGAGGGCCATTACTTTAGTCACGCCGCGCATCGAGCCCAGCAGGGAAAAAAGCAGACTGATCACCACCCCGGTCAACAATACGCCCGGATAGGGTTGGTTAACCAGTTTCGGAAATGCGAAAAATTTTGAGTAGACATGCTTCGTCATAACTTCGGCAAAGAGATAACCGAGCGTTGATCCCAGGGCGCCTCCACAAAGGCCGATGGTCCCTCCGAATTTGAGATAATGTATGAGGATTTCGCGGTTCGTATAGCCGATCGCTTTCAAGGTCCCCACGATTGTCCGTTGCTGCTCCACCAGGCGGAGCATCAGGATATTCAGGATGATTGCCGCTACGGTGAGAAAGATTCCAGGGAGGATGATCACCACCGTTTTCAGGTTCTCTATTTCGCTCGACAGAAAGAAATGAGACGACTGATCTTCCAGCGGCGTCACCGCGGAGACCCCATACGGTTCCAGCTTACGTTCGATCCGGTCCAGGACATCATCCGGTTGTTTCCGAGACGGTTCTTCCAGTATACCAACGACCTGGTTGGCGGCTTCCTGATAATTGAAGAGATCTTCGGCGAGACTCTCTTTGATATAGAAGATGCCAAAGTTCGCCGGATCGGGAACTATTCCACCGCCACCAACGACATAGACGTACTCACTACTGAGGGCCGTCCCCACGATGTGGAAAACTTCTTTGCGTTCGTTGAGGATCAATTCGATCTGATCGCCCGGTTCGAGATCGCGTTCGGTCGCGAATGTATCGTTCAGGATGATCTCGGATGACAGCGAGTCCGTGAAATAACTCCCTTTGCGGATGACGATATTGTTGATAATCGGCGCTGGCTCTTCCGGCAGCGAAAGAATCTGCCCCGAGACCGGACGCTCGACGCCGGGCAGATCGACGGTCACCGGAAACAGAATGCGCGGTCGGAATTCCGAAACCCCTTTGATCTCATGGAGTTGTTCGAGTTCCACGACCGGCATTTTCTTGACCGTGACGGTGAAGTCTGCCATGCGGCACTTGCTGTAATAAAGCCGTCGGGAGGTTTCGAGGTTGTAATAGAGGGACGCCATCCCGACGAAAAAGAGCACTCCCGCTGCGATGATGCTGATAATTGCCGCCAGCATTCCCTTTGCCCGGAATAGCTCGCGCAGCAGTTTTCGATTGAGAGGTTTCACCAGCTGATCTCCTCCGGTGAAACGGGATGCGGATTTGATTCCTTCGACGCAATCGTTCCCGAACCGATGTGAACACACAGGGTTCCCATCTCCGCAATCGCCGAGTTGTGCGTAATCAGGATGACGGTTTTACCCAACTCCTGGTTGAGTCTATGAAGTACTCCCAGAATGGAGCGGCCAGTCGAAAGATCGAGCGCCCCCGTCGGTTCATCACAGAGCAGCACTCGCGGGTTCTTTGCGATCGCCCGCGCTATCGCCACGCGCTGTTGCTCTCCCCCGGACATCTGCGATGGAAAATGTTCGACACGATGCTCGAGCCCGACCAGATTCAGGGCTTCTTCCGGCGGCATCCCCTCGTGACTCAACTCACTGGCGACCTGCACATTCTCAGTGGCGGTCAGGGTCGGCACCAGGTTGTAAAATTGAAAGACAAACCCGACATGCTCGCGGCGGTAAGCGGTCAACTCGCTGTCGCTGAACCCGCTGATCTTCTGGTCGGGGGAGTCGAACCAGATTTCCCCACTCGTCGGTCGATCGAGTCCGCCAATGAGGTTAAGCAGGGTGCTTTTGCCGGAACCGGAGGGCCCGACGATGACGACGAAGTCCCCTTCGTGAATTTCGAGATTGACCGAATGCAGCACGGGGACTTTGACATCTCCCATGACGAATGTCTTGCTCACATTCTGGATCGAAATGATCGTCTTGTCACTCATACGGCCAGGTTTCTACCACGATCCAGAAAGCAAAGCGGACATCAGAGGATGACGTTCAACGTTCACCTGAGTGTAGTCGAAATGCCAGCAGTGAGGGTAGCCACTACGACGACAGACGATTTACCGATGAAATATGAAGGCGGCTTAATCTTCGGGTGGGGGTGGTGTTGCCCCCTTCGGCGGCGTCCCTTTGCCAGCCCGGATGTACTGTCCACGAGCTCGTGCGTAATCTTCGGCCGAGAGTTCCTCACCCTGCCCGTCGGACTGGGCCTGTTTGAAATAGCGTTTAAGAAAGGGAATGCACCACCCGCAACCGGAACCCGCCCCGCCACATTCGCTGATCTGGCTGGGAACACGCGGTTGGTAGATGCGGATGTAGTTCTCGATCTTCCGCCGCGTGATATGAAAACAGAGGCAAACCTCGTCGTCGGGTTTCACAGTCGTTCTACCATCTTGAATTGAGACACGTTTGAATGCCGGAGAAAGCCGGCGGCCGAATTACTGCAGCGAGGAATCTCCCGCCTCCGCTGTTTCCATCGGCAGGATGACGATCTGGTCTTCCGTCAGTTCGAATGTGAGACCGACAGGTTCAAGCGTTTTCTTCAATACAGCGGCGAAGTCGGTTTCCTCTAGTTTGAGATTCACGAGCGTCGGTTCCATTTCGAGGCGCCCCCGGGTCTCATCATCTTTCCACTGAAACGTTGTGCCCGCCAGCATCTCGAGTTCCTCAAGAACCTGCGTTCGTTCCAGCCCGGGGACTTCATAGCTTGAAAACTCCAGTTGCATTAACCGTTCCCACTTTTCAGGAATCGGAATCGGCTCGGGCGCGGGTCGTTCCGCCAGTGTGGGAGGTAACCCTGTCGGCACCAGTACCGCGGAAGGTGTCTCTACTGGCTGTTCATTCTCGGAAACTTCGGGATCTTCTATCGGTTCGGTGACCACGATTTCGGGATCGACAACCGCCGGTTCAACAACCGCGACATCGTTGGCGTCGCGGTCCTCGGCTGCGGTCAGCTCTTCTTCCGGTTCCGGCGGGCGTTGTTCCTCCGGTGTCGGGACGGCGATATTCTTCATCTCACCGCCACCATCATCAAACTGAGGCCGAATGACATAAACATAACCCAGGATCGCCAGCAGCAGACACGTAATCGACCAATAAACCGGGTTCAGGTTGCGAGGTTCTCTGCGCTGCTGTTGCGGCACCGCGATCTTTTCTACGGGCGCTGTATGCAGCGGTTCGACTTCAATCTGATGCGCTTTGTTCAAGCGAACCGACAAGTCCATTTCGCACGCCGGGCATTTGATTTCCCGGTTCACAAATCGACGTTCCCGCACCCGCAACTGCGTCTGGCAATTCGGGCAGAGAAACGTATATGTGGGAAAAGTTTTGGACATGCGTAGATCGAGGTTACTCAGCTGGAGGAGTTTTCACAGGGAAGGAATAAGGCTGCATATTCTTCGCGGCCGCGCCCGCTTCGGTCGTCAAAATGGCCTTTTGCGCGGACTCATCGAGCACAACCACCATCTTCGGATATTGCGCGAGCAGGTGTGAGAGAGCCGCTTCCGCCGTCACTTCACCCAGATTGTAGTCCTGTGGCATATTCTGCGTATACCCCTGATTCTTCAGGGCATCGCCGTCAATTTCGAACGGAACCTGGATTTCCTCGCCAATCTGGGCGATCGCTTCCTGCAGCGGAGTTAAACGGAAATCGATATAAAGCGTCGAACGCAATCGCTCCACCAGCGATTGTGGATTGGACTCTTTCACTGTCGCAATCGCCGGAGTTCCGGTGGCCCCTTCCGGCAGGAACCGCTCCCGCCAGTAAAGCCAACTGGCAAGTGTCAGGTTTGGCGCGGCCCGTTCCAATAACATCGTCTCGAGCCTGACCTGTTGCCGGTTCACGTCAACTTCAGTGAAGCGACTCGCCAATTGCAGCATGGCGGGAAAACGGGCGAGAACAGTCTGCGCCCCCTCAGAATGCAGCGCACGCTGACGCAGGTCATCCCAACTGACTTGAGCCAGTTCATTCAGATTCCGCTTCCAGTAGGAATTCAATTCACTTGTGGGTGTAAACGGCGACGCCTGCATCATCATGCGGGAGAAAAAGAGCTCCTCTTCGAGTTCGACTTCCCACAACACCGCTTCCGTTTTGTCTCCCCACCAACCGAGCAAGGTGTCGATGAGATTCTGCTCATCTCGATTGAACCAGTCCGGCAGTCCGGTCTCCACCGACTTCAAATCGAACAGCAGAGAAAGCTCGGCGGATGAATTCGTCTGGGTGACCAGCTGATCGAGACCCGCCGTCATCGGGAGCGGGTTACCGGCGGTATTGAGCGCTTCTTCCAACAGGGACTGAGGCACGGACAAGCCCGTCATGTCCTCCAGCCAGATGATACGCTGGGCTTCCCGCTGGTAGACCTGCATGCCGACAATCTGTTCCGTCGCGGCACTCTGCTCGTTCGTCCAAACTTGCAGATCGTATGACGCAACCGGTTTGAACTTGAAAACCCCTAATGGCGGTTCCCCTCGCGGACCCGGAATCAGGTAACATCGGGCCCACTCCAGATTCTCGGAAGCAATTCCGGTCGCGGATAACAATTGATCGTTCAGCCAGGGAAAGAGTGCGCCGCCGCACTCCCATAGTTCGGCATTGTTCTTGAGCGTCGCCGGTTTCCAGTGCAGGACAACCCGCGCACCGGTCGGCACATAGTCGAAGTTGTATGCGTCGCCCCGTTCTGGCTTTTCCGGAAAAGATGAATCCTCAACAGAACCTGAAACCCCTTTTACAGAACCAGATTTCGAATTCGCCATCGGCTGTGAAACGGGTCTATTCGGGATCACCGCGGAGGGTGCCGGATCGCGAGTGAGTTGGAAAAACGCGAAGACCGCTACCGCCGAGGCGATTCCGAACAAACCCATCAGAATCCATTTGAGTGCCCCACCACTTTTGCGTCGTTGACGACGACGCTGCGCCTTCGCGAGGACATCATCCTGCTCCACGTCGATCTGCGGCAAGCCTGCCGGTTGAGGAGACTCCTCTATTACAGCAGGAGGAGTCGCTGCGGACTTCGGCGCTGCGGCGGGGGCTTTGATCAGGAGCGGGTTCTTGCACTGCGGGCACTTCACGCGCTTACCAACGAGTTCCGGTTTGTTAATCGTCAGTCGCTTCTCGCAGGAAGGACAGGCAATGCGGAAGGGTTTCATATTTGTGGCTAACCTTTATCCCCAGATATCGTCCGGGTCATCCTTGAATGGATGCAAGGCCCGCAACGGATCCTTCTTCGGCAGCACGTCGATCAACGCCGTCGCAATCCGGAAGTCCTCGCCCGTGGTGATTTTGATATTCATCGGCGAGCCTTCCACAATCGTCACCTTGTGTCCGATTGCTTCGACGAGCTGCGCGTCGTCCGTCGCGACGAGTCCGTCCCGTTTGGCGTAGGCATCGAGCAGCAGTTCCCGACGGAAGACCTGCGGTGTCTGCGCCAGCCACAGGTTTTCGCGCGGGACCGTTTCGACGATCTCGTCGTGCTCGTCAACCCGTTTGACGGTGCTGGTGACGGGAATCGCGGGCATCGCGGCTCCGGTCTTCTGCGCCATCTTGAAAACAGCGTCGATCCATTCTTCAACCATCAGCGGACGGGCCGCATCGTGGACGGCGACGAACTCAATATCGGATTTTACATGCGCAAGTGCGTTCTGAATGGAATCCGCCCGTTCAGCCCCGCCGTCCACGATATCGATATTCATGAACGCGAGATTCGGGCGGAACTTTTCCTTGAACCACTCTTTGTCTTCCGGCGAGATCACGATGATCGTCTGCGCAACATCGTCCCGGTTGACAAACAACTCGGCCGAACGCACCCAGACGGGTCGTCTTTTAAGTTCGGCGAACGGCTTCTTCATCCGTTTGACGCGGCATCGGGTACTCTGCCCCGCCGCCGGCAATATGACCGCGAATTTGGACATAAAATCGATTTCATCACAGAAGCGCGGGAATAAAATCAACCTCGCGATGGTCCAGAGGGGACCATCACGAACATTGCTTCATTCTACCCGAAGTCGCGGCGGTAGCAAACCGGAGGGGAGGATTCGCGGAAGCCATCAGCCAGACGGCGACAGCGAGGAAGTGGCGACCGATCTACGCAGGTGCATCGCTTCCCCCTCAAACCCCAGGCTGCTAGAAATTCGGAGCCTCGAAGACTGCGTTGCTGATCGGGCTGGCGGGCTGATCACGTTTGGCGGCGTCGGCTTCGACTTCTTTCTGCAGGGTCGCATTCGCGTTCTTCACCTCGGACATTTCGAGGTCATGTTCCCGCTTCGCCTGCGCGATCGAAAGCTGGCTGCGGAATGTTCGCAACGGGCTGACGAGGAAACGTTCCAGATGTTTCTCCCGCGCGGCCCACGCATAGCTCTGCAGTTCCGGGATCTGTTCGAACTTTTCAAATTCATCGAACGTGAGCTCGATCACCTCCAGAGAATCGGTGATATCCTTGTGCGACATTCCGAGCGATCCGACCGGCATATGGCCACGCAACATCCAGCGCGCTTTCATCATCTGCAACATCGAATTGAGCAAGTCAGCCCGCTCAGTTTCGTTTTCGACGACTTCGGGATGTTCGACCAGCAGTTTCATCGCACGCGCGATACTTTTGATCGACCGATCCTGACTCGAGCCGTAGAAAATGGTGTGCAGCAGATGCCGCAATTCCTCGCTCTGAAACTTTTCCGGTTCCCGTTCACAAAGCGCGGCAAGCTCCATATGAGCGAAATAGGTGACGAGCGGATCGTAAGGCTGCGTAAACTGTTCGATATCCCGAAGATGATCGAGGGTGATTTCGCGTGCTTGAAACGCGTTGCCGAGAGACTGGAAGTATTCCAGGCGTCGACGGTCTTCTTCATGCAACCGCTCTTCAGGCCCGACGCCGCGGACCTGCTTGATGACGGTTCGCGGTTTGTCCTGAACCCGTTTGCGAACGGATGAACGATAAACCCAGTATTTTCCATTCGCCGTCGTCTGCAGTTCGCGAAGTGACTTCAATTCTTCGAATCGATGGCTGACCTGGCGATCATCGTCTTCTTCTTCGACCCATGCGTAGACGGTATTGAAATGCTGACCGGCGACCTGTTGCAGTTCGACGGCTTTGTTACCCCACCGCAACATCTCGTGCGGCAAACCATACGCCAAGCGACCATTCGCGGCGGTGTTGATTCGGCCCGGATTGTCTTTCAGGATATCGGTCCATGCGTCATCGTCGAGCTGGAGAATTTCGAGAGGGACGGCCCAGTCCCAACCAATGCTGGCAAGAGCCCGACGCGAATGCGGCTTTCGCAATCGATCCAGAAAACCGTCGCGATCAACGCCCGCGTCTGAGTTCGTCCCCACCAGGATCACTTCGCCAGCACCGGTTCGAATGGTGCAGACTGATCGAAACGCAGAACGCATCGTGGCAACGACATCACACAAGGGTTGTGGACCGTAGTCGAAATGTTGAAACCGTTGACAGAAGAGCCCATCTTCGGTGAGCGCTTGCGCCACCGATTGATAGAACTCCTGCGTGAAGTAACTCGTCGCTCGCTGCAGCATGGACATCGGGGGATTGTTGATGATCACATCCTGAGGCTCCGCCTGCATCAGCGCAATCTGGGGAGGCAGGTCCCAATGTTGATACCGGACATCCTCTTCCGGGGATTGATCTTTCCACGAGTATTCGCGAGCGAGTTTCAACACCGTCTCTTCCGCTTCAACGCACGTCAACTCCTGGATCGGAAAGAGCAGGCAGCTCTTTACCGCGGACCCGGAAGGGGCGCCGAGCAACATCACCTGATGCGGTGCCCGATGCAGGTTCAGTGGAATGACGGTCTGCAACACTTCGCTCGGGGATTCGGGGACAATACTTGAGTTGAGACTGAAGACACCCCGCGGCATCCCGTCGGCGCGGATCACCTGCTGCATCCCGTTCTGGGACCAGACGGTATACGTAGCGGATTCCCCTTCAACCTGTTCAACCAGCCGTTGGTCACTCAATACACCCAGTTCAATCGGGTCGGTTCCATTGCGGTACGCCGCGTAGATATCACTCGAAAAGAGATACTTGGCAGTGCGGCTGGCGTCGAAGAATCGATCGGCGAGCGGCGCGGCCAGCACCAGCATTACGGCGAGGCCCAGACAGGCGACGACCGGTTTACTGTAGCTGAACTTCCAGGTCTCTGCCCATTTGAGACCGGCGAACGCGAGCAACAGCCATTGGCAACCGGTCATCAGCGTGAAGAAAGAGATTCCTTCCGCGAGGCTCCACTGAACCGCCACGCACCCCGTCGCCAGAGCGAGAACACGATGCCAGCGGCAACAGGAGACAATATTGATCGAAGCGGCAGGTTGTGCCGGGTACAGAACGCAGACCGCGGTCAATCCCAGCGGCGCGACCGCGATGATAATCGCCGACAACCGAACCAGGGTGATCATCCAGGTTTTCGACCAGTAGGCGCTGATCCACAAACTGCCGTTCAGCAACACATCGCTGGAGAGAAACAAGATCACGGTCCAGGCCGAGACGCCCACGAGCGTAAGCAACAGCGCCGAACCCGCTTTTTCCTGTGATTGCTGGCATTCGCCCTGACGGCGGGCGATGAATTGCAGTCCCCATAACAGTCCGATCGCAAACCCGAGCCAGACGAAGAGGGAGACGTAAACCGTTCCGGGCATGTACTGAGTAAACATCCGCTGCAGTAAATAAAGGGTACCTCCAATCGTGGCCCAGATGCCGGCCTGCCACAATTTGTCGACGTAGCGGGAACGCTCATCCTGAAGCAGCGACTGAAAGCGGAACGGAGCCTGATGTTCTTTGACCGCTTCGCCTTGAACCAACCGTTCAATACAGACGACGATCAACACGGTCGCGCAGCACCAGGCGACGATCTGCAGGCCGAAGTAAGGTGCCAGTACCAGAGATGAAAACGCGATCCCGGAAACGAGTCCCGTACCGTATCGCAGGAGATAACGTTGATACGATGTCCGTTTCTGATTGTTCGCTTCCGTGCCCACGAGGTCCCCCGCCAGAGCATCGGCCGTGCGCACGATCCAGCGTGCGGGGAGGGTCAGCGAAACGATCGCGAGCAGTGTGTAATACAAAACACGCGGACCGGAGTGCGTGAGCGAGTCGACCGAAAACATTGATGCAAGCCACCGCTGCAGTTCGCCGGTATAAGGCAGCAGAATCACCCACCCGATGAGCCCCAGGATGCTGAGAATCCAGACAGGAAGGATGCGGCTGAGTCCACGCCGTCGAACGGGTGTGTAACTCCAGAAGTTGCGGCTGGAAGCCCAGGCCAGACCGAAGGTAATCGCAATGAGCGCCCCGGTTCGTGCCGCGAGGGACGACCCCACGAGGGTCATATGGTGATGACCGATCGCCAGCACCAGCGGCCCGAGCAGCAAGCCCAGCAGGAATAAGCGAAACGACAACGAATGGATCGCGACGTCGAGCAACGTAGTCAGTTGTCGGGTGAGGAATGATTTCAGTTCGCGGCGGCCGAACATGGCATCCTTGCCTTTCGGAGTCGTTGAGGGAGAGAAGGGTCGCGTGGAAAACTTGAATGAAAGTTTTCTAAGGGGGCTATTTTTATCGAAAACCCCGTCTCCATCGCAAGACCATTACAAAACAGCGGTTGCGACGCTGGATATACACCAGCCAAGTGAAAAACCAGGAAAGACAGGCAAGACAGGACACACTGTCAGCCGCTTACACTGCGGACTGCATTTTTCTATCATGTCGCTCGACGCTCCCCCGATTCACTGAACAAACGCGAAAGAGACAGCAGCATGACAGGCTCGAATGACCAACTGGCGGTTTTGTTTGATATGGATGGCGTCCTGATCGATTCCTACGCGGCCCACTTCGAAAGCTGGCAAGTGGTCGCGAAAGACCGCGGAACCGTCTACACCGAGGAAGACTTCGTCGCCGGGTTCGGTCGGACGAGCCGCGAGATCATCCGGGAGCAATGGGACGGAGCCGAAAACTGGACGGACGAAGAAGTCGCCGAACTCGATCAGGCCAAAGAGGTCGCCTTTCGCGACATCATCGCCACAAACTTCCCCGCCATGCCCGGTGGACGTCAGTTGGTCTTCGATTTATATGAGCGGGGGTTTCGCATTGCCGTCGCTTCGTCGGGTCCAAGCGAAAACGTTCACCTCGTCATTGATCGTCTCGGGATCTCCGACTGCCTCTCCGCCGTCGTCACGGGTAACGATGTCACGAAGGGAAAACCAGACCCGCAAGTCTTTCAACTCGCCGCATCCAAGGTCAACGTGCCTAACGCACGCTGCTGTGTGATCGAAGACGCCCCTGCCGGTGTCGCCGCCGCTGTTGCCGCGGGCTCCGCCTGTATCGGCCTCGCGCGACCAGTCAGATACACGGTCGATTTGAGTGCCGCTGATCTGGTCGTTCCCGCGCTCGAACAGATTAATGCTTCTAATATTACCGAGCTTATCCAGTCGAAGCAGCGTTAACAGAAATCGTGGGAAGTTCGTCATCGTTCCCGCTTAATTCGCAAGTATTGATCGGGACAGTCCAAAAAATTCTTGTTACGATTAACGCCGTGCCTCCCCATCATTTACGCTCAATGATCGCATATCGTCTCCCTCGGAACGCTCCTCTTTCTCATTAGAAACGCGTGTTCATGTCTAACGGTCAACCCTACTACGCTTCCGATTCGACCATCATCATCATGGGAGCCTCCGGCGACCTTACCGCCCGCAAACTGGTGCCGGCCCTGTTCGCATTGTGGAAGGAAGGGTTTCTGGCTGACAACGTACCCATCGTCGGTGTCGCCCGACGCGAGAAGACCGATGAGTCGTTCCGCCAGGAGATGTACGAGAACATCGTCGAGCATGGTCGGTTTAAGCCCGATAACGAAGAAGACTGGAACAAATTCGCAAAGCGTCTTTTCTACCGGGAAGTCGACCTCAATCGCGAGGACGATTACCTGCTGCTCAAGAAGAGCCTCGAAGATCTGGAATTCGATTTCAATATCCCGACCAATCGCGTCTATTACATGGCGATTGCGCCCTCTCTGTTTCTCCCCGTCGTGGAAGCACTGCACAACACCGGTCTCATTCCGGGCAGGGACTCTGACGACACCATCCGGGTCGTCATCGAAAAGCCGTTCGGCCACGACCTCGAATCGGCGCAGCACATCAGCCGGGAACTGAGTCGCATGCTGCTCGAAGAGCAGATTTATCGCATTGACCACTACCTCGGCAAAGAGACAGTGCAGAACATTCTGCTCTTCCGCTTCGGTAATTCGATCTTCGAGCCGCTCCTGAACCGAAACCATGTCGATCATGTCCAGATCACTGTGGCTGAGTCGCAGGGGATCGAAGGGGGACGTGGTGCTTATTACGACAAGTCCGGCGCCCTCCGCGACGTTCTGCAGAATCACGCCCTCCAGTTGCTCTGCCTCTTGGGGATGGAACCTCCGTCTCTCTTTCGCGCGGAAGCGATTCGTGATGAAAAGCTGAAAGTTCTCCAGGCGATGGCGCCGGGTGATCCGTATGATCTCTCCAAATGGACCGTCGCCGGACAATTTACGGGAGGAGAAGTCAAAGGTACGCGCGTGCCGGGCTATCGTGAGGAAGACCGGGTCCCCAAGGATTCAACTCGCGAAACATTCGTCGCTATGAAGATCATGATCGACAACTGGCGCTGGGCGGGCGTCCCCTTCTATGTACGAACGGGAAAACGGCTCCCCGAACGCGTGACGGAGATCGCCATTCAATTCACGCTTCCCCCGCTCCACCTGTTCGGCACGGTAGAATGCGAAGGCGACATCTGTGACCTCGTCGGTGCGCGACCGAACACGCTCGTCTTCCGTATTCAGCCGAAGGAAGCGATCTCGCTCGTCTTCTCCACCAAGCGTCCCGGGATGCAGTATCAGATCCAGCCGGTCCGGATGGATTTCGCCTACGACGAGGCCTTCGACCGGGGTCTGCCCGAAGCATACGAACGGCTGCTGCTCGATGTTCTGCGGGGGGACTCGACCCTCTTCACCCGTAGCGACGAACTGGAAGCCGCATGGCGATTCGTCGATCCCGTCCTCAAACGGTTGGACGATCCCAACTTCGAACCGGAATTCTATAAACCGGGCACCTGGGGGCCGGAAGGCTCCAACCTGCTGCTCGCACGTCAGGGTCACCGCTGGCGCGTACCGGGCTCGGAACACAACCGGGCCGCCGCGGGCGAAGGCAAGTCGATCAAATAAAGACGCCTTGCCTATCGCTCAATCAGTTGCTGTTTCGGGCCGAGTGGGCGATGCGAGGAACAAGCGCACGATGACAGGTCGCGCGAGCGCAAAACTGACAGCGCCGATGAACATGCCGATCCAGTCGGCGATGGCATCATTCACGTCCGCATGCCGGTAAACCGGAATTTGCAGCAGTTCGTCCGCCACGGAGTACGCCACGAGCAGCAAAACCGCAAACCAGAGTGTATAGCGGGGCCTGTTCGCGGCTTCCCCCTCTGCCAGTCTGGCGGAGATCCACTGCCACCCCCGCAGACAGAACATCAATCCGCCGTACCCCAGAAAGTGCGCCAGCTTATCTGAATCCTTGGGGACATCGACATGGACGAACCAGAGCGGGATATGCGTCGAAATAAACAGCAGCGACCAACAGGCAATCAAGATCCGGCGGCTGATCAACCTGAATTCTTCGGGCGTGTATTGATATTTCAAGGTTACCTGCTCCCTTCCCGGACGGACATTTTTCCGCGAGCCCCAAAATGACTTTCTGGATGACAGAGCGGCAGCATACTCACTTTGCAATACCAAGTAAAGGCCGGTTTCCATCGCGGAAAAGAAGCGGGCCGCATTGATCACTTCATCACGTAGGGTGACTTCAGGTGGTGCTGCGGGTGCGATTCGAGATACGCGGCGATGCGATCTTCACGCCCGATCGCGGTCGCGATGAATTCGAGGGCCTGCGTAAGGCGTTCATTCGGTTCAGCGCAACTGAAGCGGATAAACCCCGCCCCCGCATTGCCGAAACATTCGCCGCCGAGACAGGCGACACCGAAATTGTCGTCCGCTCCTTCGAGCAGATACAAGGCAAGTCCATGGCTGGTGATATTGAACTTGTTGCAGACTTCCATCACATTCGGAAAGACATAAAAGGTGGCCAGCGGATCGAGTGCATTAAAGCCTTCGATTTTATTGAGCCCTTCGGTGAGCAATACGACTTTCTCACGAAACTTCTGCATCACGCTGTCGCGTTCCGCCTTATCGCGTTCGAGCGCCGCCTTACCCGCCAGTTGCACCAGCGGCGGCGTGCAGGAGAGGCTGGTGTTAATCATCTTGCCGATATAATCCGCGACTTCGTTGGAGGCCACTGCGAACCCGAGTCGCCAGCCACTCATGCTGTACGATTTGCTGAAGGTATAGGCGGCGACCGTTTGTGGAAGCATTCCGGGCTGGGCCGCAATGGAATGATGGGAACCCCGCCAGACCATATGGCAATACGGTTCGTCGCTGAAAATCGCGATGTTCTTTCCGCGCAGCAGATCCGCAATCTGTTTCAAATCGTCTTCGGTTGTCACGCCACCGGTCGGGTTGTGCGGTGAGTTGAGGAAGATCGCCTTCGGTTGCGGATCTGTTTCCAGAAACTCTTTGATCTGGCTGACTTCCGGGCGGAAATCGTTCGATTGGGTCAGCGGCGCGAGTACCATTCGCGCACCGCGCCGCTCAATGTTCGGTTTGTATGTCGGGAAGTATGGACTGAAAACGAGTACGCCGTCATTCGGATCCAGAAACGCCTCGCAGAAATACTGTTCGAAAACTTTGGCTCCCGGGGCGACCACGATGTTCGACGCCTCCGCGGGGATGTTGAACTCGTCACGCACGAACTTCGCGGCCGCTTCCCGAAACGCGGGAAGACCGGGTGACGGGCAATAATGCGATTCGTTATTCGTGATCGCCTCAATCCCGACCTGTTTTGCGGACGCGGTCGATTCAAACGGACTGTCCCCTATTTCGAGTTCGACGACATCTTTGCCGCGTGCCTTCAGGCTCTTGGCCATGGCGAGGACTGTAAATGCAGTTTCGACACTGAGTGACTGCGCGAACTGACTGATCGAAGGGCTCACCACTGATCTCCTGGCGTGGAAGGGATAGGAACAAGGCGTGGAGGGAGAGTTGATTGTGAAGTTAAGTTCAATTCGACGGAGCGTGATTCAATCGAACCATTCATCGGTCGGATCGAACTTGGGCAGACAGACAATGATGACCTTCATGCTCCCGAGCGCCCGATGACGTGTCCCGGGTGGAATCACGATCGCCGTTCCCTGTTTGACATCGATGACCTCGTCATCAAGTTCCATCTGTGCATCATCACCGCACTCGAGAAAATAATAGGTCTCGGTCAACGTTTTGTGATAATGCCGCTTCGCGTTTTCCGAGATTTCCGTCACGTGCAGTGTTCCGGGGAATGCCTCCACTTCGGCGAAAGCGCGTCTCGCGGTGCCACAGGGACAGGGGACACCTTTGATCTCGGAAAAATCGGCGAGGTAGTAGTTGGAAGAAGATGTCGAAGTCATCAGCTCGGCCTGAAATTATCGGTTAAACACAGGTTCGGGTGAGAACATGCTCACAGGATGGGCCATCTGCGCGAATGTGCGGTAGAACCGCTGATTCATTGTGTCACCTGAGCCGGGCGATTGCCAGACCAGGGAGCGACTTGCACTTTCCTCTCACTAAAATGGACGTTCACAGTCACCGATTTTTGCGTTCTGTCGCGCCAACGACTACGATATTAGAGTGATCGCCATACCTCCGGGACCGATGAATCCCGACCAGCGCGCACGCGGTGGCAGTCCGAATCCAAGACAATTTGCAACTGGAATTTCAGTATGCTGCGAACAAATTCAATTTCGGCGACAGTGCTGGGACTCCTGCTCTGCGCGAGCCTCGCTCAAGCTGGTGAAACCTCAGACCGGAAACCCACACCAGCGGAGCGTCCCGTTGCGAAGGCATCTAATGCTCCAGACACGGCACCGATGATCACCGCTCCCGTCACCGACATGTCGATCGAAGAACTCGTGACGCAAGCGAGAAAGTCGGTCGTCGTCGTTACCTTTTCGGGACGCGATGGGCAGAAACTCGGCGTTGGCAGCGGATTCATCATCGAGCCGGATGGTCTCATTGCCACGAACCTGCATGTTATCGGCGATTCCCGCCCGATCTCCGTTCACCTCGCCAATGGCAAAAAATATGACGTCACCGAAGTCCGCGCGACGGACCATACTCTCGACCTCGCGCTGATCAAGATCGACGAAGAGAATCTACCGACCCTCCCCGTACGGTTCACGAACGACATTCGCGATGGCGAAGCAATCATTGCTCTCGGCAACCCGCTCGGACTGAACCACAGCGTGGTTAAGGGAGTCGTTTCCAGCCAGCGCGAAGTCGAAGGACGCAACATGCTGCAACTGGCGATTCCAATCGAACAGGGAAACAGTGGCGGCCCGGTCATCAACCAGCAGGGTGAAGTGATCGGTCTGGTGACCCTGAAGTCGCTCGCCAGCGAAAACCTCGGTTTCGCCGTCCCGGCCTCCGACCTCAAACTGTTACTGGATCGCCCCAACCCGATCCCGATGTCCCGCTGGCTTACGATTGGACGCCTGGACGAAAACAAATGGAAGGAACTCTTCGGCGCCACCTGGAGACAACGTTCCGGTCGGATACAGGTTGAAGGTTCGGGGAAAGGGTTCGGCGGTCGCGCATTGTTGCTCTCCACGCAGGAGGTACCCGAGCCTCCATATGAAGTCGCCCTTCGTGTCAAACAGGATCAGAAGGACGGAGCCGCGGGGCTTGTCTTCGGCGCTGATGGAGAATATCAGCACTACGGCTTCTACCCCTCCGGGGGGCGTATCCGCCTGAGTAAGTTTAACGGTCCCGATGTCCTTACGTGGCAGGTGCTGCAGGAGATCGAAACGCCGCTGCTTCGCGAAGACTGGAATCATCTGAAAGTCCGAGTGGAAGAAGAAGGGCTCATCTGTTTTCTGAACGGACAACCGGTGATTGAAATGCCACGCGTCAAAGTCTCAGACGGAATGGCGGGGCTCGCGAAGTTTCGAAACACTACCGCCGAATTCAAACAGTTCCAGGTCGCTGAGGAGATTCCCTCCGATGAACCTGCCGACGAAGTTCGGGCCGCTGTTCTCGACCTGATCAAAGAGGCGCCGCAGGCGAGTTGGAGTTCACCTCAACTGACGGAAGACCTGCTCCCCCACGCTCCGTATACGACTTCACTACTGAACCAGAAGGCGGCTCAACTCGAACGCGAAGCCGTACAACTCAGGCAACTCGCCCACGATGTCCATCGGAAGAGGGTGGAGTCTTCGTTCGCTGAGTTAATGACGAATGAAGTTCCTGACCTCTTCGCTGCGGCTTTACACATCGCCTGGCTCGACAACGAAGAACTCGACATCGAGGTCTATCTGAACGAAGTCGACCGTCTCGCCGAAACATTGAAGGCACGCTTCGATGATACAACCACGGAAGCTCAGAAATTCGAAGCACTCAACGGGTTTCTGTTTGAAGAACTTGGTTTCCATGGCAGTCGCACGAACTTCTATCACCGATCCAACAGCTACGTCAATGAAGTCATCGATGATCGGGAAGGACTGCCGATTTCGCTCTCCGTCCTCTATGCCGCCCTGGGAAGTCGGATCGGCATCAATATCGAAGGAGTCGGGTTGCCTGGTAAATTCGTGGTTCGTTTTGTCCCCGGCGAGGGGGAGCCCCAACTGCTCGATCCCTTCGCCGGCGGCAAACTGCTCTCGCGGCACGACGCCGAAGTAATCGCAATCGCCAACAGTGGTCAACCTCTCGATGAATCGCTCTTCGCCCCGCAATCGGTGCGCGCGATCATGACACGCATGTTGCGGAACCTGTTGAACCTCGCCCAGGCGAAAGAAGACGAAGCCCGTATGCTCAACTACATGCATCTCGTCATTACGTTGAATCCTGATTCCGCCGAGGACCACTGGGCACGGGCACTCCTTGCTTACCGGACAGAACGCTTCGATCAGGCGAGCGAAGACCTCGACTGGCTCGACGCTCAATCTCCTCCTGCGATCAACCCACGTATCGTCGAACAGATGCGCGAAGCAATCGCGATCAAGCAATCGCGATTGAACGCCGAAGACTGATCACTGTTCCATTCTCCCGTATAGTTTCCCATTCCTTACAGCCCGTAACTCTCTGACTGCCGCGCTCTCCATGTCTGACATCGCTGATCAGCTTCGCCATAACTTGTCCGCAATTGAACAGGGTATTGAAAGCGCCTGTAAAAAAGCGGGGCGCGATCGAGCGACCGTGCAACTGGTGGCGGTCACAAAATACGCCGAATGGAAGTGGGTCGAGGAACTGATCCACCTCGGCTACCAACATCTCGGCGAAAGCCGACCACAACAACTCGTCGAGAGATCGGAACAGACGACGGCACGTGTCCGCTGGCATATGATCGGACAATTGCAGCGAAATAAGGTCCGCAAGATTATCACGCTCACGCACCTGATCCATTCGGTCGATTCCCTGAAACTGCTCACCGCGGTGGATCGCATCGCGGCGGAAGAAAACGTGAACCCACGAGTGTTGCTCCAGGTGAATGTCTCGGGGGAAGAATCCAAACAGGGCTTTTCCCCAGCGGAATGGAAAGAAGTCTGGACCGAGGTGGAAGCGTGTAATCATGTGCGGGTTTCCGGTCTCATGACGATGGCCCCGCTCGTGGATAACCCCGAAGACGCTCGGCCCACTTTTCGAAAGTTGAAGCAGCTTCAAGACGAGATGAATCAATCCTCCCGCGTAGAACTTCGCGAACTATCGATGGGGATGAGTCACGACTATCAGATCGCCATCGAGGAAGGAGCCACCCTGGTTCGCATCGGTTCGAGTCTCTTCGAAGGTTTGGGGTGAGAGGAGCGAACCTGCAAATGATCTTGCCCGAAATTCATCAACACGCCGACGGTCTCGTCCTCGCCCTCAAAGTCACTCCCAAAGCGAAAAAGAACGGGATCACCGGCGTCCACGAAGGGCAACTCAAAGTTTCGGTCACAGCCGTGCCGGAAAAAGGCAAAGCGAACACCGCCGTGGTCAAACTCCTGGCCAGCGAGCTCAAATTGACGCGTGGGCAGTTGGAAATCATACGGGGAGAAACATCCCCGCAGAAACAGGTGCGGATTGGCGGGATCTCCGCGGACGACCTCGCGGCCCGGCTGCGCCAGTTGCTGGGAATGTGAGGGGTAACAGTAACGCGATTCTCTGTGCACATTCTGGTCATTTGCGCTCGGATCCGCGACCGACCGGAGGACCAGCGATTTTATTCTGCCCGGCCACAATTTATTGCGTCTGCTCGGCGGAACTTCCTATACTCGGAAGACACAACCAAGTGCCTGAACCAGCGGATTGAAGCATCGTCTCGCTTCCAGCCGTTCCCCTTCATTTTCCATCGCACACGAAACTACGAATCTACTCAACTGGGAGCACAAGATGCTGCAACGATTCGCGACCCTGCTGTTCACCGGAAGCCTGATCTGCACAATTCCCCTTGCCGCCGGTTCCCTCTTCGGCGAGGACTGGCCGGAATGGCGTGGCCCCCACCGGGACGGCATGTCGTCGGAGACTGGCCTCAAATTCAACTGGGATCAGCAGAAGCCCCGTTTGCTCTGGAGCATGAACAAACTCGGAAGTGGCTACGCGTCTGTGGCCGTTGTCGGTGATCGCATCTATACGACGAGTAACGGAGAAGTTTCCCAGGCCGTGCTGGCGATTGACGCCAAATCACATCAGATTGTCTGGGCCGGCAAAATGACCGCCGACGTTCCTTCTCACGGTTACGACGGTTCCCGCTGTACCCCTGCCGTGGATGGTGATCTGCTCTACGCCATCTCGTCGAACGGCCAGATTGTCTGTATGAAAACCTCTAATGGCGATATCGTCTGGAAGAAAGACTTCGTCAAGGAATGGGACGGCAAGATGATGTCCGGCTGGGGCTTTTCGGAGTCTCCCCTCGTGGATGGTGATCTTGTTCTCTGTACTCCCGGTGGTGATAACGCCATGATCGTCGCGCTCGACAAACGGACGGGAGACGAAGTCTGGGCGAGCCCGGCGCCGAAGGGAGAAAAAGGGAATGACGGAGCGGGTTACGCATCGATCAAAATCAGCAACGCCGCCGGCGTCAAACAGTACGTACAGATGGGCGGACGAGGAGCCTTCGGAGTTCGCGCGAGCGATGGGGAACTTCTCTGGTCGTACAATAAAGTCGCGAACGGCACCGCCAACATCCCCGACCTGATGGTCAACGGGGACTACATCTTCTGCTCGACCAGTTACAACACCGGGTCTGCTTATCTTCACCTCACCAAAGAGGGGGATGGCATCAAAGCGACCGAAGAGTATTTCCTCGAACCCCGTACGTTCCAGAATCACCACGGCAACATGATTCTGCTGGACGACTACGTCTACGCAGGTCAGGGACACAAGAACGGATTGCCGATCTGCATTCATGCCCCCACAGGCGAAGTGAAATGGGGTGGCGATTTCCGTGGCCCCGGCAAAGAGTCAGCGGCCGTGATCTATGCCGACGGCCATGTCATTTTCCGATATCAATCGGGTGAAGTCGCGGCGATCAAAGCGAGTCCCGATGGTTACGAACTGGTCGGCACCTTCACCCCGGAAGTGGTTAACCCTCCCGCCTGGGCTCACCCCGCTATCGCCGACGGTAAACTTTACCTCCGCGATCAGGATACGCTCATGGTCTATGACATTTCGAAATAGAGCCGGTATTCTCCAACCAGCGAGAAGTACCTCGTCAACCAGGGGGCGAATCCCACTCCTCCCGGAGTGCGGCCGAGTACGCAAAACAAAAACGCCGCGGTGGATTTCTCCAATCGCGGCGTTTTCTTTGTAGTTAATCACGTCGTCTTCCAACCAACCCTCCACCTCACTGGCGGCGCAAAACCACGCGTCATAGTCTCCACGCGCCAATAGCCGCCACAAAAGCCCGGACGGGCTAGTTTTTGGAGGACATTTCGGCTTCCATCCATTCGGCGTCGGCGGTCCAGTCGCTGCTGTCCTGCGGGACGAGGTCGTAGCGGGGCTTGCTGTGCAGCACGTAGGTCGTGTCCGAAATCTTACGGAAGAACTGGCGGAACCAAAGCATCTCCGCGACATGAGGCTGTGGATTATAGAGACGAATTTTCACGCCGTATTCGTGCCAGTCGTACAACATACCGAAGAATCCACTCGGGATGTATTTCACATGTTCCATGTTGACGCCCATCAACTGGCATTTTTTATTCAGTACGAGATCGCTCTGGGTATCCCGCAACAACGCTAAATCGGCTCCGTCCCAGATTTCGACACCGACGAGATCGAGTACGGTGAAGTCATCCCAGTTGTGGAGCGTCATGCGCAAATGTCGACTTGTAGCCATAGTTTCCTTCTCTTATTTCCCATTCAGGTACTGGAGGAAGCGGTTCAAATCCTTGAGTCCTGGATCGTTACGTCGCCGTCCTGACGCGGAAATTTAAAAAGCAAAGGCCGGGCCGATCCGGGAATTCCGATTTCCCTGAAATTGGAGTTATTCCTTAACCTCCGAAATAATATGAGGTTACGTGTGGCCCGCTGCGTGGTATTTTCTTCCGGCAGATTTTGCAGATGTTTCAATTAGGAAACGTGCACGGAAAAATGTTCAAATTTGACAACACGCTGTCTTAAATACGACACAGTCCCCGGTACTGCTGGAAGCGATTCCATTCTTGCAACGAGAATGCATGTGAGTAGCGGTACAAGTGTACAAATTCTACTCAGGATATTCCCGGGCCGAGGCGGTTTCTTCTTCCCGCCGCACGTTCACTCGGCACAGGTTTTCCACCCCCAGGCGAAACAGATTGCCCAGCGCTGTCACCGCCTCCCGGTTGTTGATTTTCGAGGAGCCATGACGACGCTCTTCGAACAGAAACGGGACTTCGATAAACCGGCAGCCGACCCGATTGCAGCGATAGAGAATTTCTTCCTGAAACGCGTATCCCCGGGAGACGATTTTCGAGAAATCGATCTCGGCCAGTTTGGAGACCCGGTAACAGCGATATGAGCCACTGTTGTCGCGGGTTTTGAGTCGCAATAACGTGCGGGCGTACCAGTTGATTCCCCGACTCATGAAATGCCGCTTCAGGCCCCAGCCTTCAATTTCGCCCCCTTCCACGTAGCGGGACGCAATCGCGACATCGGCATCATCCATCCCCTTGACGAGGTCCGGCAGATAGCGTGGAGGATGACTGAAATCCGCATCCATGTTGATAATGTAATCGAATTGCTTATCGATTCCCCAGCAGAACGCGGCCACGGTCGCGGTCCCGAGTCCCAGTTTCCCCTGACGTTCGACCAGAAAGAGAGCGGGATTCTCGCGCTGCATTTTCCGTACGAGATCCCCCGTTCCGTCAGGCGAGCTATCGTCGACAACGAGGATGTGCGCCTGCGGAAGATATGCCTGAATCTCGGGAATCAGTTGCTCGAGATTCTCGCGTTCGTTGTAGGTACACAGCGTAATCAGGATGCGGAGATCTAGCGTGGTCATAGTCCTCGGTGTCGGCCCGCGGACCGAATGGGAAGCGGAATTAAAACGGAACACCTTTCCTGCGAAAGACGCCCTTAATTTAGCAGGCGGCGGGACGGGAGACGACTGAACGTCGGTCACCAGTTTCGTCCGTCAGCGGTTTGCCGAGGACCGATCAGGGGCTGTTCGGGAAGGTGGGACCGGGCCGCAGACCGGGAAGTTCATCCCCTTGGGGCGGATCCACAGGCACGGCTTCTTGTTCCGGGGTAGGCTGTTGCTCCGGCCTCGCCTGTTCGTCCGGTATGGGCGGCGGTTTCAGCAGCGTGGCTTCCTCTTCCGAAATATCCAACACCCCGTAACCGGGCGGCGGCAGTATTGGATCGGTCAGACGCGGTTCAGGAACGGAGGCGAGTTCTTCAGGCGCTCCGCTCTCTCCCGCCATCTTTCGGATCGGCTCCAGAAACGCAAGGGAAGGTTGTTCGTTCTCAGATACCGACGCGGCGACTTCAAGAAACGGACGCGCGTCCTGCGGTCGGCCATTCATCACCATGAGCGACCCCATCAACAGCAGCCGCTCGGGATCATTCTGATCCTCGCTTGTCCATTCAGCGACTTTGGTCATCAACTTTTCTCGTTCGCTGTCTCCTTCGTCGCCAAAAATATCTGCGAAGGTGCGAGGCAGTTCCTGCATATCAGGGTGCAGTTGAGTCGCCTTTTCAATCTGCTCGATCGCCGGTTGAAACCGACCCGTCGCCGCGAGCACTGTCGCCAGACTCATCCGGAATTCGGCCTGATCACTCGACCGTTTGACGGCGCGTTCGTAGTACTGGTAAGCGCGACCATACTCGCCGCCGCGAATTGCCAGATCACCCAACCGCTGCATGCGAACACTCTCGAGGTTATCTTTCCGGCTCGAAGGACGCACGGCGATGATCACCCGGTCCGGCATACCGGGGACCTTCTCGATCCAGTCTTCCCGGTTCCTGGCTACTTCTTCCTTGAGTCGTTTGTTTTCCAGCACAATCGCGGCGGGCGTTTTGTACGTCTGCGAAGGAACGTTCCCGTAGTAGCCATTGAATCCGTTGTTCGACCAACTCCAGTTGTTGCCGCCGTAATAGCTGTTGTGCGTGAAGTAGGGATTACCGTAGTAACCATAGCCATACGTGGGGTAAAAACCGTAGTTGTTGTAATATCCGTACGAAAATGGCCAACCACCGTTGCCGTAGTAATACGTGTAGGGAGCAATCGCAATCGGAGGCGTGCGGAAGACGAACCGATTAACATTCGGAGGCGTATAGATTCCGAGACCGTGATTGTGAAACAATCCACGTTGACCGAAGCCTCGGTACCCATAACCGTATCCGTAGTTGTAATTGTACCCGTAGCTGGGAACCACCGGTCCGAACAGACGCGGATAGATATAACGGAGCCCACCCGCATCAGCGCGTGAACCACCCGTAATCGCGCCGCTCAAGAAGATGGTTCCTCCCAGTATCAGGAGACCGAGCGAACGCATTAACGAATTGACCTTCATGACGAATTCTCCCTGACAGGAGGAATTAAAAGAGGGACTCAACCTTGATTATCAAAGCCCGAAATCCGATCGTCAAGAAGATTACAGCAGCCACAACAAGATATGCGATCGCGGCGTATTGCAGGGAAATTACTGATGCGGTCACTCCTTACTGAAGTTGCAGACCTGATTCCGTAATGTGAAACGGAACGATCGACTCATCGACCGCGCTGCCGCGATGCTTGGCGACGTAGAGTGCTCTGCCTATTTTGCCGTTTTCTCGCGTCTTCCCCATCTGGATGATCGTATTCGCATTGGACAGCAAGTCGCCCGATTCGATCCGCCGTTCCAGCAGGTCATCCAGCATAACCTCATGACAGGTATAGAGTACCAGACAGCCCAGTTGCTGATGATCGTACGGGTTCTCGAGGACTTTCGTTTCCTGGCTGCGGAAGTGGGAGCGGAAGAGGTCGCGCGCCAGCCAGTCCGACTCTTTCCGCAGTACCTGGTGGTAGATGTAATCGATCATATGGAACTGGAAACTGTCGCTCGCTTTTTCGGCGGGTTCAATTCCGTCCAACACAATACGCCGAACCCCGTGAATAAAGTTCCCGTAAAAGAAGTAGATCGCCCGGTCGAGCTTGCGCGACAGTTCGACTTTCCATTCCCGCCATTGATCCTCATCGAGATCACTCAGAGTCACGCGGCGTCCCGAGCGTCGAAAGAGATGCAGGTAATCCGTCCGACTCTGGTCGGCGTTCCAGACCGAGGTGACATCGAAGCTCTCTTTGCGGATATCTTCGTTGGAAGCAACGCGAAAGTCCCAGTCAAAAAGTCGTTTCGCGTATTCATCCTGGTTCTGCGCATCTCCCCGACTCGTCATGTCGAACAGGATACCCGTTTCGCCTTCCTGCTTTTTACCAGCGTGCGCATACTGTAAACCGAGCTGGGTCTTGCCGATACCGGTCGCCCCCATCACGACCGTCATCGTTCCGGGAATCAAGCCTCCCCCCAGCATTTCGTCCAGTCGCGGTACGCCAGTAGATTGTCGTTGCGTCATGATGTCCGTCGTTTTCGTCTGCGTCGATAGGAAAAATAACACGTGCCCTACTATAGTTCTGGCCCGCGCAAGAAAAAAGCCAGCCTCCCTTTCGGGACAGAGGCTGGCTCATGACTTTAAGTTCGAACTTATTGGAACCCATCCTGAAACCCGGTTGTGGCGGTTCTCGAATCTACAACAAGAGATTCAATGCAACTCATCAGAGGGTCTGAGGATCACTTTTACTTGTCCACGACGTTCAGTTTCATCTCATCGCTGTTCGCCCGCAGTTCCGGAGCATGCATACCCGTTCCCTGCGAAGGCAACGCGCTGAATTTACCCGGAATCTCCGCCCGCAGCTGATAAGTGATGCTGTGCTTACCATGAGCCAGACGCTGAACGAAAAACTTCACCTTCTCGCTTTTGTACTCGAGATAGGCACCTAACCGATTGTTGGTGTATCCACTCCGCAGATCGACCGCTTCGAGCCCTGCCGGTTTGTAGTCTTCGAAGATCAGATACTCATAATCGTTCTTGCTGTCGATGATCAGTTCAACTTCGACAAGGTCGCCACTCTTGAGTTCCGCGTGATTGACCAGCGGTTCTCGCTTGAAGTGTTCGGTCGTCTGTTCGATTGCCTGACCACTGCTGTTCGCCACGGCCGTCTGCTCATTATCCGGAATGAGCTTCGTGTACCGGCGCTCGATCTTGATTTCGAGTCCGGCGGCTTCGATGAACTCCTGTGTCGAGAACGTTTTCATGTAAGCGTTGTAATACAGCGGGCCGGAACCGGTCTTCCGCAGTTCCAGCGTATGCCGCCCGGTCTCGAGGTTGACCCCTTCAATCGTGAACCGGTTGTCGATTTCGAAAAGGTTCTCCGAGGTGATTTTCACTTCTTTCTTTTTCTCACCATCGAACCAGACTTCCACGACCATCTCCGGTCGATTTTCTCCACTCGCTTTCAGGTATTCGGCAAGGGCTTCAATCGACAGCGCCGTATCGCTGATACAGCTCCAGTAGGTCGAATTCTTGCGGTTGTTGAGAATGTACTTCACCAGCCGCCCCGTCTGTTCGCTGCGCGGTTCGGTCCGGGAAAGGAGTTTCAGATAAATCGCATTCGCCGCATCTTCATTGCCGTACCAGAACCACCAGAATCCACCGGAAGGAAGTCGCAACCAGGCGGTTTCATTTTCCGCGTCCTGTTGCAGATACTGCTCCAGGTTTTCCATCACCTTGGAGAGTCCCTCCTTGTCGCCAATTGTATGCAGCGCGAGTCCAAGCACTCCTTTCGCATACACAGACAGTTCGACCCGGTCCCGGTTGAGATAGCCATGCATCTCTTCATTGACGCGGCCCCCTTCGACGAGGACGTTGAAAATGAGCGCATCCAGGTTGTCGGCATGCCGTTTATACTTTTTATGCTCGGCTTTTTTCGCCTCGTTCTCTTCCCAGTTCTTCAGCAGTTGAATCTGTTCCTGCTGATAGTTCTGTAGCCAATCGAGTCCCCGTTCCAGCATTCCCGGCACAAGGGCGACCTGGTTTTTATCCGCGAGAATCAAACCGTGTACAACATTCGCCGTGATATGCGGTGAAGAATGCTCGCCGTATCCCGACAACCAGCCCCAACCACCATCACTCAGCTGGCGGCTAGCCAGATCCTCGACATGCTGTTTCACAAATCGTTCGATTTCGTCGGGATTGTAAACAGGGTTGTACTCGTCGTACTGCTTCCATTGCTTCGCCCGTTCCGCCGGATCACCCAATTCCTGGGCGTTGAGGTTCGTCTGCTTATTCTCGAGCTGTTTAAGGTCAATCCCCATCTCTTTGAGGATGTTATAAGTAATCACCGTCGGCACGAACCGGTACATGGCGGCATCCGTCGTTTTGTGCGGATAGTTCGCCAGGTAGGGCAACGCATCCACCATCGCGGCAGCGAGTGACGGGCTGAACCGAAGTTCGAGCACCGACTCTTCCGGTAGCCTCTGTTCCGGAATATCAAATTCAACCTTGTCGCTCGTTTCGTCAGGCTTGACCGTACCGGCAAAGGCTTCCATTCGTTCCGCGCCGTGCAGGTAAACGGGGAAAGACATTTCGACCGCATCCGATTCCTCATCGGTAAGCGCCTTCATCCGCAGCGTCA
>PABD01000240.1 GCA_002702685.1 Planctomyces sp.
GTTCGCCATCGCCGTCATCATCGGAGCCGCCAGCAGTTTCGTCACCCCGCATGGATACCAGACCAACCAGATGGTCTACGGCCCCGGCGGCTACAAACCCCGCGACTACTTCATCATCGGCGTCCCCTTAAGCATCATCATCTGCCTCCTGACGACGCTGATCACCCCCTGGGTCTGGCCGTTTTAATATGCCGTAAAGACGCGCACCTCGCGAATATCGGAGAAGAGGTTCCTACATCGGTCCGCTGCGCAGGCGTAATTCGGAAATCAGTTCCTGGGGTTTGGGGATGATGTTGGTGAAGACGTCGCCCAGGGTGATCGTGTCCCCAGAGCGGGAATGAATCGTGATTTTCCAGTGGGACCGTCTGAGTACGTTCGTCGGTCGCGATGCATCGTTGCTGCGTCGTTGTAATGACACGGGGCCGAGGTCAGTGGTATCGAGCCGCTCCACTTCCACCTCGACAATCTCCTCCCACGGGAACTCCTTCTGGATCCCGCCGTTGATATAACGGATTCCGTTTTTACGGAGTTCCAACCGGCGATTCAGATTGATCGCCTGCACCCCGGCGGCCAGCAGACCGCACACCAGAAAGAAGACGCCCACCCATTTGAGTACGGTTGCGATGGTCCCCTCGGTGAAGAGCACACCGACGAATACAGCTCCTCCTAACACCCAGAAGAAGACCAGAATCAGGATGACGACCATCAGGCTGGTCCCATACATCCGGATGAGTCCGCCGAGCGGATCACGACTAGACTCGTCGACCTCAACCGGCGTACGAGGCCGTTTCTTTCCCTGGGATTTCCGCACCGGTCGCTCGGACGAAGTCGACTCCGATCGAGCGGCAGACCGCTGCCCCGCCGGACGCTTTCGCGACGGACTGGCGTTCTCTGCTTTTCGACGTCTTCTGCCGGAAGACGGAAGGCGCTGCAGGTTATCATTCGTATCCATCTTGCTCATGCTCTCTGATGCAGGAATATGTTGTCTGGCAAACAGCGGGCGATCAATCTTTCCGGAATAACTTACGTGCCCGCTTCTCCATTTCTTCCGGGCTCACTTCTTCGATCGGTTGTCCGAGAGACCACTCGTGACCGAACGGATCGCGCAAGCGGCCGCAGCGGTCGCCCCAGAAGGCGTTCATCAGTTCCATGGTGACCGTCGCCCCCGCGTCGATCGCCTGCTGAAAGAGCTGGTCGACATCGTCGAAGTAAAGGTGAATCGTCACGGGAGATCCACCGAGCATTTCCGGCCCCTTGCTGTTCGGGTTGAGCTCGGGCATTTCCTCGGTCACCATGATCTGGGAATTGCCGATGCCCAGTTGAGCGTGGAGCACCTTGTCCGTTCCCGGAAAGGTCATCAAAAAGAACGCCCTGGCCCCGAACGCCTTCTTGTAGAACTCGACTGCCGCGGCGGCATTCCGCACAGTCAGGTAGGGAATGACAGAGGGGAGGGAATCGTGGTCGGACATGGATCGGGCCTGATCAGAAGACATCAGCGAACACCTTAAAATCACAAACGCACATTTGTCCAATATGTCTGTAAAGGATGCGAATTTCAACAAAAACTACCTGATCGCTCCCGCAATCGAGAAAAGACCTCAGACCCACTGCATCACTACACCGCTCGTTTGCGTTTGATTCCCCCGCACATTACTCTGAACAACCTGCACTCTGAACAACTTATTGGAGCGCATGCACAGTGACCGCAGCGCGATCTTTTCACCGGAACGTCCGGAGAGACTACCCTGTCGCATCCTGATCACGCTCGCGAATAACCGCAACGACTTTCGCTGCTCTCCCCGCAGCCTGAATTTGATCCATCTGACGGAGATTTTCCTGAATGTCCCAGTCCCGCTCCCCAGCTTTTCCCGGTTTCCGTTCTTTCTCGCTCCTCATGCTTTCCTGGTTCTGCCTGGGCGTCATGATCGGCTGCACCGATGAAGTGGAAAACGAAACGACCAGCACTGCGACCACCCAGCCCGCACCGCCCAAGGAAGAAAAGCCGAAGGTCGAACCGGACGATGCGGAGGCGATCAAGACGCTGGAAGCGAAACAGATTGCATTGTCGAAAAACGGGAACGGTTCCGTGATCAATATCGACGCTTCCAACAGCGCGATCACGAACGCCGACCTCGCGCTGATGCCGAAGTTCCCCTACCTCGATCGCCTCACCTTGCGCGAGACACAGATCACTGACGAGGGACTCGCCAACCTGGTCGGCTGTCCCAAGCTGCGTGTCATCAATCTGCAGGCGACGAACATCACCGGCGCAGGAATGAAGTCGCTCGCGCAGATCCCGAGTCTGCAGGTTCTGTTGATGCGTCGTTCCAACGTCACCAGCGACGGCATGGAGCACCTGCAGGCACTTCCCAAACTGCGGGAAGTCGACGTGCGGTTCACCAAGATCGATGATGAAGGTTGCAAATTCCTGAGCGAAATCCCGACATTGACGAGCGTCCTGCTGCAGCGCTGTCCCATTACGGATGCCTGCTTCGAACCCCTTTCCAAACTGGAGAAACTTGAACAGCTCGACGTCTGCTTGATGGACAATTCCGACTTCATCGACATGAACATCGCGCCGGTCAGCAAACTGACCAACCTGAAAGTGCTGATGCTCGACGACACCTACCTGACCGAAGTCGGCATGAAACATCTCGAACCACTCAAGAACCTCGAGAAACTGCACATCCGCCGCACACTGGTGGGCGAAGGGGGGCTGGATGTCCTCGCCGACAAGCAGAACATGAAAGAACTCCTCCTGCGCGAAGCCCCCATTCAGAACGATGACCTCAAGATCGTCGGTAAGCTGACCAACCTGGAATCGCTCGGTCTCGAGCTGACCAACGTCGACGAAGCGGGTCTCGGTTATCTGACCGAACTTAAGAAACTGAAAAGTATCGACCTCTGGCAGACCTATGTCACCGACGACGGCCTGCCGATCATCGCGCAGCTCGAATCACTGGAAGAACTGGGGCTGAACGAGACCAAAGTATCCGACGCCCAGTTGCAGGAACTGGTTAAACTCAAGAACCTGCGCAGCCTGAGCCTCAGCCAGACTCAAGTGACCGACGCGGGTATTGCCAAACTGAAAGAGATCACCAGCCTTAAACAGCTGAGCATTCAGGGTCTTCCCGAAATCAGCGAAGAGGCGATCAATGAACTCAAGGCCGCTCTCCCCGACCTTAAAGTTCTCCGATAACAGGGTACTCTTCGGCGGTCGATTTCTTTCGCCGCTGTAAAATGCCTTCGACAAACAGGCTGCCTGTCACCATTTCAACCCGGTGGCAGGCGGCTTTCAATTTGAACTTACTGTCTATTGTATCTTTCAACCCACCCTGAAACCTGGTTGTGGCGGTTCTCGAATCGGCAAGACAAGATTCGGTACAACCCATCAGAGGATTACAGGGTCATTAAAAATGTGATCAGGATCAGCGGCCATGACCGATTCGAAACCTCTGCAACCACTGCAAGACCGCGTTGGTTTCATCGGTGCGGGCCAGATGGCGCTCGCCCTGGCGAAAGGTTTTCTGAACGCGGGACTGATTCAGGCGAACCAGTTGTCCGCCAGTGATCCAAGTGAGGCCATGCGGGATCGATTCGCGGCGGAAACCGGCGGCACGCTCTACGCGGATAATTCGCAACTCATTCTGAACGCCGACATCATCATCCTTGCGGTGAAACCTCAATATCTTCCCGCTGTTCTTTCTGAAATCAAATCCGAGGTCACCAGCGGTCATCTCGTCATCAGCATCGCGGCGGGAGTCCCCCTCGGTAAGTATCAGCAGGTTCTGGGAGCCGACCAGCGCCTTATTCGCGTCATGCCGAACACCCCCTGCCAGGTGGGGGCGGGTGCGTGCGGATATTCACGCGGCGGCGCGGCGACGAGCGCCGATGGCGAACTCGCTCAGCGCATGCTCTCCACGGTCGGCATCGCGTTTGAAGTCCCCGAATCGCAACTCGACGCGATCACCGGTCTCTCGGGAAGCGGCCCGGCGTACATCTATCAGATCATCGAAGCGCTCAGCGATGGTGGCGTGCTCGTCGGGCTTCCCCGTAATGTCGCCACGGAACTCGCCGCCCAGACAGTGCTCGGCGCCGCCCGCATGGTCCTCGAAACCGGCCAGCATCCCGGGCAACTGAAGGATGCCGTCACCAGCCCCGGTGGAACGACGATCACAGGCCTGAAAGCTCTCGAAGAGGGACAACTCCGCGCCACCCTCATCAACGCCGTCCGCGCCGCGACCGAACGCTCTAAAGAGTTGTCGAAGTAGCGGCGAGCCATCGCGGACACCCTTCGCGCACAAAAAAACCTCGCCCGGAATTCGGACGAGGTCTTAATCAGCGAACATCATGCTGCGCCTTCATTTCAATTGATTGGTGATGTTGTTGCACACGAGATGTTTGCCGGGAGATCGGGGAATTTCAGCCGAGCTGATTTAACGGTAGATACCGAACGAGAAACCATTGCCGCGGTAGTAGAGACCGTTTCCATAATAGGGAGCATAGTACGGCCGGTAGTACGGGCGATGACCCCAGTGACCGTGTCCCCAATGATTATTTCCATGCCCCCAATGGCCATGATGTCCGTGGTGACCATGATGGCCTCCATGGTGACCACCGTGATGGCCACCGTGATGACCGCCGTGATGACCATGGCGGCCACCCGCCTCGGCACTGCCGGCAGAACCAACAAAGAAGAGACCAGCGACGAGCGCGGAAAGCAGGAAGTAACGTTTCATGGCATTTCTCCTTGAAATGGATTGTCGACTTCGTGTTGAAATCGGATGTGTCTTTGAATGCCATTACTAATTGCAGGAGGCGCGCCATTCCAGACAGGAATCACCCTGCACTTCACGCAACCCGTTTACAGAAAAAGGGTTAGCACCTGGCATTTTCCGCAGATGCACCACCGGCACAATTCGCGAGGTGTGATCAAAGCGATAAAAGCGCCATCACATTTTGGGCGCTCCAGACTACGGAACCGGTAGGCTTTATCAGGCGAAATCGATCTCTACTGTTCCGCCGATTTGCTTCCGAAACAGAACAGCTCTCCCTGGCTTCCTTCGGTCCCGATGACCAGAACGCCTTCCCCGACAGCGGGGCCGGCGACGATCGATTTGCCGAGGTTCTCTTTGAAGACCTCTTTCCCATCCTCGATCGAAACGCCATAGAGATTGCGATCGCCGGAACCGAAGTAAATTCGGTCTCCGACCACAACAGGCGACGAATCGATACTCGCCCGCGTGGGAAAGGTCCACAGCCCCTCTCCAGTTTTCCGATTGATCGCATGCAGTTGCTTGTCATGTCCGCCGACGTACACTCCCTCTTCCGTCACCGCCGCCGAAGCATGGATCGGCATCTGTCGTGACTCGGCTGTGTAGCGCCAGACAATTTCCTCCGTCTTCCAGTTCACCGCGACGACTTCGCCTCCCTGGGTCCCGACATAGAGTTCATCCCCCCAGATGGCCGGGGACGCGATGAGATACGTTTCCAGCGGAATGTCACTCTTCTCCGTACCGGCCGCGATATCAATCACCCGCAGATGATGATCGCACCCCGCCACGAACGTGTAGTTCTCCGCGACACCCGGTGAGCCATTGATACGGTCGCCGGTTTCGAAATGCCAATCCTCTTCGCCCGTCTCCGCGTCCAGGCAGTAGAGCGTCGAATCGTAAGAACCGACAATGACCTTGTCGTTGTAGATGGCCGCGCAACCACTGATCTCGTCGTTCGTGGTGAACTTCCACTTCGGTTTTCCCGTGACGCGATCGACCGCGTGCAGGACGCCATCTTCATCGCCAACGTATGCCATCGTCTCCGTCACGCGGGGAGTCGCGCGGAAACCGGGGGCGAACTCTTCGGGATCGTCGATGGAACGATATCGCCAGACTTCCGAGCCATCCTTCAAATTCAAACAGATAAGATGTCCATTAAGCGCCGGCAGGTAGACATAGTCCCCCACGATCGCCACGGTCGCGACGACCCCATCCGGCACGTCGATCTTCCACAGTTGCTCCAGCTTCTCCGGCAAGGCGCTCCCCGCAATCCCCTGTTGCAGGTTTCCGTTACGGAACGAGGGCCAGCTGGACTCGGTAGGAGCGGCGGCTTCCACATCTGCCGCCCGCAGCGCCGATTCCGACAGCAGGCCGCACGTCATCGCACCTGAGACAGCGACGACGGCAATAACGAAGGGAATCGTGGGGATCAGTCCTGTAGCGCGCATTGATATATCTCCTGCAGGCTCTCCGCCGTGACGGGTCGGGGATTAAAGGTCCCTGTCCACTGCGCCGCGGCTTCATTCGCCAGTTGAGGAATCAGATTTTCATCGAACGGAATTGCCGAAAGACTAAGAGGCGTTTCAGCGAGTCGGAACATCCCTGTCAGATGGTCGGCCAACAGCTCTCCTGCTTCCATCGAGTTTGTTGGTTCGAGTCCGAGCGCTTTCGCGAGCGCGGTATAGTCCGCCACGGTCGAGTTGTACCGGACGACATGCGGCAGCATGATGCCGATCGCCGTCCCGTGGGTCGTTCCGAAATGCGCCGTGAGCGGATTCACCAGCGCGTGCGTCGCTCCCAGCATCGAATTTTCAATCGCCGCGCCGGCGAGGTGAGCCCCCAATAACATCCGGCCCCGCGCATCGAGATCATTGGGATCCGCGAGAACCTGCGGGAATGCTTCGGCCAGTAATTTGAACGACCGCAGGCTGAAGGTTTCGGAAACCACATTTCGCTTTGTAGTGACATAGGTCTCGACCGCATGACTGATGGCATCGATAGCCGTCACGACGCTCACCTGGCGGGGCATGCTGATCGTCAATTCGGGATCGAGGATCGCGACCTTGCACGCGGCCTTCTTGTCGCCGCACGCCATCTTCATGTGTGTTTCGGCATCAGCGATCAGCGCGAATGATTGCGCTTCGCTTCCTGTTCCCGCGGTCGTCGGGACAGCGACCATCGGCAGCATCGGTTCGGTCGCTTTGCCGACCCCCCAGTAGTCCTGCATCCGCCCCCCGTTGGTCAGCAGGAAATTAATTCCCTTCGCGCAGTCCATGCTGCTGCCGCCGCCGAGACCCACAATCAGATCGATATTCGCTTCCCGGGCCACTTTCAACCCGCGCTCGACATCGTCGGTCGTCGGATTCGGTTCGACATCTTCAAAGACGACGACCTCCAGCCCGGACTCGCTCAGAAACTCCCGGGCGCGGTCGACATGTCCCGCGGCATGGAGACCGGGATCGGTCACCAACAGAATTCGCTCGCCCCCCAGTTCACGGCAAATCTCCCCCAGGCGGGACAGGGTTCCGGCACCATAAATGACGCGTGTCAGGGGGGCGTAATCGAACGGTTTCAGCACTTGTTCGTCAAAGCTCGTGGGATCCACTAAGTTCATCCTGTCAGCGAAATCGGGGGGAGCCGGGCAAGCAGATTATCGAGGCTTTTGGTGGCGGGCAGAAGCGGTGTTTCTCCCCGAGTTCGGCGGGAGGAAAAGTCCTTCCACCTCCTAGTCTATGGGGAACCCTTCCCCTTGGCAAATCGATGTCGCCAATTCCTCCGGGTCACGAGAAGAGAGACCGGCTCTGTGGGATACATTTCGCCACTATGACGCGGTGAACGAGTCATCGCTCCCCTGCTCTGCGAGAAGTCCCCGGGCCGCTTACTTTTCAATGGCGTAGAGAGTATTTGAAGTCGCAATATACAGCGTCCCATTGGCGAAGACGGGAGACGAATAAATCGCGGCCCCCATCGTGATTTCCGCCTCGGGCTCTCCACCCGGCAGCGCGACTTCCGGATCGGTAGAAAGCGTGAAGATCGAGACATCTCCATCTTCATCACCGACATAAATTTTGTCGTCCACGATCAGCGCGGCACTCCAGACGTGGGCGAACATGTCATAGGTCCAATGCGCTTTCCCCGTGGCCGCGTCAAGACAATGAACGGCTCCCGAGTAACAGCCGATCACGAGGATATCATCCTTGATCGTCACCGACGCAATCGCCCGTCCCATCTCTTCGTCGAAGCCGATCGATCCGTCGCCATCACGGTCTTCGCCGGTGTACTTCCAGACCATCGCACTGTTGGGATTGGGGATTTCCATTTCGCCCGCCCCCTCGTCGAGTTCCTGACCACGACGGCGTTGCACGGGTTTCTTCTGTGCATCCACGACGAGTGTCGGACTCACGTCCCCCCGCTTCTTCGGCGAGATCGCCCACAGACAACCGACGCCATCGCCGTTTTCCGGATCCTGCCCGACAGCGATATAAACGACGTCCTTATAAACGACCGGCGTGGCGATCAGATTGTTGCGACTTTCGGGATCGAAGATGTCAAACGAGGATGTCTTGGGATTGCAGTCGAACATCCAGAGCAACTTGCTGTGCCCGCGACCATCCCCCTTGGGATCAAAGCTGTAAACGTAACCATCGCCACCGGCGAAAATCACCTGCGGCTGTCCGTCGATCTCGGCATAGGCAGGCGATGACCAGACCCCCTGCAACAGATACGGTCCCGGTCTGTTGTCACTCCAGACGACCTTCCCCGTCTTCTTGTCCACGGCCAGAAAGCTCGGTGCCTCCGGCGCGGGAACGGGGTTGTCTTCGCTCACCGAATCGACTTCAGGAATGGCGTTCGACGTGCTGACGAACAGCAGGTTCCCCGCGCCGGTCAACGAACAGGTCGTCATGTTGCGGGGCTCGACGCCGAGTTCATTCAGCATATCGAGTTGCCAGATGAGATCGGCACTGCCGACATCGGCATCTTTTTCGTTCGTGATCGGTCCGTCATTGGACTGATCCCGGAATCCTCTGGTATCGAGACAGAGCACTTCGCATCGATTCGTCACGATCCAGACACGATCCCCTTCCACGTAAGGGTCAGAACAGATTCCCTGATGCGACCAGTCGTAGACATCCCCCGCATCGAGCTTGGGGCGCGAGAGTTGCCAGAGAAAATCACCCGACTTCTCATCGAAGCAGAGCAGCACCCCCAGGTCGACATCGCGCGGATACTGTTCGAGGTACGCGGCATCATTGCTTGTCGCCACGTAGACCTGACCATCAGCGACAACCGGTGTTCCATAGGTGGTGGTCCCGAGGTCCCGCTTCCATTTGATCCCTTCTCCCGAGTCCACATCCCAACTGGCGGGCGCTCCCTGTTCCGCGGAGACATTATTCCGCAAGCTGTTTCCCCCGCGCTGGGGCACGTCAGCGGCTGGGAGGAGAGCGGCGGGACCGCTCATTAGGCCGGCAAAGATGCCAAGCAACATCACAGGTAAGAAGCGGCGCGAGGGGGCGGGGAACGAAGTCGGAGCAAGTGGCATCGGCGGGTCGATCTGCTGGCGGGTACGGAGCGGGTTGGTCAGGGGAGAAAAGCGACAGCGAAGTCTCCCATCCAACTTAAGGGGGAGGGACGATCCGTGTAAAGCGCAGAAGCTTTCACCGCCGATTCGTACACTCCCCCAATCTCCAGATCGCCCTGGATTGCCCCTTAGTACCGATCGTGATTGGAATGCGAATTCCCGTGCACATGCCCGTCGGTTCCGTCTCCATCGTGATTCGATGAAGAGCGGTAAAACTCGTCTCCGAGCTGAACGGATCGATACAGGCTGTTGATCATGTCGACGACCTGGTCGCGCTGATGAGTCTCGAGCAGCACCTGAACCTTGCGCAGCAGATCCCGTTTCTCGTTGATCTGAGTGGCGACCTCGCGAACCCCCTCTTCGGTCAACGCACCGCCCACGCCGAAGGAACTGTAAATCTCGTCCCAATCGTGTGCTTCCCAACCTTCGAAGAGCGATGGGTGAGAACGGTAGACCTCTGTCACCACCGGATTCGTACGTCGATCCAGTTGCGCTGGATTGACGGTCGAACCGGAGGTGATCGCTCCTGCAGCCGTGTCCTGCTGATAGGCCCGTTCATCATCGATATCGCACAGTTCTTCCAGCGGAATCTCAAGGGCTGTGGCAATCTTGCGTAGCGTGCTCGACTGCGGCCAGCGCACTTTCCCACGTTGCAGATTGGAGAAAAATGTGCGCGAAATTCCCGCCTTCTTCGCGAGTGCCTGCTGACTGATCGCTTTCCGGTGGCTGAAACGTTCAATACGCAGCAGCAACAGTTCGCGATCCTGATGATTAGAGTCGTTGTCCAACCCCATCGCCTCCCCCATTTCCAAATATTTATGTCCAAAAGTTGAACAATTGATGACCAACTTAATTGCAGATAACTATCCAATTGTATACTATATGTTCATCAATGTCACGCCTGCCAACCACCCGGAGGAGTGACAGCAGCACAATCCGGAATCGATAAGCGCTTGACCGGACTGATTCAAGGCGTTGATCGCGTCACTGGCGATGAACGAGGGTGCAGAACGACTGATGGGTTACCACATTAGGAAAGGGCACAAGATGGTTCGCAGTACATGTTTTTCCTGGGACGACCTGGACCCTCTTGATCGCACGCGGTTGTCTTCCGCGTTCGACGATCCTGACGACGATGATTGGGAGATCGATCTGACCCCTCCTCCAACGGTTCGGCGTAAACCGGCGAAGCGGAAATCCCCGCGCTCGCGACCGAAAGAAGACGCCCCAGCCCCTTCCACATCCGTCGTAAATACTGTTCCCAAAACCACTTGAATGGAGGCGAGTGGCCTCACCCAAGGTAATAAAACGACTAAACGTTGCGAAAAGCACAGTCCCTGCCGGAAAATTGTAGGAGCCTCAAATGTAACAACCACTTTGTCGTAAGCAAATTTCAATTTTTGTTCATGTCGATGACTGGAAGGAAATCCGCCGCGAGGCCGCACGGCAGCATATCCCGATGACCGAACTCTGCCGACGCTGGATGCGGCCGGAACTCGAACGGCTTCACGAACGGGACGAAGCCGGCACGCCGCTCCATTCCGGTTGAATGTTCGTTGAATCCCGTCCCCCTTCATCCGTGGGGGCTGATGCATGAAAGAGAAAGGAATCGACTGTTGATCCGGTGAGGATCGCCTCCGCCGCTGAAACCGCCCCAATGCGAACAGCGGTCGACCACATCCTGCTAACCTGAACTCCCCTGACCTGAGCTATCTCTGCCGGAGAATGATCGTATGTCTCATCGTGTCCGTCGTCGTACTTACCCCAGTGATCTCTCCGACGCCCAGTGGCGGGCGATCGCTCCCCTCGTCACGCCGACCGCAGAGAATCGTCCCGGGCGCCGCCGGGAAACCGATCTGCGGGAAGTGCTCAACGCCGTCAACTATCGTTGGATGTCGGGCTGTGTCTGGCGGATGATCCCGCATGATCTCCCCTCGTGGAACACGGTCTACATGTATGCGCATCGCTGGGAGGAAGCGGGGCTCCTCTCGAAAATCCGCACCCTGCTGCTCACCTCCCCCACGCGGCTTACCATCGTAAAACACGAAATCTACCGGCAGCTACGGGAGGAAACCTGCGTGCCTGCGCAGCAGAAAGTCCACCACAATTCCGAACAGGCCTCTCAGGAAAACGTGGCTCGTTCTGACGAACAACACGAGGAGCCCATATCCGCTCACGACCCTTCCGGTCTGCTCGCCTCGGCGTCGCGATAACCTCCGATGCAATCAATCACGGTTGCATCCGGACTTCCGTCCGTGTGAGAATGAACCCAGCCAGCCCCTTTTCCCTGGGCCTTCTTGTGATGGCCTACGGCGCCTTCTCATACTGGAGCGATGTAACATGCGGTTCGATCTTATCAGCTTTTCTGCGGCAGCGGTTTTTGTTTCGCTTCAGTTTGTGATGCCCCCGGCGTCATTGCAGGCGGCGCAACCGGAATTGCGGGAGATCTTCAGCGGCGGGAACGAGAAGGTGCAGGTCGTCTGTCTGGGCGATTCCGTAACGGGAGTCTATTACCACACCGGCGGTCGTCGGGCTTACCCCGCGATGGTCGAGATCGGACTTCGGCAGGCTTTTCCGGAAGCCGACATCAACGTGATCAATGCCGGCATCAGCGGGAACACCACCAACGACGGGTTACGGCGATTGGAGCGGGATGTACTCGACAAGCATCCTGATCTCGTCACGATCATGTTTTCCCTGAATGATATGACCCGTGTACCGCTCGCCGAATTTGTAGCGAATCTCAAATCGCTCGTCGATCAGATCCACGCGAGGGATGCGGCCGTGCTGCTCTGCACCCCCAACTCCGTATTCGATTCGACAGGACGCCCGATCGAGACGCTGGAAGACTACGTCGCCGCCATTCGCAATTTTGCCGCCCGGGAAAAACTACCGCTGGCCGATTGCTACGCCACCTTCGAACAACTGCGAAACGAAGATGAATGGGCGTGGACCATGTTGATGAGTGATGACATTCATCCCAACATGGGTGGCCACAAACTGCTCGCGGAAACGATTGTCTCCAGCATCAGCGGTAAGGCGATTTCGCTCGCCGACGAAGCCCCCCTGCAACCGGCGATTCCAAACACTCTGCGCAAGCTCCTCACCGGGCAACGTCCGGTCCTGATCGCGATGCCCCCCGTCCATGAAATTCTCACGGAGATCATCGGGAACGAATTCCCGGATCGAAAAGTCAGCTCCGCCAGCTGGGTAACTGAGAATCGCACACTCGCGGAAATCGAAGACTCGGCCGATTTGATTCGCACCCTCAAGCTCGACGGCGTCTTCATCGCCTTGCCGCACTCAGTCTTACCGGGAAAAGACGCGACGGAATTGCGCCGTCTCTCCTGGATACTGAATAAGTCGCTCAGCTTCGGAAAACAGGAATGGGATTGTGTCGTCGTATCGCCCGCGCTGTTTCATCCTCCCACGACAGATGAAGAACGCTTAAAGCTCGATATATTGCGCCAGTTCGTCGCCAACCAGGACCTCACGTTCATTGATCGCGCCGATGACGATCAGGACACCCCCGCCGCGGACATTATTAAGAACTGGTGGCGCGATCAGCGGGCGCTCCTGGAAAACGCGGAGTGAACATCACCCGTTCTTGCCGCGCGAACCTTCGGAGACGAAGTAATTCCGGGGCCAATCCCCCTGTAATCTAGAGGTAATCTGGGGCGAAGTGTCAAACTTTACGGCCCACGCGACAGCAATTGGCGAGCCTTATGTTCTGGACCGATAAGAGGAGTGGTAGATACCGAGATTCTGCCGATTGAACTCAGGCGGGATGGAAATATTGTTGAACAGGATCCCACAGTCTGAGTCGCCTTGTATGGCGAGAGTCGATTTCGGAATCGGATCTCAAGGACGGGATGCCTGAGCAGATCGGGCCAGACCAAATCTATTTCCGGATCGACGACAGACTCTTTCCCCGATTGCGTACCTCCGTCCGACGCCTCACTGCAGGCGTACTTGATGGGACAACCAAGTTTCGCCCTTCCACTCGCAAGTGGAATCGGAAGTTAACGAACAACGACGGCCAGGTTTCGCCCCTTACACAGTCCTTTACGGACAATAACAAATCAGACTTCAGGTCGGACCCACGTCTACAGAAGGAGCAATGGACGACATGCCATCATTCAAGAAACTCGCAATCACTGGACTGACCTGCCTCGGTCTGACAGTTTCCGCCACTTACACCATGGCCGCCGGCCCGAGTGCCCCGGCGACTCAGGCTGCGAACCAGGTGAGCGATGTCGCTCTCGCGCCCGGTGGAACATTCTTCGGACACGTCGTCGACGATCAGGGTAAAGCGATCGAAGGCGCTGTCGTGAAAGTTTACAAAGGCAAATCGGAAGTCTCTTCCGCAGTGACCGATAAAACCGGTCTCTTCGCAGCGAAGAACGTTCGTGGTGGTGTCTACCGCGTGACCGCCGGACAGGCCAACGGCCTCTACCGCTTCTGGACGGCTGAAGCCGCTCCTCCGTCCGCGTCCACCAAAACCGTCCTCGTCTCTTCACCGCAAGTCGTGCGTGGACAGCTCGGTGCTCTTGGTGGCATCAGCGCGAGCGGAGCCGCTCTCGGTGCCGGTGGCGCTGCTCTGGGTGGTATCGGGGTCATCAACATGAACAAAACCGATGACATCAATGACGAGCTCGATTCACTTCGTCAACAACTCAAAGACACTCAGGATCACCTCGACGAAATCGAAGACATCGTCACCTTCTGATCCTCATGTGAAGATCAATCGCCATTCGCCTCACGAGTGAATGACGACAACCATATACCTGAAACCGATGCGGACCATCCTCCGCATCGGTTTTTTTGTGTTGAGGATGGTCACCGCGCGTGTTGCCGCATTATTGCGTCCAGTCGTGAGACTCGCTTAGGATAGTTAGTTCACCCGCTGAACTAACTGTAACCAAAGGCGAGCCGATGTCGGACAGTCACCTCCCCCCGGACGATTCCCCGGTTGATGAATCCATCTCCAGCGAGCGGTTGAGCCGACGCAGTCTGCTCAAGTCGGCCGCTTTCGGCCTATGCCTGAGCGGCTTGTCCTCTTCTCAAGTCCGCAGTGCGGAACCCCTGCTGCGGAAAACCCGGACCTCCAACAGGATTACCGAGGAGAACCGCCACCAGGGAACGACCGATTGGCAACTGACGTATGTCCGGACCGACAGCGCGGAGAACAGACGGTCGAAATTGATCGAAGGCTACTGCTCGAGCCAGCGCGTGCGTCCGGGAGAAAGCATCGACATCTTCGTCAGTACGAGTGAACCGACGGATGTCGTGATTGATCTCTATCGCCTGGGTTACTACCAGGGGAAAGGGGGTCGCTGGCGCACCCAATTGGGACCCTTCGCCGTGAAACCGCAACCCGATCCGGAGATCGGTCCGAACCGTGTGCGGGAATGCCGGTGGGAGAAGACGACTTCGTTTACAATTCCCGACGACTGGGTCAGCGGGGTCTATCTCGGCAAGTTGTCCTGTGATGCTCATCGGTATCAGAGTTATGTCGTCTTCATCGTCCGCGATGATCAACCGGCCGAAATCCTGCTTCAGTGCAGCGACAACACCTGGCAGGCCTACAACAAATGGCCGCACGAATTTTCGTTGTATAACACGGACTTGCCGAACAAAGCGCTGAACGGCAGCACAAGAGTCAGCTTCGATCGCCCTTACGCCTGGTATCCACAAGTCGTCGACCAACCCCTCTCACTCGGTTCGGGTGAGTTTCTGTTGTGGGAGTTCCCCCTCGCGTTCTGGCTCGAACAACAGGGCTACGACGTCACCTATATCTCGAACCTCGACCTGCACACCGACCCGGCAGGGCTCAAACGGGCGCCCGTATTTCTCTCCGTCGGTCATGATGAATATTACAGCCTCGAAATGTATCAACATCTCAAACAGGCCATCGACGAAGGCTTGAACGTCGCCTTCCTGTCGGGGAATTCCTGCTGCTTTGTCGCCCCACTTGTCCCGGGCAGCGATGGCGTTCCCCATCGCGTCTTTCATCGGGCGGGACGGTACGGCGGCATTTCGCCCGCGGAGGAAGCCAGCGGCTTCGGGCCGTTCGATGTCGAAGGTCCGAACGAGAACCAGCTGATGGGGGCCCGGACTATCGACCCGTTCAACGGGTCGGGCGACTGGATCTGCACGCAACCCGATCACTGGCTCTTCGCCGAGACCGGGATGAAGGCGGGCGATGGCATCCCGGGTCTGGTCGGTTGGGAATTCCACGGCGACCCCGCGGACATCGACGGACTGGAAATCATCGCCGAGGGGACTTCGACCAATGCCGGTGGTCGCGACGCGCACTGGACGGCCACCATCTACCCGGGGCCGCACGGCAACTGGGTTTTCAACGCCTCGACTATTTACTGGTCGATGGGGCTCAGCCGACCGCCGGGATTCACGCTCCCCTACAGCCACTTCGGTCGCCCGCACGGCCCCGACCCGAGGGTACAGCAGATCACCACCAACTTCCTGCGACAGTGCGGTCTCGGTTAGATTATCCGCATATCCTGCGCACACAACAGATTGGAATACCCATCCTGTTCAGAGGAAGAGGAGAACCGTTGATGCCTTCACGAAATCTGGCGGGCTGGCTCACTTTGCGGGTTGTATTTCCCGCGAGTTGTGAAAAGATACGGGAAAGGACAAAACCGGTCCGCGGGCTGTCAGCAAAGAGATACCTGCCGTAAGCATCCTGGCCTCACCGTCTGCATGCGGATGATGCTTACCGGAATGACCTGAAGTCACCCACCCCAGCACCCGCCCGCTGCCCGAACTTCCTGTGCGAACTGCCCTTGCGGTTCTCCAAACACATGGTCCTGAGCAACCGTTGTATCAAGCGCCTGGTACAATCGTCAGGTTGCCTGAGGGAGGTTAATGGCGCATCGCCGCGAAAACTAGGCGGCATCCCTCCAAGTTTCGCTGAGGAACTTTCAGTGTCCGACAACTGGTACTTCAAACTTTTCGGTGACCAATTTGGCCCCGTTACCTTCGAGGAACTCCAACACCTCGCGCAGATCGGAAAGCTGTCAAAGACAGACCCGGTACGTTCCGCCCGCGAAGAAAACTGGCAGACGGCGGGAAACGTGATCGATTTCACCCGCATGGAAGAAATCCGGCTCGAATCGGGCATCATTCCCATGTCCACCATGACCGACTGGGACGACGGCGCCCGGCGGCCTAAGTCCGCTCCAGCTCCTTCCGCTTCTGGCAGCAGTTCCGAATTGCCGAGTATCGATGACATTGTCCTGAGCGATGAAAACGACACCGACCGGCAGTCAGCGACGCTCGACCAGTTCCTCAAGAAACATAGCTCGCATTCATTCAAGCTCGGCGACCAGAACGACGCCTCCGGCGAAGACAGCCATTTCGAACTGGAAGGGGACGCCGCCAAGCTGATGGTCGATCCCTGGTACGTGAAAGTGAATGGCGAGGAAGCCGGTCCCTTCAGTCCACTCGAACTGCAGATGAAAATCCGCCGGGGTGAAGTCGCGCGGAATGATTTCCTGCGAAAAGGGACGACCGGCGCCTGGCAGCGCGCCCAGCGAGTTGATCAATTCAAATTTCCGAACGCTCCGAAACCGACGCTCTCCTTCACTCCACCCCCCGAAACGCTGACGGACACGACCACCCCCTCACCCACGGACGAAGGAGAAAATGCGGAAGCCGAACAACAGCGTCTGATCGATGAAGCCAGAGCGAAAGCGGAGGACGCCAAAGCCAGACAGAGGGCCGAAGCCCTGGCCGCCTTCTTCGCGGAAAGTAACTTCGAAGACGACGGCCCCGATGTCCCCGACGAAGAACTCGACGAACAGCCTGAACCGACCAGCGATCCGCTCAGAACGACACCCGCCTTTGGAAGCTCTGCCCTGGGCTCTACGCCCATTCCCCCCACGAAAGCGGCCGTCGCGGCGGCTTCCCGCAAGAAGAACGTCGGCGCTGGCTTTCATTTTGAACTGGACCTCGGTCGCTTCAGCGGCACTTCCGGCATTATCGCCGCGAGCGTCGTGGGGTTCATGGCTTTAGGGGTGGTCCTTTACTTCTTCAATCCGTTCAAGACAGGTGGCCGGCAACTGAATATGGCGGAACAGCTCTGGACCGAAGTCCAGGCGAAAACATCCCAGTCCGACTTCAAGAGTGCCGCCACGTCGGTCTATCTGCCGCAGGCTCAGGAATTGTGGGAATCGATCAAACCCATTCCCAATGTCGACAACAAGGTCATCGCCCACCTGAAAGCCGCCGTCAAAGATGGGCTGATCCCTTATCTCGAGCGTTACCCTGAGAACAACGAAGAGGGGAAGGAAACGATCGAATACCACCTCGACGCCGCCCGCATCACCTACGAAAGCGGCAATTATTAATCTGCGGTGGGATGGCCCTGGACGGGGAATCGGCCCCTGCCGAACCTGTCTGCGGCCTCGGCTGCGAAAATGTCGTCCGGGCCAATTATCCGTTGACAAATCGGGCCGAAACCGAATAATAAAGGTACATCATTTATTATCTGTGTGTCGTACCTTCATACAGCGGGCAGCTATTATTTAAACCTTTGACACACGAAAGCTCTTACTCGGTCCTCCGGGTGGGAGCTTTTTTTATGGACTCGCCCCAGGGAAAGCCAAATAAATCCAGCCGTTTCCCCCGTCAGGGAGGCGAGGAAGACCGCTGTTTGTCCTGTCAAAGCGGCCGGGATTTGCTACGATGCACTCCGTTGGAAGTGTGCGACATCTGAACATCGAGTCGCTGCTTCGACCTGAGAATACATCTTACGACCGACCGATTTCTCGAATGGATCGTTTCCGCTTTTCCGTCACCCGGGTGACCTGTCGAAGAGCGGAAAGAGATTCAACCAAAGCGGAAACCGACGTCGGCCACTCGATACAGACCCCTACATTCAAAACAGGCTGGCGGAAGCTTTCGCCAGCCTCGCTACGTTCCGTGGAGCAGGAAACGCCACGCCGGATAAAGAGCCACCTCATTATCCTTCCCCCTCCGCCGACGTCACTGGAAAGAACAACTTCGCGATGCCTTTAGATCCCTATCAACTGTGTCCCTGTGGATCCGGGAAGAAACTGAAATTCTGTTGCGCCCCCCTCACCGAGGTGATGGAGAAAGTTCAGGCCGCGCAGGATAAAGGAAATACCCGGCTCGCGCAGCAACTGATCGAAAAACAGTACGATCCTGAGAAGCCTGTCGCCTGGGCGTGCGTCGCGCACGCGTCAATGCTGATCGAACAGGGAGAGATCCTCCTCGCGCGACAGGTTCTGCAGACGTTGCTCAAACAGAATCCCGAACATCCCGCCGGCATCGGGCTCTACGCCATGACTGCCGCGCTGACCGGTAAATTCCAGGAATCGAAGTCGGTCATTTATAACGTCTTCCAGTCGGGAGCGGGACTGCTTCCCGACCTCGCAAGCGAAGTGGCTTCGGCCGTCTCGGCGCACTTCGCGCGGCAACAATGCTGGATGGCGGCCCGTGCCTACCTCGTTCTGTCGATGCGGCTCGCTCCTAAAGAAGCCAAACAGGATTGCTTCTACGAGCTGATGTCCTTCGACGCCAACTACGCCATTCCCTATCCCTTCCGCAGTGGTCAACCTCTTACGGCGTTCACCGGTGGTGACGACGCCGAGAAAAAGGAAGACCGGAAAGCGCATAAGCTGGCAGAGCTCGGTTGCTACGCCCCCGCCGCCCGCATTTATGTCAAGCTGATTGAAAAACATCCCGAGAACGCCCTGCTCCACGTGAATGCCGGTTTGTGCCAAGCGTGGGATGGTGAAGAAGCGCAAGCGGCGCACTACCTCAACAAAGCAGCCGAACTGACCGAGGACGTCGGTCGGGCGGTCGAGCTCGAAACTTTGTCCCAGCTGATGGCGTGGAACTGCGTCGAAGATCGCGCTGTTCCCCAGACCGCTCATTACAACGTCGCCTCCATCTCGAAATTGATGTCGATCCTCTCCGATGCGGATCGCGCGCAGCGTGTGACCGAGCAACAGAGCAATTTCATCGGCGACTGGACCGAGGCGGGATACGAACTTCTCGATCGGAAGAAACTCGATAATGACGCGGAGGGCCTCAAGCCCGAGGACATCCCGCTCGTCATTGGTGAGATCCTGATCCTGAAAGAGACCCCCGAGCTGGCGGATGAAAAACGGGTCGTGATCACCGGTGAGTCCGAGGAACGACTGGAAGACGCGATCAGTCTCGTCAAAGAGATCCTGGGCGACAAACTGCAACTCGAAGATGAAAGTCGGGACGATTCCCTCCCCGAGTTTGCCAATCCGGGTGCCCCGCGGGAGCACGAGGCATTCTTCTGGCGTTGGAGCTTCCCCGCCAAATTCCCGGCCAAACCGCGAATGGATCTCTTCCTGCAGAAATGGGAAAACCTCGCCTACAACGAGTGGCCCGGAAAACCTCAATCGATTCTCGATGGCAAGGCGCCCAAAGATCTCCCGGCCGACTCGGTGCGCAAATACGCCGCCGCGCACGTCTTCGACGCGCTGGCCGGGCAACGGCAGTTACCGCTCGACCTGCCGCGGTTGTATGAAGTCCTGGGACTCAAGCCGCTGCCGACTGTCAAACCGGACGACGAGCATCCGCTCTCCTCCCTGACCGCCATGCAGTTCAACCGGCTCGACTACAGCGACCTCGGCGACGATGACATGCTCAACGTCATGAACCGGGCACTGCTGACTCACTACAGCCAGGTGCTCGAAAAAGTTCTCGAAGAGCTCCTCGAACATCGCCCCGGTTGCGAAGGAAAATTCGATCGCTTCCGCGCTTATCGCACCCTCTCCCAGATTGCGGTTTTCAAGAACGACGAAGCGGGCGCGCTCCGCTGGATCGGCAAAGCGCTTGACGAAGCGACGAAGCTCGATGACTCGTTCGAACCGGTCTTCGAATGGAAGGTCCGCAAGCTGACCGTCCTGCTCCGCGATCCGCATCGCGCCGAAGTCTCCGAGCTCATCCATTCCATGCACGGGTATTATGGAGCAAAGATTCCCCAGTTCCGTCAGATGATCGAAAACCTTCAGTCAGACCTGCATCTCGACGTCGGAATCCTCACCGCGGACGCGGCCCCGGCCACCAACGAAGGGCTCTGGTCTCCCGATCAACCGCCGGCGGGGGGCGAAAAGAAATTGTGGCTGCCGGGACAAGACTGATCCGGTTCCACTCTGTCGGAGTCAACTCTGCGCCAGTTCGCTCTGATAGGTCGCCAGCATATCTTCGAGATGGCTGGCGATCTGGCGGCGCAACTTGGCGGGCTTGATCACTTCCGCCTGGTTGCCATAGCCGAGAATCCACCAGATGATCTCGCTGAGCCCTTCGACCCTGACTTTGAAGTTGAGGGTGCCATCCTCGTTCCAGCTTGTCTCCTGGGTCTTATGCCAGTTGACTTCCGCAACGTTCCGCGCGACGAGAGGTTGGAACCGGACTTCGACAGTATGTTTCTCTTTCGGTTCGCGAATGAGATGCCACGCGTTACCGAGATAACGCTCCAGGCTGAACCGGGGTGGGATTTCGTATCGGCTGTCGAGCGTCTGCGAACTACGGATGCGTCCGATGTGAAAAGTGCGTGTCTCCCGGTGCAGCGACGAACGACCGATCAGGTACCAACACCGTCGACTGAACAGGACCCGATACGGGCTGCAGACGGTGCTGATCTCTTTCCCGTCGCTGAAGCTGTCGTAATAAATTCGAACCTGCCGACGATCGACGATTGCCTGCAGGATTCTCTCAAAGTGCGGTTCCGCCTCTTTGAACTCCCCCCGGGAATCGAGCTTAAGCTTGACCGCCGAAGAGATCTCGCCGACGTAATCACGCAGGTGCCTCGGCAGGTTGCTAAGTAACTTAAAACTCGCTTCGCGCGCGGCCCCCTGAAACGGGATGCCATCGTCGCGGTCGCCCAGTTCCTGACAGATCAACAGCAGCGAAAGGGTCTCATTCAGTTTGAGATCCATCGGCGGCAGAAAGAAGTTGCCGGGAAGCGTGTAACCCTGCCGGCCTTCGATGAAGTGAATCTGCACCCCGGAGTCCTGCAGAATGCGAATGTCGCGAAAGACGGTGCGGCGGCTCACACCGCAGAGATCGGCCAGTTGTGTTGAATTGTACGCGTGACCGGACTGCAACAAATCCAGTAACCGGACGAGGCGCTTGATACGATTTTCAACGGCCATGAGCGTGCGATGCGATACGAAAAAACCCGGGACTCACTGTGAGATTGGACTGTGAGATCAGGCGGTGGGATCAGGCGAGTTCTCTCCTTCATATCAGTTAATCGCCACAGGTTGCAATCTGTCCAGACCCTGATACAGTCATTTTGTGCTGATCAGATAACAATTTCGTTAATTGACTCCATTCGACACCCGGGCATTTCGTTTGTTCCGCGCCACGTAGCGAGTTCCCCATGGAAATCATCGCAATTCTGATGCTGGTTATTTTCGAGCTCACCATGACGATGATGACGCTCCTGATCCCGGCCATGCTGGAACTCGTCGCCCTCTTCGTGCAGATGATTCTGGAGGGGCTCGCCTACCTCGGTATCGACAAACGAAAGCCGAAAGAGACAACGGAAGCCGGCGCCGAAGAGCCAACTGTCAGCTCGGGACGTCTGTTCCAGACCCTCAAGCGGTCGAGCAAATGGACAGCCGCGCTTTGCGGAGTGACGCTCGCCGCCATGCTGGTCGTGCAGTTCTTCTTCCTTCCGCAGGTGCTGCAGATGTTCATCGGTCCCATTGCGGAAGAGACGCAGATTCAAATCGCGTTTGGCGATGCCTCCGGCAATCTGTTCACGGGAGCAATCCGCATTGAGCGGCTGAACCTCGAATCAGAAAACGAACCCGACAAACAATACGATCTCACGATTGATACGCTCGATCTCAACATCGATTACTGGAACTCGCTCTGGTATGGCACCCGGTTCCAGTCCGTCGACATCAGCACGGTCCGGGGAGCATTCACGAAAATCGAACGCAAAAGGCCGACGGAACCACGGCATCCCTTCCTGATTGAATCGTTCGGCATGCAGAACCTGCAGATTGCATTCGAGGATCGATCGCGCGGCGGGGATCCTTTTCAGAGCGAGTTACGAATCGATTCTTTTCACAGCGAGATGTTTGAATCACGACTGGTGCTGCACGATTTCCTGTTTAACAGCCAGATTAACGGCACCCTGAGCGGGCAACCGTTTGAAATGCAGACATCGGGAACGGGGACCGGAAGAGAAACGGTCTGGACATTCGAGTCGATGCCGGTCAAAGACTTCTCCTATTACCTGGAAGGCCCGTTTCAGAATCTGACCTCCGGCAATCTGTCGCTCGATATGACATCGCGGCTCAGTGAAAACAGGGAGCGTCGACAACTGAACTGGGACATACGACTCGAGGACGTCCACGCGGAAGTTCCGCCGCAGATGCCGCTCACGACGAAACTGGTCGTCGCGCCGATGATCGCGCTCATCAACTCGATCGATCAGGACCTCACTTTAGAGCTCGAAACGGAACTGGCGGTCGCCGATCTGCACGGGCAGTCCGCCTACGATGGACAGAAACTCGGAGAAGCACTCAAGCAGGCTTTCCAGGAGGGTCTCAGTCGAAAACTGACGGAAGAAGCGAAGACCCGGACGGAAAACGTCCGGAGCAAAGTGATCGACAAGCTGTTTATTCCGGGCAGGAACAAAACGAAAACCGAGCAGAACACGAACGAAAAATAGAGACAAATAAAAAAGGGAGCCCGTTCCAGACTGGAGGGGCTCCCCTTGGGGATTACAGGGTTAAGTATCCTGGCGGAGGATCATTCGTCGAATTCGGGGACATCGAATTCAGCGGGTGAAGGAGCTTTGAATTTCTCCTCCGTCACGAACTGGACCTGCTCAAACTTCGGATTATCCGCAAACGCGTTTCTCAAATCGAGACTGAAGTGGTCGGTCGATCCGCTATCCAGCCGGCTGGCTCGATGACGCATGCTCACCTTTTTCCCTTCCGGACCTTTCACCTGCGGTTCTCCACTCGGAGCCGGTGCGGGTGGTGCCGGAGCCGGTTCCAGCCCGGGGGCCGGTGTTGCGGGAACTTCCGTCGGCTGACCTTCCTCCACTGCCGAGTCGGTCTTTGTCGTCGGATCGACGTCGCGGTCTTCCGGTTTCACAAGATCGACGTATCGCGGGCATCCATCCTGCAGGACGAATTCACCAGGCTCGGTATCGAGATGCGGGTTGTCGAAGGCGTAGGTTCGATGCCATGCACGGCGAACTGCCTGCTGATAGGCGACCGGATCCCAGCTTCCTTCCGACAGATAGACGTTGTCGTATTCGAGGACTGTCCCCTTGCGGTACTGGAGGTCGAGCAGGGACAGGTTGTATTCCACGAGGCTCGTATAAAAAGATACTTCAGCTTCGGCCAGACTCGACTGAGCACGCAGGAGCGGGTCCAGAGTCGAGTTCCCCGCTTCGAATTCCGCTTCGAAGAGACGTACCCGGTCACGGGCCGCTTTGCGACGGGAGAAGTTTTCACGGGCGGCAATGTAGTTCCGATGCACGTTCTGCACGGCGACCGCGAGTTCAGCACTGACTTCCATCTCCAGCACCGACAGTTGTTCGCGTGCTTTGCGGATACGAAGTTCGAAGTTGCGAACCTGAGCCTTCGCGGAGCGGAAACCGATGGGGACGTTCATCTCGAATCCGAGTGACCAGCCCGTTTCGTCACCTTGAGTCAAACGCTCGACACCGTACCGCAATCCCGGCGCGGTATTTGCGGCATCGTCGTCATCTCCCAGACCCCACAACTGGTCACCGAAACCATTCACCCGGTAACTGGAAACAAAGTCGAGTTGAGGTCGCAGTAGACTTTCCGCCGCCCGATGTTGCAGTTCCAGGCTGCGGATGGTCCATTTCTGACGACGTAATTCCACGCGATTCACGAGCGCGTCCACCAGGTTGCCGTACCAGTCTGGAATGAATTCCGCTTCCACCGGTTCATCGACCGGGCGAATCACACGCCCGTCGTTCACAGGCAGACCGAGCAGACGACGCAGACGGACTTCCCGGGTGTACAAGTCACTGAGGGTGGTGCTCGCATCGGCCCGGCGCTGGAACAACAGGTCTTTCGCCTGAGCTTCGTCAGCCAGCTTGAACCCTTGCGTACCCCCGATCTCCTTCTTCACATTGGCCACACGCCACGATTCCAGCGCACTGTTACGAGCGGTCACAACCGTGTGATAGCGGTGATAGTCGAGATACAACTGCCAGTAGACGGTTTCCACATCGCGAAGCAGGTCGATCACGGAGAGTTCGAAGTCGGCGACGGTGATGTCGTTATTGATCCGCGCGATCACCACCCCCTGACTCACCCCGGTCACCCCGCTGAAACCCGCGCCTGATGGCCCGGCGATACGGGTATATTCCACACCCGAACGAGCGAGCAACGGCTGGCGGAATTCACCGCTGACAAACCCCTGGTAAGTCGACGGGAACAATTGATTGGACGCGTTGGTGCCGGTGTAGTCCCAGTTGTTACGAACGGCGAAGCTACCACCGGTCGCGAATTGTTTTGACAGGGCGGACTGGAAGCTAGCTCCTTCAGTCGTCAATGTGCCCCCCGGAGTCCCTCCGAAGAACGGGCTGTTGACGATCTGCTCGTTGCGGTTCCAGATCATGCTGGTGGTGAAGTTGGCGTCGAAGTCCGACAGAGCGGCTTCCACACCACGACCACCGAAGAGCACGCCCGTTTCCTGAATCGCCGGATCGTAAACCGAGTTGACGTTCGGGTTCGCGAGTGCGGCCGTGGAACCGAGGAACGAACTGTCGGTACGGATAATCCGGTTATTCATCAGCGCGAGGTGGACCGCTTCGGCCAGCGTCATGTCCCAGATTTCATCGTGCTTCCGATCGCGGATCGTGCGCGGTTCCTCCGTGTGACGAACTTCGTCCGGGATCTCGTGTGCAACTTCCGTATATTCGATGCTGGTGACCTCGTCTTTATAATATTTCATGCGATCTTCATCGCCGAGGTACTTCAGCTTTTCTTCTTTCATCGCCACGCTTTTGCAACCGAACGTGGTCCAGCACATGACGCAAATGAGCAACCAGTGGATTGCTTTGCTTGACTTCATCGAACGAATCCCCCTGCGTGAATGCAAGCCGAACTGATGACGGATCAGTTCCGTAATCGTCAGCGCGCGCGGCTTACCTTTTCCCCGGGATAAACCATCCCGGCGGAACGTCGTTCTGGTGCTTCCGCCTGTAGCGCGACGGAAGAGTGCTGGTTATCCAGTTTCTATACGAACGGTCTGACAATCTTGCCAGTATTTCAAACAACATCAGCAGGAACGGCATGATGTGCAGATTGATCACCGTCAGCAGTACTGGCACGACCGTTCCGGCCGTCACCGTGAAAATAAACCAGAAGACAGGTAAGCCGGGCACAACCGGCAGGAGAAGTATCGACGGATTAATCGTTACTCTTTGGTGGCTTCAGTGCCGTAAAACTGAGAACGAGGACCAAATTCGATATAGGGCTTACCGGCTATCTTCTTTACCAGAACTACCTCACCGGCATCGTTTCCTTCAACGGCATGACCGACAAATTGCAAAATGTAGCCGCCGACGAAGCAGGCAAGCGCCAGCCAGGGCTCTTCCCGGACCAGAAAGATCACGGAAACGACAAACGTCAGGGGGACACCGATCAGGTGCAGAACCCGGTTCACGGGGTGCATATGGCGCTCAATATAATTGTCCACGAATCGTTTCACGGTCGGTCGCCTGTCTGGAGTCGCTGTCGGAAGTATAAGGAAGAGGAAAAAACCACGATTTTGCAGGGATTCCGGCAGTTTCGGGAGTGGAATCCGCCCGGATTCATACGCGATGCACTGCTGTTTGTAAACCCTCCTCCAGGGGCTGTTAACAGGGCTGTTGGTTGCAAATAGGGTGTCGTTCTGATAACGTCGCGCGAGAAAAACACGTATCAAAGTTGTATAAAATCAGATGCCGGAATCCACCACGCGTCGATTCGGCACCGATTGAACTGGCACAACGGAATACAGTCACAACGGAATACAGCGTTGTCGAGACCTGAGATCTCCTGCTCCGCTCGAGGCCGGCGCCTCCGAATTGATATTTCCGTCAATCTCTACCCATACTCACTCGTTTGACAGACATTTACCAGAGGGCATGATGTACAAAGTTACCTTGATACCGGGCGATGGTGTCGGTCCCGAAATCGCCGAAGCGACCCGCAAATGTATCGATGCTACCGGCGTCAAAATTGATTGGGATGTTCAGGAATGCGGCATCGAAGTCATCGAAGCAGAAGGTAGTGTTCCCAATCGCGTCCTCGAATCGATCAAAGCCAACGGCGTCGGCCTGAAAGCCCCGATCACGACCCCCATCGGCAAAGGCTTCCGCTCCGTCAACGTGTACCTTCGCCAGGAACTCGGCCTTTACGCCTGTATCCGCCCCTGCAAAACATACAAGGGTGTCCGCACCTTCTTTGAAGACGTCGATGTCGATCTCGTCATCGTTCGTGAAAACACCGAGGACCTCTACGCCGGCGTCGAGTTCGAAGCGGGCAAAGACGACACCGCCAAACTGCTGGGCACCATCAACGAGATGGCGACCGGTAAGAAAATTAACACCAAACCCGACACCACCGGAATCAGCATCAAGCCGATTTCGTACGAAGGCACGAGCCGCATCGCCAACGCCGCCTTCAAATACGCGGTCGATAACAAACGGAGCTCCGTGACCTCTGTTTGCAAAGCGAACATCATGAAATACACCGACGGCCTGTGGTATGACGCCACCCGCTCGGTCGCCAAAGCGTACAACGCCAAGTTCGAATGGTCGGAACTCGAAGAAGGCGTCAAAGCCGATTCGACCATTCAGGCAATCGACTGCGGCGGCAACGTCACTTACATGGAACGTCTCATCGATAACATGTGCATGCAGCTCGTTCAGAAACCCGAGCTGTACGATGTTATCCTGACCGAAAACCTGTACGGGGACATCCTGTCCGACCTCTGTGCCGGTCTCGTCGGTGGTCTCGGTGTCGCTCCGGGAGCGAACATCGGAACGGAAGGCGCAATCTTCGAAGCGACTCACGGTTCTGCCCCGAAATACAAAGGGCTGAACAAAGTGAACCCGGTCGCCCTGATCCTCTCCGGCAAAATGATGCTCGACTACCTCGGTGAACACGAAGCCGCCGAGCGACTCGACAACGCCGTGGCCACTGTTATTGCCGAAGGCAAAGATGTCACCTACGACCTCAAACCAGACCGCAACGACCCGACCGCCGTCGGTACCCAGGAAATGGCCGAAGCAATTTGTAAAAAATTGTAGTACAGCAGGTTAATCTGCTGGTACAATCTTAGACATAGAGATGATCCGAACGCCCGGCCTTCTCCCTTGGGAAGCCGGGTGTTTCTATTTGAATCACAGATAGACGGGCAGCCCGGGCACTCTTTTGATGGGTGACCCAGACAATCACGAAGTGTTGTCGGGGTTGCGCAGCAACACATAAGCGTTGAATGCGATTGAAAGACAGAGTCTCTCGACTCTCCCATAGAACAACCTGGACACCTTTGTGTGCCTTCGGCCCCCAGACAACGCGGACGCGATTGCCCGGGCCACCCCTGTCCTTGAGATTGTCCGGGCCACCTGGGCTCTTCCCTGTATGCATCTCCTCCCACATGACCTGACGGACCGGCCGGATGGATGAGGCGAAATTCCGTAACCTGATTTCCGGTGAAGCGAAAGGATTCGTACCGAGCCTGTCGCGCGGGCTGCTGTATGCCGCTTCCTTTCTGTATGGAACGGGGGTGTGGTTCCGGAACTTCAGTTACGATGTCAACTGGTTCAAGTCGCATCACGCCGCGTGCGCCGTCGTCAGCGTCGGCAATCTGACGGCTGGAGGGACCGGGAAGACGCCGGTTGTCTCCTACATCGCGAACTGGTTCGATCGCAAAGGATTTCGCGTTGTCATCATCAGCCGCGGATATCACCAACTCGAAGAAGCGGTTAACGATGAGAAACTGGTCCTCGATCGACTCTGCCCCGGCATCCCGCATATCCTGAACAAGAATCGAGTCGAAGCCGTTCAACAGGCGATTGATGAATACGACGCGGAAGTGGTCATACTCGACGACGCGTTCCAGCATCGTCGCCTCGCGCGGGATCTCGATCTCGTGCTGCTCGACATGTCGACCCCCTTCGGCTACGACTTCCTCCTGCCGCGCGGCCTGCTGCGTGAACATCCGGAAGGTCTGCAGCGCGCGGACCTCGTCCTGCTCACCCGCGTCAACCAGGCCTCGCCCGAACGCGTGGAAGAGGTCCAGGCAGCGCTGCAGCAAATCCGCGCCGCCGCCAAAGGCAGAGAAGATGAAGACTTCACCGCTGTCGAAGTCTCCTTTCCGCCGGAGCGATTCCTGAGCGCAAGCGGTGTCTCGATCGAGATCGACAAACTGAGAGAATCCCCCGTCGCCGCCTTCTGCGGCATCGGCAACCCGGAAGCCTTTCGCCAGTCGCTAGTGAAACTGGGACTCGATGTCGGTTACTTCCGCGCGTTCCCGGACCACCACCACTACAGCGAAGAAGATCTCGACGCCGTCGCCGACGCCGCCAAAGCAGAGAATTGCCTGAATCTGCTGACGACGCTGAAGGACCTTGTCAAAATCGAAAAAGACAAATGGGCGAAGCTCCCCCTATGGGCCGTCACAACCGGCATCTCCTTCGATCACGGCCGCGAACTGCTCGACGACCGACTGCAACAGATCGCCGACGGAATCCGCGGGTAAAAGAGCCTATCGGGTAACCCGGACAACCCCAAGTGGGTGGCCCAGACAATCCTAAGTGGGTGGCCCAGACAATCGCGCCCGCGTTGTCTGGGTTGCGCAGCAACACATAAGCGTGGAATTGGATTCAGTGTGAGGGGCCGTTCGACTCTCCTATCGATCGAGTTGGACGCCTTTGTGTGCCTTCGGCACCCAGACAACATTTCATGATTGTCTGCGCCACCCTTCATCTCAGGACTTCCATTCCTATTGGGCATTTTTTTCGTCGGTTTCGTGACCGACAATCCGTCACCCCCCGGTTCGCATTCCCTCCGTCGTCATCTATAATGGGGCTACTGTATTTTTTCCACCTGTTCACCTGCTCCGAAGCCTGTCTGGTTTACCGCTATCGCGAAGTTCAGAAAACCGTAGTGTGTTCTGGCGGCGTTGGCTGCTGCTTTCAACGACTTTTCGGGTCCGAGAGCCGCCAGACATATCCTCGACAGGATCCAGCCTCGACGAAATTGACCGTATGCCCCGGATCGGCCTCTTTATTCCCTGTTACATCGATCAGTTCTATCCCGACGTTGGACTCGCTACGCTGGAAGTCCTCGAGCGCTACGGGTGCGAGGTCGAATTCCCTGAAGCCCAGACCTGCTGTGGCCAACCGATGGCCAATACAGGCTGCGTGGATGCCGCCGTTCCGCTTGCCGAACGGATGATCGAAATCTTCGCCCCCTACGAATACGTCGTTGCCCCTTCCGGCAGCTGCGTCGCCATGGTGCGCGAACACTACAGTGACATGCTCCCCCTGTCGAATGCCCTGCAGGAATTCCAGGCGAAGACCTTTGAACTGTGCGAGTTCCTCACCGATGTTTTGAAAATCGAACACGTTGAGGGACAGTTTCCTTACAAGGTCGGCCTGCATCAGAGCTGCCATGGTCTGCGGGAACTCAGGCTCGCGCGCAGCAGTGAAACAGTTGGCGAAGAATTCAACAAAGCGCGGCAACTCCTCGAACAGATGAAGGGGATCACCTTCGCCGATCTCAATCGCAAAGACGAATGTTGCGGTTTCGGCGGAACCTTCGCCGTGCAGGAAGAAGCGGTCTCCTGCATGATGGGTCTCGATCGTCTCGCCGATCACTACGAGTCGGGAACGGAAGTTCTGACGGCGGGTGACATGTCCTGCCTGATGCATCTCGACGGACTCAATCGCCGACAACCGAAACCGGTCGCCGTGATGCACATCGCGCAAATTCTCGCGGGGCGGCAACCGGAAGGTTCTGTTCGCGTCAACGCGACGGAAGGAGGCATCGCCTGATGGCTGGTCACGCAACACTCGCCAAGGACTTCGTCGCCAACGACGAACGCGCTCACTGGCACGACAAGGCCCTCTGGTTTGTGCGGCATAAGCGCGACAATATCTCGCACTCGTTACCGGAATGGGAGACTCTCCGCGAAACCGCCTCGCAGGTCAAACTGCATACGATCACGCATCTTGCCAAGTACCTCGAAGAGTTCGAAGCGAACGCGAAGAAACTCGGTGTGCATGTCCACTGGGCGAGCAATGCGGCCGAGCACAATGAGATCGTGCTCCGCATTCTGCAGCAGCACAATGTAAAACGAGTCGTCAAAAGCAAGTCGATGCTGACCGAGGAATGTCACCTCAACCCGCATCTGGAAGCGGCGGGGATGGAAGTCGTCGACACCGACCTCGGCGAGCGTATCGTGCAGCTGCAAAAAGAAGCCCCGAGCCATATTGTCCTGCCCGCGATTCACATCAAGAAAGAAGAAGTCGGCGAGGTCTTCCATCAGTTCCTCGACACCGAAAAAGGGGCGAGTGATCCCGGTTATCTGACCGAAGCCGCCCGGCAGCATCTGCGCGAAAACTTTCTCGCGGCGGACGCCGGTATCACGGGAGTTAATTTCGGCATCGCCGCCACCGGGGGATTCGTCGTCTGCACGAATGAAGGAAACGCCGACCTCGGCACCGCCCTTCCCAACCTCCATATCGCCTGTATGGGAATCGAAAAGCTGATCCCCGCCCCCGAACACCTCAGTCTCTTCACCCGGTTGCTCGCCCGCTCGGCGACGGGGCAACCCATCACCACGTACACCTCCCACTTTCACGGCCCCAAACCCGGCGGCGAGATGCACATCGTCCTGGTGGACAACGGGCGGAGTAACATCCTCGGCAGCGATGAATTCCGCAGCTCACTCAGCTGCATCCGCTGCGGGGCGTGCATGAATACCTGCCCCGTCTATCGCCGCAGTGGTGGACACAGCTATCAATCAACGGTTCCCGGCCCCATCGGTTCGATCCTCGGTCCGGCGTCCGACCCGGCGAAGCATTCAAGTCTGCCTTTTGCCTGCAGCCTGTGCGGTTCCTGCACCGACGTCTGCCCGGTGAAGATCGACCTGCATCATCAGCTCCTCACCTGGCGGAGGGAGATCTACGTTCGCGGCCTGCTGCCGCTTTCGAAGACCTTCCCGATGAAGGTGATGTCCAAAGTCTTCCAACACCCCGGCCTGTATGCCTTTGGTGGCGGCATCGCGCGGAAGGCGCTCCGCGTGATGCCGCGGTGGATGATCTACAACCCGCTCAACAGCTGGGGACGCAAACGGGAACTGCCCGAGGCCCCGAAGGAAAGTTTCCGCGACCTGTACAAGAAACGGAAGCGACCATGAGTTCCCGCGATACGATTTTGAAGTCGATCAACAGACATCTCGTCCCGGCTGTCCCGCTCCCCGACATGAATCAGGACTGGATCAAGTTCGACAATCCAACCGAACAGTTCCTCACGATGCTCTCGGCTGTGGGCGGTCGCGGTGAAGTTGTCGCATCGCTCGAAGACGTCAGCCGGAAGCTTCACGAAGAACCACACTACGACGATGCCCAGCAGATCTGCTCTCTGGTGTCGGGCATCGACATCGCCTCGGACAAACGTATCGACCTCGACGCGATTGATGATCCGCACGATCTCAAGGACGTCGACTTCGCCATCGTCCCCGGTGAGTTCGCCGTCGCTGAGAACGGCGCGATCTGGGTGACCGACGCCGTCGTCAGACATAAGGCACTCTACTTCATCGCGCAGCACGTGGTGATCGTCGTGAAAGCGAGCGAGATCCTCCACAACATGCACGAGGCCTATCCCCGCACGGGACTGGAAACGGACGGATTCCAGCAAGCCCCCCACTTCGGCGTCTTCATCTCCGGCCCCTCCAAAACCGCCGACATCGAACAATCCCTCGTGATCGGCGCCCACGGCGCAAGATCGCTACGGGTCTTCCTGGTGGAAGAAATGCAGAATTGAATTTACCACCAAGGAACCAGGAGAAAAAAGGGTGGCCCAGACAATCACGAAGTGTTGTCTGGGTGCCGAAGGCACACAAAGGCGTCCAACTTTTTCAATGGAAGAGTCGAGAGACTCTATCTTCAGACTCTATCTTCAAACAGATTTCAACGCTTATGTGTTGCTGCGCAACCCAGACAACTCTGACGAGATTGTCTGGGCCACCCGGGTTTGACCAATTGCGGCTCACCTTCGCGATTATTCATCCACCACCGTATTCCGCAGCACGCCGACGCCTTCGATTTCTACTTCCACCACGTCGCCCGATTTGATGACGTCGGTCTTGCCCGGTGTGCCGGTGAAGATCAGGTCGCCCGGATGCAGGGTCGTGTGCTGGCTGATGAAACTGACGGTTGTGGCGACGTCATGAATCAGCAGGCTGGTTCGTTCATCCTGGACGACTTTACCGTTCAACTTGAGCGTCATCTGCA
>PABD01000241.1 GCA_002702685.1 Planctomyces sp.
CAGGCGAAAGATGGGGGCTGGGGCGCCTTCTACCCGAACAATACCCGCGAGATCTACACGCAGGTTCCGTTCGCCGACCACAATGCAATGATCGATCCGAGTACGGTCGACCTGACCGGTCGCATGCTGGAGATGTTCGCCTCGCTCAACATTTCCCGGAACCATACGGCGGTGAAAGCGGCCCTGAAGCATGTCTGGCGCAACCAGGAGCGCGACTTCACCTGGTTCGGCCGCTGGGGCGTGAACTACATCTACGGCACCTGGCAATGCCTCGTCGGCCTGACCGACATCGGCGTTCCCACGCACGACGCCCGCGTCATCAAGGCCGCCCAATGGCTGCGGGATTGCCAACAGGAGAACGGGGGGTGGGGCGAAACGATCGCCACGTATGACGACCCGACTTTAAAGGGAACGGGCGAGACCACACCATCGCAGACGGCATGGGCGCTGATGGGGCTGATGGCCGCCGGAGAAGTCGATTCGCCCGCCGTCGCCCGGGGAATCCGTTTTCTGCTCGATCATCAGGAAGAAGACGGAACGTGGGAAGAATCCCAGTTCACCGGCACCGGTTTCCCGCGCGTCTTCTATCTGAAATATCACTACTACCGCAATTACTTTCCACTGATGGCGCTCGCTCGATATCGACGTCTGGTCCAGGGGACCTGAACCGCATAAAATGAAGTGTGAGGAACTATGTTCCAGATCACTTATCACTTCATCCCATCTGTAATATTAACGGGAAGATCCGCCAATGCCATTCTTGCCGGGACGGCTGGGCACTCTGGTTGCCTCGCACGTCATGACGACGGATTTAGTATCACTCAACTCTGCGGACACGATTTCGGTCGCCCTGCATAAATTGCAGGACCGTCATGTAGGCGGGGCCCCCGTGGTAAATGCGGAGGGAGAACTCGTCGGCATCCTGTCGATAAGTGACCTCATGGACTTCGACGCGCCAGACTCGCGGCTGCATTCATCGCGCATGAGCAACTTCCCCGACTGGCCTTCGCTCTGGAAGATGATTGACGAAACCGATAAAGGAATCTGCATCGACCTGAATGAAACCGTCGAACAGCATATGACTCATGAAGTCAAATCCGCCCCCGAGAATACGACGCTCATCGAAATGGCCCGGTTGATGTGCGATGGCCATTGGCATCACCTGCCGATTGTCGATTCCCGCGGTAAACTGACGGGGATCGTCACGACGATGGATATCATGGCCGCGATCGTGAACGCCGCCGATGAACATACGCACAACCATCAGGGGACGCGGTCCTCGATCTCTTCCCCGCGCTAAGCTGTAGCAAATTCCAGCTAACCGTAGCGTGTTCTGGCGGCGTAGCCTGCTACTTTCAAGGGCTTTTCGGGTACGATAGCCGCCACACTTATCCTGGATAGGATCTAACGGGTCCACGGGAAACTCAGCGGGCGGCTGTCTCGGCCGGATCGATGGCGAAACTGATCTCCTGGAAGTTCGCCGCCTGACAGAGGTCATAGACCGACAGCACGGTCTGCATGGTGACTTCATCTCCCGCGTCGATGATGACGGGCATCTCTGTCGTCAGGCTCGCAAGTTCCTTCAGGCTCAGTTCCAGTTCTTCGAGGTTCGCCAGTTCCCGGTCGTTGATCTTAACGTGCATCATCCCCTCCCGGTCCCGTTCCAAAGTCACCCAGGCGCGATCGGTTGGTACGGGCGGAGGCGCGTCGCCAACACTCTCGACATTCCCGGCCGCCAGCGGCGTGGGCAGGAGGAACTCCTTCAAGCGACCGGAAGAGGCGCACACGAAGAAAATCAACAGCAGGAAGACGACGTCGATCATCGGGGTCATTACCCGGTCGGTTTCCTGCGATCGAATCTGACGATATGAGGGGATGCGCACCTGTCGTTCCTGTCCTGAACCAGCGGGAATTACCCCGTTATGAATCAAATCTGCCGGATCAATCGAGCAGGAAGAAACGCTCGGCCTGTTCGACCATTTTCGGATCCTTTGCCCGCAACTCGTCCAGGTAGTGCTGCGCCTCGGCGGCGACGTTTTTCGTATCCTGATCGGCATCCTCTTTCTTGCCCATCTGAATCGCAGTCAGATAGTAACGGATGATCGAACGTTTGATCGCGCCGACATCATAACCTTCGGCGCCGTACATCCCGTACAGGCGATCCAGGATCGACCAGTCCTGCCAACGGGCGAGGTCCGCGATGACCAGATCGGCCAGTTCATTGCGTTCCAGCAGCACCCGCATCGATGCCCGCAGGCGTTCCTTGGAGATGCGTCCTTCTCCATAATTCCACATGAACCGAACCGCCTGCATTGCGGAATAGGTTTCGCTGAAAGGGACTTCGTCGTTGGGGACGAGTTTGGTTTTTTCGATGAACTCGAGTCCCTCTTCTCCTCGGAGAATCAGGTAGCCCGCCATGATGCCATCGATTCCCAGGCGGAAGTCGGTTTTCTGTTCGGTAATTTTCTTCTCGAGCAGTTTGGCATCTTCCTCAGTCCCGGAGAGTCCGAGCATCAGGCCGTATAATCCCATCCGGGTCGATAAGGTGGCGGCGCGAATCTGGTCCTGAGGATCTTCGGAGTAAGCCAGTTCAATCCATTCCCGGATTTTCTCCCGCGGCATCTTGTCGGCCAGCGGTGAGATATCTTCGTAGGGGGCATTCGCAAATTCGCCATAGGCATCGTTCGCGACGAGTTCTTCGGGGAACTCGAGGAATTTCATGTAGTATTTCAAACGTTCCGTTGTCGGCAGGTCGGGCGCGGGCGCCTGTTTAATGTAATCGTAGCTGAGTTCGGAAACATCCAGTGGCGAATCCCAATCGATCGTGTTCTCGCCGGTTGTCCCGAGCAGCAGCATCCGGTCCCCCTTCTCGGCAGTCCGATAGCGATCGAGGACAATCTCGTCTCCATTTTTGATTCCATTGCCGGACTGTTTGAGAATGTCGACCACCTTCACGGTTGTCCGACTGGCTTCGTCGGCTGTTCCCCGTTCGCTCGATTGCCATTCGACGAGCACAACGGCGTCCGATTGATTGACCTGTTCGCTCAACGTAAGTGACGGAGCGCTGCAGAAAGGACATGCTTCCAGCAATTGCGGTCGCACGAACAGAGTCACCAGCAACAGGCAGCACAACAGCGAAGTCCACAGGCGAGACGAACGGTTCAGGGCGGGAGAGAATTTCATGAGGAAGCCTCTTTGATCGGGTGGGCAATTATTCAGGAGATCAAACGGGTGCCGGGGGACAGCGGAGGGGGGAAAATCCGTCAGATAATGGTTACGTCATTTATTGATGATCATCGCGTCGTCAATCTCATAAAGTTTGAGCAGCGACTCGTCATCGAGGGGTTCAGGTTTAATATGAAAGACACCCACGACATCGAACGGGCGGTTGGGGATGTAATCGGTCGTCGTCCCCTCTTTCATCTTTACACGAATAATATCGTATATTTTGGGATCGCGACCGAAACAACAGATGTCGTTGTCGCGGGCGAGTAGAAATTTCTCGATGTCCGTTTCCTGAAACGGAGGATACATGAATCCGCGAATGCGAATCCGCTGGCCGTCGAGTTCGTTGAGCCACTCGGGAAAATAGTCGACCGCATTTAACGGGACCGGCTCCATGTTCAGCACTTTGAGCAGGTCGATGTCGTCGTAACTGACCTGCAAGGCCTTGGGCTTGCCGACAGTCTTGAAGGATTTGTCCTCGACGAGCAATTGAATCTCGCGCTTATCGAGTTCCACCGTTTCCGGAACGACATTGGCAACTGGCTCGGTGGCAGAGTCATCTGACTCCTCCGCGTCTTCGGACGCCTCGGTACTGGAGGGCGCCATCCGGGGAACGTTATCGCGAATGGAGGCAGTATCCCCCGTGGCGTTTTCAGATCCTTCACCCTCAATTGAGGTTTGATCCTCTAAGGGTTCTTCGGTCGTGGCATCGGGGCTGTCGTTCTCTGCTTCGGGGCTCGGGATATCGACCTCTTCATCACCAGCCGCCTCGTCAGCGGAGGGCGATTCGTCCGTGAGCGATTCGTCAGTGGGCGATTCGTCAGTGCGGGGCGTTTCGCGGCTTTCCCCGTCGTCAGTCAGTACGTCCGCGTTTTCCGGAATGACTTCTTCGTAGGCGTCTTCTTCCAATTCATCGCTGGCAGGCGAGTCGCCCGGAGTCGCAATCGGATTGGCGGACGTCGCGGTCGATGGGCGTTCGTAGTCGGCAGGATCGACGTCTGATTCACATCCGGAGAAGATCAGAATCGCGCTTAAGCACAGCAGCAATTTCAGAGAATAATTCATTCTGCCCCAAAGGACGTCTTCGCACGTCCGAATTGTGTCGCTTCCAATACGTAAACCGGCTGGCCGGCAGGAGCGTCGGGAAAGGCTCGTAACGTCCCCGCAACGGCGACCAGGCCCTGCTGATAGTCGGCTGTCATCCCATCCTGCATGACGACCTGCATGTTGTCATAAGGCGCCGGGTCCCCGCCGAAGCAACATTTGCCGTTATCTTTCAGCAGGATGAACTTCGGCATTTCCAGGTCCATATTTGTATTCCACATGTAGCCTTTCAGGAAGACCTTTTTGTCGACATAGTTCTCGGCCACCTCCTGCGGGATCGCCCGTTTGCCGTTCGCATCGACTTCAAACTGCAGACGGGAAATGTCGTACGAGAAATGCACACGCGTATGCCCCTCCGGAACCTCGGTAGCGTAAGCGTAGGCGTGCGAAGAGATACCGAGGACGAAGCAGGCAATCGAGCCAAAGAAACCGAAGCGGGCGAGTCCGGCTCCGGCGTATTCTCCCGCCCCCTTCTTAATGGTGCGGATCGCTATGAAACCGACGCCGATCCCGATCAGCGCCACGGCAATGCCGATCAGCGCCAGGAATGCGGAAAGGCTGAAGACGGCCAGCGCAACGGCGACCGCAGCCGTCATGGGGATCGGCTTGTAGTCGAATTCATTTAACTGTTCGTCCTGAGACACGAAGGCGGAATCACTGGACAGGGAAGTGGCATCCGGTGTCGACATGGCAGTTTACTCGGCTAAAGGGCTACCATCCTGAAGATGGTCGCGCACGTAGAAATGACGGAAAAATAAAGGACTTAGAAAGCCTGAATCGATCAGGCTCAATCATATCAGGATGTGACGTGGTTTCCAGTATTCTTGTTGGAAATGACGCGAAAACGAAGCGGGGAATCCCCCTCATTTCTGTTCGAATTGACCAGAAAACCTGATTGAAAAAATCGCTCCATCCCGACTGAGAGCGTCTTCGGCCAATCGGGCCGGGGCAATCACTCTAACATGTTTCACAACATACAGTTAGGCGTCACTCTGATAACACGTCGGCCACATTTGTTCTGTACGCTGTCATGCCAGGTAGAAATCCGATGAAAATCGCCAGCAACAGGAGGATCGGGAAGAGGGCGAGTTCCATCGGGGCAAAAGCGTAGCGGTCGATGACCAGCCCCGTGTTGTTTTCGATGATCGGCGCCCCAAAGAAGAAGAGACCGTGTCCCAGCAGGAGCCCGAGCGTCCCCCCCCCCAGGCAGAGCAGGATCGATTCCGCGAGAATGATCGTGAAGATCGTCTGCCGCTGGGCACCCAGCGACCGCATAATCGCGATCTCCCGCCGCCGATCGGCCATGGAGTTGTAAATACTGACAAAAATGCCAATCCCCGACACGACGATAATCAGCGCGATCAGCACCACCAGTAGCTTCTGGACATTCCCGATCAGACTTTCCATCAGCCCGGCCATGACCCGTTTTGGCACCACCGCCTGGGCCTGAAAGCCCGTTTTGAGTTCGTTCGACAGACTGAGGGCGAGATAATCTTCCTTATCCTTCATCAACAGAAAGACGGCGGTCACTTCTTTCAGCTCATCGGGGATGGCATGGTGGTGACCATGGTCATGGTCGTGATGTTCATGGTCTTCCCCCTCACCATGAGGATGATCGTGAGCGCCCGCGTTTTTCGCGAACTCGCGCAGCTCTTTCATTCGCTCCTCCCCGCCGGGAACCCCTTCGGGATAGAACTTCTGCAGCTGAGAGATCGCTTCTTCGACCGGCTTGTCGTGATCACCGAGCTGATAAAATCCGCGCAGATTCACAAACACGCTCCGGTCATTCGGAGTGCCGGTGCGAGCCAGCACATCGACGACATTAAAATATTCATCGTGAACATGCCCCCCGTCCGCACCACCGTGAACGAGCTGAAACTTGGAGCCGACATCCCATCCATTCACCCGGGCGACTTCGGAACCGATGATCGCATCGAATGTCCCACCAAATCCAGCCTTCGCTTTTACCTTGAAGTTCTTGCCTGTCGCATAGGGTAGTTCGAAATAACGGCTGACCGTTCCTACGATCGGAAACGAACCTTCCTGCGTCACGTCACCGATCGCAATCGGAATCGCTTCTTCCACGCGCGGATCGTTCTTCAATTGCTCATAGTAAATGTAAGGGAGGTTTTCGATCGGGGGACTGATGCGGTAGACAGAACTCAAGACGAGATCGATCGGACTTCCCTTCGCTCCGACCACCAGTTGATAGTTTGCACCGGTCTGTTGAAACGAACGTTCGATCACCCCGTAGAAAACGAGAACAGTCACCATCAACATCACCCCGAGGGCCATGTTGAACGCGGTCAGGGACGACGCCAGACTTCGTTGACGAATACTCTTCCAGGCGATTTGAACCAGATTCATGAGTGTGGGATCCAGGTGGTGGGACGGGCTGCTTTACCGGAGAAGGGGGACTGGGTCGAGGGCATCAAGCGATGGCGGAGGCGATCGAAGTCGGTTTGTTGAAATCGGCCAGGGTCTCGACGCGACCGAACTGACCGGCAACCTCGGGGGAGTGCGTCACCAGTAACAGGCTCACTTTATGCTCGTCACAGACATCGCGAATCATCTTGAGGACGTTGTCCTGATTACGCGAGTCGATGCTGGCCGTCGGTTCGTCCGCCAGCAACAGTTTGGGCCTGTTCGCGAGCGCTCGGGCAATCGCCACCCGTTGTTGTTCACCGACAGACAACTTACTCGGACGGTGCGACAGTCGATGTTTGAGCCCCACCTCATCCAGCAGCTCAATGGCATGCGCCCGGTCGGCTTTGCCCCCGGAAAAACTCATTCCCAGGAGAACATTTTCGAGCGCCGTAAAAGCGGGGAGGAGATTAAACGTCTGAAAGATGTAGCCGATCTTCATCGCGCGGAAACGATCGCGGGCGGGTTCGCTGAGCCCGGCGAGATTCACCTGATCGATGATCACTTCACCCGAATCAGGAGTATGAATACCGGCGATCAGATGAAGCAGCGTCGTTTTGCCGCCACCGCTGGAACCAACCAGCGCAACCTGCTCGGCAGGTTTAATTTCGAAATGCTCGATATTGATGATCGGCAGCTCGGTACCGTCCGGCTCGCGAAAGGACTTCTTCAGTCGACGCAGCAGTAGGGACATGTCGGCGATTCTAAGCTAAAAAAGGCGTGCCAAAAAAGGCGTGGAGGATCAGAAGACGAAGGCGGGAGTCCGTCGGGGAAAGGGTACTGAATATCGGAGACTCAGTATAGCGACCGCAACCACTATTGCAAACGTTATGCATTAAATAAATTAGAGGCTTTCCCTGACTTCCTACGAGCAGCACCAGGAATGCGCGAGGGGAAATCTCTGATCTGAGTCAATTTTCTGTGATTAGCGGAACGAATCGACACCGGCACAGTTCCTTCTGATGAATCTGATCACCGTGGCGTGTCACCCGATACAGAATCTGTACCGCTTCGGAACCAACGGGGATAACCATCCGTCCCCCATCCGCCAATTGATTAACGAGTTTCTGAGGCAACGCCGCCGCCGAGGCAGTCACGATGATCGCCGCGTAAGGGGCTCCCGCCTGGTAACCTTGGGCCCCATCTCCGAAATGGTATTCGATGTTGTGATACCCGATTTCGGTTAACAACTCTCGCGCCGAATTCGCCAGTTCTTCGATGCGCTCGACAGTGACGACCCGGTCACATAATTGAGCCAGGATCGCCGTCTGATAGCCACTCCCGGTGCCGATCTCAAGAACAGTCTCGCTGCCATCGAGTTCGAGGGCTTCGGTCATCAGCGCCACAATAGACGGTTGGCTGATCGTCTGGTCGGCCTCGATGGGTAAGGCGGTGTTCTCGTACGCCCGACTCCGCAGGGCGTCCGGAACAAAGCGTTCGCGCGGCGTGCGACGAATCGCTTCGAGGACGTTAAGGTCCCGTATGCCTTCCCGTTTCAACTGGCGAACCAGTACGTCTGCCTGTTCTCGCAGAGACATCGAACACTCCTTTCAATCCGAACCTCCCGCAGAGGTGGTTACGGTCCGCGCGGGTAGTGGCGGTAGGGGTTCTTCGAGTTGCCCGCGGGTACGCTTGAATATGATAATACCTTCTATCACCATCCAGATCTGTAACGCGAGCGTCAACAGCCCGATCAGAAACAGCAGGTGGGAATTAGACCATTGCCAGGTGACGACACCGGTGGCCATTTCGCGCAGTGGCCAGAACCAGCCGGTGCGTTCGTTGAACATGTTCCATCCGAGCGCATAAGCGGGCATGATCAGCATGAACACCATCGGAATCGCGGCAAACCAGA
>PABD01000242.1 GCA_002702685.1 Planctomyces sp.
AACAAAGCGCTGCTGCGGCAGACTCCCGTTCAGGCCGACAGCCGGGATAAACTGCGGGAACTGCTCTCGGTCGGATCCGGGGGCGTCGTCTTTACGACGATTCAGAAGTTCCTCCCCGACGAAAAAGGAGACCCTCATCCGAAACTGTCCGACCGCCGGAACATCGTCGTCATCGCGGACGAGGCTCACCGCAGCCAGTACGACTTCATCGACGGATTCGCGCGCCACATGCACGACGCTCTTCCGAATGCCTCGTTCATCGGTTTTACCGGGACTCCTGTAGAAAGCACCGACAGAAACACCAAGGCGGTCTTCGGCGAATACATCGACACGTACGACATCCTGCGAGCGGTTGAAGATGGGGCGACCGTCCCGATCTTCTACGAGAGTCGACTTGCCCGAATTGAGATCGACGAGAAGGAACGCCCGAAACTCGATGCGGCATTCGAGGAAATCACTGAAGCCGAAGAAGAGGAAAGCCGCCGGCAGAAGATGCGGACGAAATGGGCTTCGCTCGAAGCAATGGTGGGGACCGAGAAGCGGGTCGATCTGGTCGCCGAGGACCTGGTGCGGCACTTCGACAATCGGCAGGAAGCGATGGAAGGAAAGGGGCTCATTGTCTGCATGAGCCGCCGGATTTGCGTTGATATGTATAACGCGATCATCAAACTTCGCCCCGACTGGCATAGTGATGATGACGACAAAGGGGCAATCAAAATCGTAATGTCCGGCTCCGCCAGCGATGAACTCGCCTGGCAACACCACATCCGCACGAAGAGAGGACGCGAAGAACTCGCGAAACGATACAAGGATTCGAAGGACGAGTTGAAGCTGGTCATCGTCCGGGATATGTGGCTGACCGGGTTCGACTGCCCGAGCATGCATACCATGTACATTGACAAGCCGATGGGCGGACATAATCTGATGCAGGCTATCGCCCGCGTGAATCGGGTGTTCAAGGACAAACCGGGGGGACTGGTCGTTGATTACATCGGCTTCGCTGACGCGTTGAAATACGCTCTCAAGACTTACACTGAAAGCGGGGGAAAAGGCCAGGCGACAATCGATCAGAAAGAAGCCGTCGCGGTGATGCTCGAAAAGTATGAAGTCGTTCAGGATGTCCTGCACGGGTTCGACTACTCCGGGCTCCTTCATGCCAGGGCGATTGAGCGGATGTCTGGAATCGCCGAGGCAATGGAATTCATTCTCAGCCTGGACGATGGGAAAAAGCGATTCCTCGAATCGGTCAGCGCCCTGTCGAAAGCGTTCGCCTTGGCTGTTCCTCTGGAAGAAGCACTCGAAATCCGCGATGAAGTCGGCCTGTTTCAGGAAATCCGGGCGAGCCTCATTAAGGCAACTGTTAGCGAAGGGGAGAAATCGCCCGAGGAAATGAACTCCGCGATTCGTCAACTTGTTTCGCAGGCGGTCGCATCCACCGAGGTTGTCGACATCTTCTCGGCAGCCGGACTCGACAAACCGGACATCTCGATTCTGTCGGACGAGTTCCTGCTCGAAGTTCAACAGCTTCCCCAGCGAAACCTCGCGCTTGAGCTCCTTAAAAAGCTGCTGAATGACGAAATCAAAACCCGCATGAAAAAGAACGTGGTTCAGGCCCGATCTTTTGCGGAGATGCTCGAAGAGGCGGTCCTGAAGTATCAGAATCGATCTCTGGAGGCTGCTGAGGTCATCGAAGAGCTGATCAAACTCGCCAAAGAAATGCGGGAAGCGCAGAAACGGGGAGAGGAATTGGGACTCACTGAGGACGAGATCGCCTTCTATGATGCCCTCGAAGTGAACGACAGCGCCGTTCAGGTACTCGGAGACGCAACCCTGAAGCTGATCGCTCACGACCTCGTCGAAGCCGTCAAACGTAGCGTCACTGTCGATTGGACGCAACGGGAAAACGCCCGAGCTCAAATCCGGGTGATGATCAAACGGATTCTCCGCAAATATGGCTATCCCCCCGATAAGCAGGCCCAGGCAACGGAACTCGTCCTGGAACAGGCAACCGTGCTTTGCCAGGAGTGGACGACTGGCGTAGCCTAAGACAGAAGAATTGTTCTACGAATGCATTCCCAGTAGAAATGCCAAATAGAAGACTGAGTCACGTTCGCAAACTCTTCATACAATGTGCCGATGCAGGATTGTGTCAGGCGAAGTTGGCCTGTTGCCAACGCTACGAGAAACTCAATAGCAGCTTCTCCCACTTCTGTTCTTCGTTGATTAAATAATGTACGAAGTACCTCATGCATTTCTTCGCTAAGCGAATCACTAATACTGTAATCCAGTTCTACTGGATGCGCAGCTCGGAGAATTGAGGCTTGAATGACACCGTCATTAAATCTTTCAAAACACCGCGGCGAGATTACTCGTCGCACATGATCGAACTGTCCGAGCGAACGGTCTTCTCGCCCTCCGTGTCTAAGAGCGTGTAATACAAGAGAAATCGTCGTGTATACATCCCCTTGAGATATACCTCGCGGGTCATATCCGAAGTCCCAGAATGAGAACCCAGGCCTGAGCATGAGTCTCTTCCTGCCTACCGATGGCATGAACAAATCGTTCAACAGTCCGCGAGTTTTAGATGATGATGCTTGTTGTATTTTTGCAGCTCTGGAAACCAAGACGGATGGCGGTGAAAATTCCAAATCAGACAATAGCTTCACTTCTCTTTGCCATGAATTTTCCTTGTCGGGTCGCCTTGATGGGAAAAAGAACTGATCAAGTACGTGGAAACCATGCTCGTCAGGACCATTATCTCCAAAGGTAAGGTGGCTGCGAACATCTCTCAGAACATCTCGATCATTCGGTCTGACAAATCCAATGGCATAGTTGATGGCTCCAGAAATTTGAGCATATCGCAACGCCTGAGCGACGCCCAACAACTGCCGCCCAGTTGCAAAAGCAGATGCAACTACTAATGTTGCGCCACCTTCTTGAGTGTATTGCGAAAGGTTTTGCTGCAGTTCAGAGTTAGTGATAAATGGGACAGACTTGCCTTTTGAGTTACAGTATTCGATCACTCGTTCAGTGAGGCGACGGGACGCCGGATCGTCGAGGCAAACGATCCTCTGCGTGTCGAGTGATACCGAGTGGGCAACGAGGGTACTAAACCGATTTCGCCATCGCTCAACGTCTAGGAAATAGTCGTTAGCGAAAGCGAGTTCCAAGTCGATAAATAAGTCCTCAGAGGTGCTTCCGCATTGGGGATCCGAATAATTGGCGCGCAGAAGGGATTTTCCGACAAGGGGCTGTAGGAAGGAAGAAAGTCCCGAAGGCGCATCTGATGCGCGGATGAGCAAGGGGTAGACGTTTACACCTACGGGAAGGAACTGGTCGCCCGTCATTGGGACCGCCGTCGATTTCGCACGACACATTGGACAGGCATCAGCAGAGTAACTTAGAATCCTTTTGTATCCATTAACATTGCGTTCCGGGTCGTGGAGCAGGTTGCAGACGTGGTTCTCGTGCTCCGCATCGTCTCCAAGGTAGTAAATGGTAACTATCTGAGAAGGTCGAAAGCGAGGCTCAACTTCCCTTAACTGTTTGGATAATTCGCCGCTCGTTGAAGCAGAGATCAATACAAGTGCACAAGTTGCTTCTGTAAACCGCAACTCTTTTAATTGCCTATATGATCCAAAGCTTGTGATGATGCTCTGGCTTCCGTTTTCGCCAAATAAGGCGAGCAAGCGTAACATCGCATATGCAATCGCGTGAATCGCTCCGGTGTCACAGTAAATACGGCTCATTTGATCTGGAACAAATCTTAGACAACATGCGGCAATAAACTCTATCTCCGGCCCGTTGATCAAGACATTTCCGGTTCGTAGAAACGCTGAGCAGTGTCGAAGAGATGGTTTCTCGTAATGATGAGTGGCAGTAGCCTCTATCATGCCGTTGTGGCGCCGATACAAGGATACGAGGCCCGTCTGAATGAATTCGGCAATCCGATCATCAGTGGGGGTCAGGCCTTTGACTCCGAAACCGTGAACTTGGACTGCAGGAGTATTAAGTTGCCGCGAAATAGCAGACATTCGAGTGAGGAAACGATCTTCCTTCGTAGCGGTGCGACAAGCCTCGACATAGGGGTCAGGGGTAATCAGATCGATACCGTCAGGGGGAGAGTTGCATTCGCAATACTCCTGTACGGCATCGAGAAGATCGTCAGCTTCGATTGCTGAAGTTGTAAAAAGTACGAGTCGGTGTTTGTGACTACGAGCATTGTCCGATCTAAACGAGAAGAACATTCAAAGCCTCTCCTCTAGTAACGGGATCACGATTGTAAAAAGTGTCCCTGTTGACGGTGCGAGCCGAGTTGGCTCAGGTGAGGCCGAATTCCAGTCGTATAGTGTTGGGCCGTCTGCCTTCTCCTCGACGTTTAGTGGAGACGAGATAAAATCGCGAAAAAGTGCTAAGCGGCCCGTACGAAGTCGGATAAAAGCTTTGAGTTCGTTAAGTGTCCGCATTACGTCATAAAGACCAAGCCCACGGCTCGATGCACCAGAAGTAGTCTTATGCTTTGTTAGACAATCAAAGCAAGCAGCGAGTTCTTGTTCAGTTGTTACGTCGTCGGAAAGAGGAGTTTTTAACCACCTCGATGCCAAGCCCGGTCCGCTGTCAAATACTGACAACTCAAGAAAGCGGACATATTCATCTCGACTCCTTCGCCCAAGTGAAGTCACGTAAGCTTCGAGCGACGGGTTCCCACCGGCGGACGTAAGAGCGCCTTTGAGAATAATATTGAGACGTGTGAAGAGCAGTCCCCTAATCGACGGCCGCAGCGGAACGTTATCTACGCCGGTACGTCCCCAATCATGGGTGTTTTTTATAAGTTCGTAGAGTAACAAGCCGAGACCTTGGCGAGTAGCGGGTCGGATTCGATCCCGTGTGAAGGCGGCTGCGCGAGACATTAGTACGTCCTCGGCCAAATCGGAAAACTCAGACCGGTTCCGGATCGCGCCATCGGCGAAATAGAAGGCAGGAATGAATGCCTTGGTGCTGTGGTCAACGCAGGCGAGGAAGGTTCGGTGGCCGAAGGCTGCCTTTTGAAGTCCCTTTGCCATTTTATCGACGCGTAGTGAGCACGCGTGGTTTGTTTTCATTCGTATGGACGTGGTACTGTCTGCTGCGAGTACATTGCCCGCTGCGAGCATTGCAACAAATGAATATGCCCGACTAGAAAGGTGCTTCAGTGAATGCGCTTCGCCTTCTGCATTTCCTAGTTGAAAGGGAGTGATGACATTGCCTTCGGGGTTATTTCGTGCCCAAGTTAGAAGAAACTGAATGAGCGCGGATTCTCCTCCCATTCCGGCGGACCTTATCGGTTTGGAGGGCAATTGAACATTTTGGAGGGGGGAGGCTGCAATACTATTCAAGTAGTCCTCGACGACAGGAATAGTCGTTTCGCTCTTTAGCTGAATTTTTCCATCACCGGACATTGTGTCATCATTCCATGTTGGTGGGGGCGTCAAATGAACTCTGTTGAAATCGTGTATAATACTGCATTTTGATCTGCCATCGAGTGAAGCAATGTCCTGTTCCACCAAGTCCCCTACGATGTCTGATACTTCGCGTCATGGGATTGACGAAATACTCTCCCGGAGGGATGGATAAGGTCCACTGGTTGCCGGCGCCTGCGATGAAATTACGTCTCGCTCGACATTATAGTGTTCGTGACGGATAGCGGGCTTTCAAAATGAAGTAGCTGCGACTTGAACTACGTTGCATGCTGAAGCGGCTTCCACAGGGATAACATCGACGAAATGCGAACTCCCCGATGCAACCATACCTGTCGTATAAGTCGTTACAACCTTTCAGCAGCATACACAGGCGATCACTCAAGGTTCAAGTATTCAGTGTCGGTTGACGGGGCGAGGCGCTCGGGTCAGACTGGTGGTGTAACTATTTTCGCGCCTTGGTCCGTCGCTGCATATTTATCGAATCCAGCATGAACAGTCCTCTCACGAAACTCGATGCTCAGGCCGTTCGGGAGTATCGCCGCAATGGCCCTGACTGTGGGCTCGTCAATCAGCAGATACAGACGATCTCCGATTACTTCCGCGTGATAGACTCGGCACTCACCGATAACCGGGAGTTTTGGTTTCGTGGTCACAGCAATAGTGACTACAAGTTGATCCCGTCCGCACTGCGTTTCGATAGTTCCCAGGAGAAGCAGGCCGCCGACAACCTCCTGCCCCACTTCAAGCGGCTTGCGCAATTGAAGATCAGAAAGCCTCCGGCGACCGATGACCACCTGAGCTGGAGCCAACACGCCCAACATTACGGGCTGTACTCTCGCCTGCTTGACTGGACACAGAATGCCGCGCTCGCCTTGTTTTTTGCGTGCGGAAGGCAGGACACCAATGGCGCGGTGTACATCCTCAACCCGATTGACCTCAACCTGCTGATAGACCCGAAGCGTCCACGGATTTTCAATACGGACAGCGACCGTGACATAATAGACGTAGTGCTCAACGTGGATGGTAAGCGACGAAAATACAGTAAGGAAGCGATAGCCATTCATCCTGTCTGGGACTCAGAACGAATCCTGCTTCAACGAGGTGTCTTTACTCTACACGGCCCCAACAATACCGGCCTTGATCGAAACACCGCCTCGTCACTCTTATGCATTCCCGTACTTGCGAAGTTCAAAGACAAACTTCTTTCGGAACTCGACCGAATCGGCATCTGCGAGTCCAGCGTCTTCCCCGAGTTAGAGCACCTTTGCAGCTACCTGAAAAGCCGACGCAACTCCTTTCATTAGAACCGCGATCTCATGGATAGCTATATCCCTTTCGTCTACAACACTGAAGACTTGATGACGGTGAAGCAACACTTCCCGAAAGCGAGGATGTTACGCACTACCTCCAGCAGAGCGAAATTATTGCAGACGACAATGCGGGGCGAAGGCTTCGACATTCCACTCTGGGTCGATGGAGAGTTTGACGGCTTTCATCGATTGCCATCCAGAGTCGATCCGAAGTGGCAGGCAACCTTCTATCAGTTGGACCTGGCGAGTGAACTTGTTCGAGCTGAGTCCATTACTAAACGGGATGAGCCCGCGGTTAAGAGGGCGGCATTTTCGATTCTTGACGCTTGCCATGTTACGCGTCCTGACGCGATTTCCGTTCCGCAGCTACCGATCACTCCGGGAGCGGCTCGCAACCCTCTTAACCGCTATCTCGCAAAAGCGACTGCTGAATGGAGGGTGTCACGTAACTTTACGGGGTCGCTTGTACTGCCGATCATCCTTGCGGATCGTCACCTGAAGCTAACGAAGGAACTTTCTAAACCAGTCGTTGCGAACGCCGCAAAGCGCTACAAAGAGTCCGGGGCAACTGCGTACTGGGTAGTCGATACAAAACTAGACGATATGAGTGGCAGCCAGGAGTTGATGACGAGCTACCTCCCCAAGCTCATCGAATTTCACACAATGCTAGACGGCGCAATCGGCGGCTGCCACCTGCGAATCGGCGGTCCCTATTGGGGGGCGAACCTCGTCCTGTGGGCCCGTGACCTGATCGATGCTCCCGCAATCAGTGCCGGCAAGGGATTTCGCTATCATATCCCAGCTGGCTATAAGCGTTCATCAGATACATCGTGGATAACGCTGACGCCATTGAGACGCCGCATCCGAGTGAGCGACAGCTTGCGGGTTTGGCTGGGCGAGGCGCTAGAGATCATTGATTCGGACAGCGATGCATACAAAAGCCTGAATAGCATCTACTCCGAGTTTCAGTTGCTTCAAGACAAAAAATATTCCATTAACCAAGTGGCCTCGTCCTACGCTCGGTGGCTGTCTATGCTTGAAGAAAAACCCAGCGAAGGGCGTGCTTTGACGCTGTACATGGATCTGTCGAGCGCTTATGTCATCGGAAGGACTCTTCCCCGTTTCCCGAAGAAGGAAACCCCCGTCAACCCATCACGAGTTGCCGAGACGCTGATGCTCTCCTGCCTTTGACGAATTGACGCCAGAAGAGTTCGATGCAATGCAGTTGCGTGACATGCGACGGTTGAATGTGAGGCGATTGAAACGGCGCTACCAATTCAACGCACGACGTGGTGGTCACACCGAGCAATCCGAGCCCGGACTTGCTCAATTCTTCGGGTCGAGTAGCGGATACTCGTCTTGCGGTGTGGAGAGGAAGCGCAACGTAGGACTCGTTCGTCAGCTGCTTATTTTCCTTCGCCTGATAACAGACTTCGAGAATTCGCGATAGCTTCAATTCGACACACACGAGCCGGTGACGTTCGAGAGCATAGTCGAACGTACGCTTAAACCTTCCTGTCCTGGTCTGCACCGCGAACTGTTGCGCGACCAGTTTGAGCAGTTCGCTTTCGACTTCTTCGGTGGTGAGGTATCCCTCGAACACGGCAGCAACTTCGCGGAGTTCCTTCGATCGGCGTGAGCGTTCATGAGGGAGCTCGGTCAGGATGTTGACCGCTCGCCTCGAACTGACTGTTCGGGATGAGGTGCTCTGCAGCCGTTTTCTGCTGTGTTCCGGGTCCAACTCGCAGCCTACAAGATCGCAGATTCCCCAAGGCAAAGAGACCTCGGGCTTTACCATCAGCCCTTCACTCTCAAGCCATCTCCAGACCGGAGCCTGCATCTCTGACTCACGGGCGAATTCTGATTTTTCGATAATGTCGATCATAGTAGTGTTATCGGATGGAGGGGTGACATCCTTCACGAAATCGAACGGGCGTTCGGCACATAGTATCAAGTATACGGAAGATCCCCACCCATTTCCGTCGGCAATTGCACCGATTCTCCCGATTGAGAACGCCCATCTCAGGACGCAGACTTCCCCGTCCCAAGTAGAGCGCATTCCGATCAGTGCGACTTCAGGAGGATTCGAAAACGCCAGGAAGTATTGGAAACTCGACCCCCGCTACTGCCACAAACCCGGAACGAGGCGGCGTACGATACGCTAACCATTCCGAGGTTGCCAACACTTACGCAGATTTGGATCAAGCGATCGGCATACGGAATGTGGCTTCCTGATGAAAGATGTCCGCTCGGCATCGAGGACATTCGAACTCGGTGCCCAATCGTTTCATCTGAATTCTGACCGCCTCGCGCACCGAGGGCGGGAGGTTATCCAAATCAAACTGAAAGACGTGGCGGCAACATGGACAGTGGATTGTAACGTGAGGCGACTTTGTCAACATTCTGGCCCGAATG
>PABD01000243.1 GCA_002702685.1 Planctomyces sp.
CCCCCATCCAACCCCTGAGTTTCGCATATCGAGTTCTTTCAGCTGCGGAAATCGCGACAAGGAAGGCAAATTGCTGCCCGTAATCCCGCTTCCACTCAGCGTCAGTTTTTCGAGTTCGGGCAACTTTGCGAGTTTCAGAAGTGCGCTTTGCGATAAGGAGACGGAGTCCTGCTTATCCCGATAGTGGGAAAGGTGCAACACTCTGAGATTCTGGAGTTCCGCAATCTGAGAGAGGACCCCGTTGTCGATGCGGGCTCCGGTCAAATCAAGTTCTTCCAAGGCCTTCAGTCTGGATAGACCTTCCCAGTCATCCGATTCGCTTTCGTCCGTGATTTTTAACGTTTTCAACTGAGTCAATTCGCCCAGTCCTTCGAAATTACGGAACCTCATATTACTCAGCGTGATCGCTCTCAAATTCGGCAGACCTTTGAGGCGGGCAAACCCGGTCCCCGCTCTGACCCGACGATAGTCACCGGCGCCGCTCCCGGAAATAGTAATCTCCTCCAGCTTCGTATGGCCTTGCAGAAGCCGGTAATGTTCGTCGTCGAATCCCGAGAATGAACCGATTACGAGTTCCCGGTCATCCTTTGTAGTGGAAATGAATTGCAGCAATTCTCGGTAGTCGGAATCTTTCTCGGCCAGCATTTGAGCCGCACGGTCCGAGTCGGAGTAGGGGCCAATATTCCAGCGACATACCCCATCCAGATTTCCCCAGAGCGTTTTGCCATCAGATGAGAACCGAAGATGAGTCGGAGCTTCTCTGATACGTTTGTCTGTCACAATAGCAATTCGCTGTTCCGATTCAATCGACCACAAGATGAGATGACTATCGATCTTATCCGTTGAGATTGCCAGCAATGAGGAGTCGGGCGAGATGGCCACATCCACAATTGGCCGATCCGCCATATAAATCTGACATTGCTCACCGGATTCGGCATCCAGAAAGAGAATAGCTCTCTCTTCCTCTGGATAGTCTTCTGAAAAACTCACCGTGAAGCGACCATTCGGGGAATAACACACACTTTTAAGCCAACCTTTGTGTTCCTCGTTGATCCACTTTCGCTTCCTGCTCTCGAGATCCCACAACTCCACACTGCGAAAGGTCCCGACGACGAGCGACTTACCATCAGGGGATATATCGATGTCTCTGGGTGACCAAGTGCGTTCGTCGTCCGGTTGCAACTCGAACTCCAGCGAACCATCGGACGCATTGTATACGCAGATAACGCCGTGTCGCCCGCTTCCCCCTTGACTGCCGATGATCAGCCGTTTTCCATTACGCGAAAGGACGAGCGAATGAGCGATCTGATGGTCGAGAGGAATACGGAACAGCTCCGTGCCGGATCCGGTTTTCTGTTTAATCAGCACACACTTTCTTTGGGCGATATTCGCCTCATCGACAGTGGCGACGGAATAAAAGAACTGCCCATCCGGTGAGTAGATCGCTTTAAGGACTGTAATTGTGCCAGCTGGCGGCGTGATCCGACTGCTTTGCTCACCCACATACGAATACATTCCCCCTTCCCCCGCGGAAACCGCATTGCCATTCTGTGGGTTTATCGCCAAATCTAAGACCCGGTGACCACGAATCCATTTGTGTCGGAAAACCTCGTCAGCATCGGCCGTGCCAGCAGTGAGACAAAACGCCGCCATAGCCACAACACAGAGAACCATTTTCATTTTTCTTCCTCCAAGGCGTTGTCACCGCTTCGCTCCGGCGGTTTGGGAAAGTACCAGTTGAATCCCAGGTCGAGTGCCGCCTCCTCAAGCGAATCCGCATACTGCTCACGGAGTTCCGTCAGCTCCGCAGGCGTTAAAACGAAAATGCCCAATGCGTCGATCACGAGTAGATTCTCCTGTACGACGGTCGCCGTTTCAAAGATCGCTTTGTCTGCATTTTCAAGGGTGTCGAGCCTTTGTGAACGCAACTCGTCCTCGTATTCCTGCTGTTGTCGGGCTTCTTCATTGAGACGCCGCATGAGTCGCCGATTGGCGTTGTTGTTGGGATATTTGATGTCTGTGTGATATCCCTCCGGATACACGATTGGCGCTCTAGAGCGTGGTGTGTACAAACTCTTTACATAAGCGTCTTTTCTCAGCGTATCCGCTTGTTTTACCTGTTTTCGCCCGCGCTCAGCAACGGCAATCAGGTCGAGTTCAACAAACTCACGAACCTGCTTCATTACGCGTTCCGAAGAGGCTTCACGGATCGCGGCAAGGCTTCGATCAACCTCAATTCCGAACCACGTCGCCAATGTTTCTGTCGATTCCACAGACAACTTCTCTGTCTGCAACAGACAATGCACCAGCAGATCGAGCTTGAATCTCACAGCCAGATCGACTGGAGACAATCCGGATTCATTTTCCAGATTGACGTTGGCTCCCAGCTGTACCAGTTGCCCAGTCAGCACAAAGTTCTTGTTACGAACAGCGGTGTGAAGCGGCGTGTCGCCGCGTCCGTTGGTAATGTCCAGGTCGAGATCAACGACCTGATTCAGGTGACTTATTGTTCGGGCGGCGCCGGAATCTACGAACGAATGCAAAAGAGTATCACCATTTTCATCATGTAGCCGACCGACCCGTGTTCGTTCTCCATGATGCAGTCGATTGATTTCCGCAGCGGTCAGACGTAAGGGGAGGTCGACCTGATTTAAATGCGACAAATCCCGAGACAACTGTGCGGTGCCGTCGAGTTCACTCCGTTTGATCGAAATCCCGTCGATATCAACACCTGGCTTTTTCCAATCAATCAGTGAATCGACCCTGGCCAACTGACTGACCGTCACATCGGAAAGTGGATCGAGGCCAAGACTCGTCTGCAGTATCCGCACGGCCCGCCCATGGTAGCCCTCGGCGCAGAGGAACTCAGAGACCAGTGCATACGCACGAGTGTCCCAGGGATCGAGCTTGATCGCCTGTAATGCATGCATTTTCCCCCGTTCCAGAAATGGCCCTTTCAACTCTCCCGCCACTGTGGCCCACATACGTAAATCTGCTATCGCCTGTTGTGTGTGAGATTTGGAGTCATGCGGACATATTTCGAGGGCTTTAAGAAAACAATCCGATGCATCAGCAAGTCGAGCCGGATCATCGGACTTCAAATGAGAGACACCCAGCAACCGCCAGACGGCATGACAGTTCGGAAAATGTTCCGACATTTGTCGGGTGAAGTTGGAGTCATTTCGTAATTCTGCGTATGCAAGTGCCACAGAGACGTTGTTCGGCTGGGACTCGTACAATTTCTTTATGTCAGCAAGTGCCGTCCCATCTCCTCTTCGTTGGCGGACTAGACACGCTGACAGAGCCGCCCTCCAGTTGTCAGGCTCTTGGCTGAGCACCTCTTGGAAATGAGCAAGTGCTTTCTCGGGCCAGACTCGCGCAACCGACATTCCTTTGACATAGGCGAGCTTCTCAGGAGTGAGATCGAGTTGGTCAATCACGGCGTCGATCTCAGGATCCGTGAGGCTTCTGACGTGAGATGGTTCAATCCAACCGTAGCGAACGTCATCGCAGAGTAACAAACCAGCTTCGCCCGTCTCGACGACCTTGAGAACATCACCCGCGGAGATGTCTTCAATTCGTGCACTCTTCCCGGGAGATCGCAGAGAGCCATCGGTAATGCACAGAATTCGTGTTCCGGCCACAATGTCCTCGGCAGCATGCAATCGATTTTCCTGGACGAGGATGATAGCCGCAAAAGCTACCACCCAGATAGCGTTATGCGGACGCGTCAGAGGATCGGTGAATTTATTCAGCATGATAAGGCAACCTCACATCAAAGGACTCTCGATGACGGTACGGGTAGTTCTGTGTGATCTCGGGGAGGAACGCGTTATGTTGTTCGGGGGATAGAGCAACGTAGGAATCCTGGGCAATCAACAGCGCTTCATCAGCGAGATAAAAATAATCGGGGCGGTTCTCCGCATCGGCTGACTGCTGTGCTTCCTCCCACCTTGTCTTCAAGAGCGCGATAAAAGCATTACGGTCCGTTGCCACTCGTTTCTCCAGCTCATCCAACAGGTGTTGTTCCGGCGGGAAGACGAGTTCCTCGGGGAGAAACCTTTTCGTCTGCCGGACCAGAATAGCCTGCGCAATCGCATACTTCTGATGCTGTATCGCCCAGCCGATAATCGAGGTCTGTGCGCCGACAGAGATACGTGACTCCTGCATCAATTCCGTCAGCACCGTTGCGGCAAACGGATGATCGGACTCGATTGCCACCTGCAACGGGATTTTCCCTTCCGCGTTTTCCTGTAAAAAGTCCAGTTCAAAATAGTTCGTGAGATATTCAATCGCGAAACCATCCCCCCGCTCGGCCAGGCGATGCAGCAGATTGGCTTGATTCTCGATTCCGTGATTGACACGCGCGTAACCATGTAGAAATGGGGAGATATCGCTGCCCCGTTTGAGAGGGATGTCGGCCTGCGGTAGTCGGTGCAGCGACGATCCAATCACCCGCAATTTCCATTTCTGTGACGGCAGTTCTGGCGAGTTGGGCTGATACTGGTTACCGACATCGATCGAAAGTAGAAATCCCGCGAAGGCACAGCATTCAGCCGACAGAGGATTCGCACTTAGTCCGCGGTCGTACCAGACGGTTGCCTCGCGTGGATTCAGCATTGATCTGGAGAAGAGCCGTTGTCCGAGGATTTTGCAGGCATGAACATTCCACGGGTCGGACTCCAGTAGCATCCCCATGCTGCTTTCGGCGGCCTGCAGGTGAACATCCTTATTCAGGTTGTTTTCAGTGAACACGTCTGACGTCATCGCTTCAGCATAAGTTTGCATAGCCGCTGGCGACGGACCGAATTCCGAGGCTGCGACAATCAAGTGTTCGAAAACTGAGGTAAGTACCGGCTGCGGCTCGTCCTCCAGCAACTGCTGCTGGAGAAAAATGAAGGCAGCTTGCGGAGCCTGGGCCGTAGCAGCGATCTTGTCCAGCAGTTTCTCATCTTTCTGGATCCTGGCGAGATAACATTGAGCCAACGGATATTCGTTGTTAGTTTCTGTAATCTTCTTAAGTTGCTCGATGGCCCCGTCTGGCCGATTCAGCTCCAGGAAAACTTTCGCCAGCGCGATCCTCGCCGGTCCATGATCGGGGTTGTTGGTAAGTGCCTTCTGGAAGTTCTCCGCTGCTTTCTTCAACTCAACACGGCTGAAATAGCTGCCACGGGCAAATGCCTGGTCGGCTTCAGGAAACGAGTCGAACGATCTAAGGCACTCATTAAGATCGTTCGTAAGCCGCACGATCTGTGACTCATCGACTTTGAAGCAGCCCCAGTCGTCCGCAGCGAGCATCGTGCCCTCGTAAGAAAGGACTTTAACGAGCGATCCTGGCAAGACAGCTCTTGTCTCGTTATTCCGTTCGCTCTTCAGTCGCAACTTGACCTCCAGAGGGCGGGTGATCAGTGCGCGGTGACCGCTCTTAAAGTGAGCCCATGGACGGGCGACTGCGTCTTCGGCAGGAAGGTCGCCGCCAGAGGCAACGAACAGGCTGGTAAGAAAAAGCTGGCACAGCCAGGGTGTTGGTCGCTGCGGGCGAAACATCATCACCTCCGTTGAAATGGGAGCGGTTTCCGTCAGTCGGAGAACCTGTCACCTCTTTCAACGGAGGTGCGTTACGCGAAAATGAAAAATGCCATGAATCCTGCTGAGAATCGTTCAGAAAAGCTGGGAAAGATATGTCTTGGCCTCCTCGGACCCGTTCTGAGCCGCACAGTTCAGCCAGAACGCGGCCTGTTCCAAATCGACATCGGTCACGACCCCCGTGGCATACATGAGGCCGAGGTACATCTGCGCAACTGGCTGATTCTGCTCGGCGGCCTTCGTCATCCACATTAATGCCCGTGAGTGGTCCTTTTCACAACCGACTCCCTCCTGATAGCACGCACCCAGCATCATTTGCGCCGTAGCGTCTCCCAGTTTGGCTGATCGGACGAACCACTTGTGACTTTCGTGGTAATCGACGCTTCCGCTTTCCCCACTGAAATAGGCGATTCCAATTCGAGCTGCAGACGGTGCATAATCTTGCGCGGCCGCTTTTTTCAACCATTCCAGCCCTGTTGGGATATCCTTATCCGTGCCAATTCCTTCGATGTGACAGGTTCCCAGATTATGTTGAGCTTTCGCATGCCCCTGATCTGCCGCTTTTTGGTACCAGCGAAATGCTTCAATGGAATCTGCTTTGACTCCCTCTCCGAAATGGTAGCGATTTCCCAACGAGAATTGACCTTCCGCAAAGTCACTCAGGGCCGCCTTTCGGTACCATTCAAAAGATTCCTCGTTCTGTTTTGCCATATAGCAGCGATAGCCCATGTAGCACTGAGCCTCCGGATCCCCATCCTTGGCCATGGTCTCCATTTGCGTGACCTCGGCAGGTAAAGCGACTTCGCTGAAGTGGTCCTTCAGAATAAGCACACTAGGATGGTGAAGTGGATGTTTTGTGTCTGAAGCTAAGGACACCAGCGCGGGAATTGTTTCTTCGGAATAGGCTTTCAGAAATTCGATCTGCTGGTTTCTGACAAGACCGTTCACCGTCTGACGGATTCCTCGCAGAATCAATTCCTCAAACCTGGCATTGCGATCACGCGCCTGATCCAACCGGGCGACCTGCTCATTCCCCTGTTCATAGAGATATTGTTTGACTGCCCATTTGTGGTAGAACGATCGATCGTAGGCTCCCGTTTCGAATCGATATCGATGGACGTCGCTCGCCGCCTCCGTCGCGTTCTGCAGCATGATATTCTCTTCGTTCCCTTTCTCCATAAGCCAATGCTCAACAAGAGCGGAGGCGACATCTTCGTCGAGTTGGCTCCACTCGTATTTGGGCAAGTCTGTATGGAACCCGGTCTTGTCCATTTTGAGCAGGTCGGCGACGACTTCGAATGTCACCTGCTGGAGCTCAGAATCCGATGGCTCCAAGTCGGATTCTTCCGCGAACCCGGTGACGCGGCAGAGAATGCAAATGCTGAACAATGTCAAATAGAACAAGGATCGTGACATGGCGAAACCGCTTTCATAAAAACAGGAGTGTCATTTTCTGAAGGGAGGCCGTTCACGGATTCTCCCACTACAGATATGAACCGACACGCGTTACGCAAAAACGGTTTACCGAGAGCTATTCAGCGGCCTCCTCCCAGGTGATATCGCAGTCCGGCAGCATCGAGCGGAGCAGCGCCACATCGGCAGTTGTGGCGTTGATGCCGGACAGGTTCAGCCTCTTCAGTGACGTGAGTCGAGAAAGCTCGTGAAGGAAATAGCCACCCACATTTGTATGACTGACATCCAGTTCTTCCAGCCCGGGCGGTAGCACGTCGATAAGAGAATCTTCGATTGCAAGCGAAGCGAGATTAAGCGACGTCAGGCGTTCACACTTCTCCAGGAACTGAAGCCCGGCGTGTGTGATCCGACTCTCCGCGAGATTGAGTGTCGAAAGCGCCGGCAACTCGGATAAGAATCGCAAGTCGTTATCCTGCAGGTAGGGATTGCGAGAGATATCAATGTTTGTGATTTCCTCGAGCGGGGGCAGGTCCCGGGCGTCCCGCAATTCCACAAGGGCTGTTTCACCCTGCTCCGAAAAAAAGGATATTCGGCCATCGAGGTCCGTTACTTTAAGCAAAGCACGTTGAGCAGCCGAGGCATACACCCGCGAAGCGAATTCCATCTCCGTAAGCACGACCGGATGCCCCGTGCCGTAGTGCTGCACGTAGGCCGCGTAGTCATCCGTTTTATCGGGAAAAGAAAGTAGCTGTCCGGTGGGCCCAATTCTCACCTGTGTTCCATCCGAAAAACCAATACCGGCCCAGAGATGATCACGATGTTTCAGATCAATCATATTGATATCGCCACTTGCCTGGCTTTGGGTGCCGTTGCTTCTGATGGACAGGGGAGCGGCGAAGTAGTGCTGGTCGGGAGAGGTATGTTCGGCATTCAGACCTCTCATCGGCATGGAAACCGGCGAGACATTGTTGAAGAAAGTTGGCAGTCGAATCAGATCAATACGTTCGTGTGCCTCGTTGTAAAAATGAACATGATGGTAGGTCTTGAGAACCGGAAGTCCGCCCATCCAGCAAACGTCGTGAACAAGGTTGTCCCATTCCGGTATGTCCAGTTCAGCGACAGGGTTACCGCTCCGGTGAAACAACTGCTTGCCGATCAGGAGATGTTCTCCATCCGGCAGCCACGTGATGATTCCACGGCCCTCTGCCTCGTGACGGATTCGTGTTTCCGTCCCCGATTCCACTTCATACAGCCACGTGCCTTCAGTGACCGGAATCGCCAGTACATTCTCCGACGGATGCCAACAGACGTTCGCCCTGTTCATGGAAAGATGATAGTTCCCTCGTTTCAGCTGGAATCCCTCACCCGTGGTGGAGAAGATGGGGGCATCGGGCTTCTTCAGATTCCAGACCGAAATCTCCCCTTCCGAATCCCATGACAGAAGGTATCGATCGTCACTGGACCAGCCCAGCCCAAGCACGCCCCCCTTCCGGGCGGGGAGCAGCGACACTTCTTCGTCACCGCTGTGTATCGTAATTACGTTGTCTGAATTCCAGTAGGGAGCAGTCGTGGCCAGTTTGAGGGAATCATGGCTCCATGAGGCACACATGCCGGGTAAGGAATGGGCAATACTCTTCGATGTTCCCTCGAATGAAAACTGTTTGAGATATCCATCCCCTGCATAGCCCGTGAATGCATCGCCCGCGGGCTGAAATGCGACAGGACCACAGATATTTTGTTCCAGATTGATCGATCGATCATTCTCCTGCTCGAGAGACCAGACAAACAATCGACTGGAACTGGCGTTGGCCGCATTCAGTCTTCCCGGGTTATCATCGAATGAACCGATCGAGTACAACTCATTCCGGTCGTCTGCCCAGCTGAATGCGAATTGCGTGAGAGGCTGCGGATAAATGAACTCTTCGAGGAGTTTCCCTTCGCCGGAAAACTCGGCGGAATAGCCGGCTCCCATTGCGCGGCTCACGGCGATGATCCGGTCCTGTTCCGGCCAGTAGACCTGCATGCCATCCCGATAGACTCCCGCCAGTTTACCGAAATCGAGTTTCGCTCCCGTGTGCCCCGACATGGAAACAACATTTCCACAGTTCGTGATCAGATATTTTCCGTCGGGAGAAAAACCCGTGGGCACCTCGCCCCCCTCGGCGAAGCCAATATGAACAGACTCTCCTGTCAGGGTCCATAGACGGCAGGCGCTACGTTCCCCGTCTGCCGGCCTGGCGTTCGTCAGGATACGGCGTCCATCCGGGTGCCAGACGCATTGGTTCAGTGCAAGTCCGTTTTCCTCTTTGAACTCGTACTGAATCTGGCCTCCTTCTTTGCCGTATATCTTGATGCTTCCCTCATGCGGAACCGCAAACATCGCACCGTCCGGCGACCACACCTGATTCCATAGATGGGAAAACAATCGACTCCCATGATCAGGGGGAGTGAAGCCCGCGATCGCAGTTCCCTCCGCCGACAACATGAGTACTTTTTCGGAATTGAGGATCAACACCCGAGAACCATCAGGACTCCAGAAAGGAGTGAACGTGTTATCCACGGAATCGGGTAATTTGATCTCGGAGATGATCGTTCCGTCGTGTTCCACGATAGCAAGACCATTCTTTCGCCAGTCCCAGTAGCAGATAGCGAGCTTCGTTTCGTCGGGTGACCAGTCGATTAGTCGGGCGTAACGACCTCCGTGATGGAACACGCCCGTCAGGCGTCCGGTTCTTCGATCCAGCATGCGCACGTAAGGGTCATAAGTGATATCGTGATAAGCGGCCACATAGGTTCCCCTAGGACTCAATGTGAAATATGGGGAGACATGTGGGAAACGGGGCAGGACCTGCCAATGGAAATCGGTGGAGTTCCAGCCGTGAGGATAGGTGGCGTAGCCTGGCAACTGGGAGTCAGCACCTGGTCGCCATTCCGCGGAACGGAATTTTTTCAGTAGTTCCTCGTCTTTCGGGATTTTGGCGTCTTGAATTTCATTTTGAAGGGTTGCGAGTTCACGTTCGGTTTCGCTCGCGACTTCCAAAGGATTCTGCTCCCTCTTCGTGACCTCAGCTTGTCCCCTGCGGCGAACGATTCGTACCTTCGATTGACCTTCATTGAGGATAGTGATCTGATCATCCGTCAGTTCGTATTTGTCGGCATCGACACCGGAGATAGAGATATTCCAAGTCCCCGTTGATAACTGATAACTGCTGTCCGGTTGTTGCGCTAACTCGAACTTATGCGACCTCTGATCCTGGACGGCCGCCAGTTCAAGACGCGCATTCGGGTCGTCGCATTCCACAATGAGCTCGCCGCCATCGGGCAGATTTAGCCGTACCACGAGCAGCGCCAGCAGAAAAAAACCAGCCATCCCGGCAAGAACAGTTAGTCTTCTCTTCCGTGGTGGCTTTACGCCAGAAGCAGGAGTGACCTCAGGAATGGGGTTCTGCGTTTCGGGGTCTACTGGTGTGTGGGACGAATCATGTTCGATCAAACCGAGAACAGTTTCTGGTTCAGCCCAGCGTTCAAGTTCTTTAGCCAGTTCGTCCGCCGAACCGGGGCGTTCCGCTGGATGTTTGGCAAGACAACGCCGAACGAGGTCCGAGAGCACGACAGGGACGTCGTCTCGGATTCCACGCAGTTCCGGTGCCGGTTCCGTGGTAATGCGGAGCGCTTTGGTCACGATATTCTGCTCACCCGATTTATAAAACGGAGGCTGGCCGCTCAATAGGGCGTGTAAGGTCGCCCCGATTGCGTAGATATCGACCTTTTCGTCGATTGCTCCGTTAACCTGCATCTGCTCGGGAGACATGTAGTCGGGCGTCCCCAGCACCTGAAACTCACCTGTAAGCCGATTCTCCTCGTCGGAATCGCCCAGCGAATTCATGATGCGGGCGAGTCCCAGATCAAGTAACTTCACGTGACCGCGGCGGTCGAGAATCAGATTATCCGGTTTGATATCGCGGTGAATGACGCCCCGGTCATGCGCGTATTGCACCGCGAGCGCTGCCTGCCGCATCCACTCGCATGCGTTCTTAACGGGAATCGACCGAAGGTTACGACGGTGTTCGGAGAGAATTTGTGCAAGCGTAGGTCCATCGACGTAGTCCATGACCAGATAGGGTAGGCCATCATGTTCATCCGCGTGATGCGCAGAGACGATGTTAGGGTGGTCCAGTTTACCGATGACTCGCATTTCCTGACGGAAACGGTCCACAATCCGGGAATCATGGATCCGGTGATGATGCAGCACCTTGATCACCTGCAGGTTATCGAGGTGGCGGTGCCGGACTTTGTAGACTTCCCCCATGCCGCCGTGCCCGAGCAACTCCAGCACTTCGTATGCCCCGATGGTTCCGGAAAGCACGGGCGACGCTTTTTGTAGCTGGCTGCAGCGACGTCGCACCTCCTCAACGCTCCGCAAGCGATTTAAGGCGTCGCGGCATTCGGCTTCCCGAGTAATTTGTTCAACCTGGGCGAGGGGGATGACTTTGAAAATCGCGTCCAGCGACGAGTCGGTCAATTCTGATGACATCGATACAGTTTCGGGTGCTTCGGCACCGGACGTTATTCTCAAAGAGCCGTCTGATAAGTTCTCGCCATTCATCTGTTTATACTCATGACCACAGGGAAAAGGGCTACCCAACTGAATTAAACGGATGGTCGTTACGCGAAAAAAAATTGTCAGTCGAGCATGCCCGCCAGTTCGGATTTGAGACGTTGCCGAATCCGAAATGTTCCTTGACGTACCGCTTCTGTTGAAATCTTTAACTTCTCCCCAGCTTCCTTATTGGAGTAGCCTTTGAACGTGACCAGCTGAAACGCTTCCCAAGTTCTCGGCTCGAAGTCACGCCGGATTACCTCCAGAAATTGAGCTACGACTTGGGCGGGCTGACACCATTCTTCATCAGCGTCTTTCACGTCTGAAAGCGAGTTCAGGATAAACTGAAAGTCGGTTCCTCCCGCTGACACCGGCTGCTGGGATCGCTTCCGGCAGAACTCTGCAATCTCGTTACGAAGGATCGTCGAAATCCAGAACCGGAAACGTCTTCCCTCTCCGTCCCGCTCGAACCCGGCGAATCCGGAGTACACCCTAATGAATACGTTTTGCGTCAGGTCGTTGGATTCGTGGGGAGAGAACCCCTGTTTGCGACAACGTCCATAAATCAGAGGCCCCCAAATCTCGACGATTCGCTCCCATGCCTTAGCATCCGCGCTACGCAAACCCTCGAGCAGCGTCAGTGAAGTGCTAGCCTGCTCACCGGAAGAGAGACGCGAGTAAGAGGATTCGTCGGACACTTCGTTCTCCGAATTGTACAAGTGGATATGATCGCCCATTTTAACCACGGCTGAGAAGCGAAGTAAAACGAAAGCCAGTCGATGGTTTTCGCGAAAAACCCTCTCATCTGCCTGCTGATCGTGATAACATGTAGCGCTCAATCGACCGAAGACCGCATTTCTCATGCGTCGTTCTCCGTTACCGGTCCACCCGCGATGTCCTTTTCGAGGTAAATCAGACATCATCCGTCAGACCTCGCAACGAATCTCGTACAAAATCCGTCGCGAGCCGGAAACGTAACAGCGTAAAATCCCTGGTTTTCGAAGTCGGCTGAATGTTCTTACGA
>PABD01000244.1 GCA_002702685.1 Planctomyces sp.
CATCGACTTTGATCGGAATCTCGAGCGTCGGCCATTCGGGATCATTAAGCGTCAATTTGACCTTCTCCCGATACGTGTCGACTCCCTCTGGCGGCGTCATTTCGAACAGCACCGGATAAACGAAGTTGCGGAATTCGTCGAGCTCCGGTTTACCGAGGATCGGCTTGATCCAGTCGACGGAGCAATCAATGCCGGTGATCTGGTACTTATAATCCGGCAGCGAGATCAATCTGCCGACGTAACCCTCTTCCGGCGGACTTCCCGGTCGGAATTTGAAGACAAGTGAATCGCGCTCGGCGATGAACGGCTTCAGCTTGCCCTGGATCCCGTCAATGTACACATGAAAACGCAACTGCGGGACCTCTGGATCGTCGGTGTTGACTTCAACAATCCCCCTTACACGATCACCCGGAATCTTGTCGGTGGTGGTGACGACGATTTCCTGGCGTTTGATCTCGTCGTATTTGATTTCGCCAAGTTCAGCAGTGAACCAGTCCGAATTGGAACGGATCGAGGTCACGTTGAAGTCATGCCCGCGATAGTCCGCGATCCAGAGCGATTTGGAAGTCGCTTTCGGCTCGATCTGGGCGATCGTGATCAGTTCCGGTTCCAGGACAATTTTCTTTTCGGGAAGCAGGACGTTGAAATGCAACGTTGTTTCGCGCGGTTTAATGTCCTCATAAGAGACCTTGATATCGAACTCGTGCAATCCCGGTTCTTTGGTCGTGCCATCAACGGAAGCCCGCAGGTAGAACGCCTCGCGGGGTTGTATTTTGAGTCCATCGATGTCTTTGATCGCGTCTTCCGGCTTCAGTTGATTCACGGGGGTGAAATTCGGACCGGCTGGAAACAACTCGATACGAACGCAGCCGCAATCGCGTTCGATGCTGTCGAGACGGACAGGAGTGGCGGATTGGTTCACAAACGCGAAATACCCCCGAGGCTCAACCTTCAGGGAGGGATGGCGCCATTCCACGGCGTATTGTTGAAAGACCAGTGCCGGCCGCGGTCGCGCCTCCGGCAGCGGTTCGGAAGTCACCCCGTTGACATGTGCGATCATACAGAAGAAAACGGGAATCAGCGCGAGCGCGACTAACCAGCCGGATGTTTTCGTGCGGGAGCTCATGTGGACGGGTCCTTCCGTCGGTGTTTCTATCAACGGTCCCGTGGTATAACGGACGTGATAAGGTTTTACGTCAGCGGGAATTAGCGTAAAAAGGCGGGCGTTTTTTAACAGAATCGCGAAATCGCGGCAATAGCGACGTTTCCGAGGAGCTCTGTCTCCTCAGTTCAGGGAGTGCCCATGGGGTTAAGCCTCGATAAATACATCGATTTCATCGAAAAACAGAATCTGACCTGGCCGAAGCCTCCCCCCTGTCGACCAGTGAAGGCCAAACCGACGTTTCGCCCGCTGCCCAGCGTTCGGGCCGTCTGCTGGGAGAACTACGGTACGCTCGTCCGCATTGGCGAGGGAGAGCTGCAGCATCAAACCGAGCACCCTGTTCCGTTGCAGGTCGCCCTCAGCAAGACGATCCAGCAGTACAACATGTGGAACAGCATGGTCCGCAAACCGGGCGAGCCGTGGGAGGTGTTGCTTCCCCAGTACGCGAAGCTGCTGGAAGAGAATCGGATGGCTGGCGTCCACAAGGGAGCCACCCCGGAGGTCGATTCCTCTGTCGTCTGGCGGAAGATCTTCGATCGGCTCCGCGAGCGGGATTATCAGTACGATGCTCGACTGCTTGGAGAGGCGGACGAACTGGCCGACAAGGTTTCGTATTTCTTCCACGCGAGCCTGCAGGGAGTGGAATTGCAACCGGGGGCGGCCGAGGTGCTCTCGGCTCTTCACGCGGACGGCATCGCTCAGGGAATCGCTGATAATGGTCAGCGGTTTACCTTCTTCCAAACGTTGCGGCAGTTAAAGCGTCAAGGTAGACTAAATTCGCCTGAAACGGTAATTTCACGTTCACTATCGCTCTTCTCCGTCGACATCGGGATTCGCGCCAGCTCTGTTTTGTTTTTTCAGCAGGTGGCCGCTCGATATTCAGAGGCGGGCTTCGCGCCCCGGGAAGTCGTTTACGTCGGTTCCAAGCTGCAGGAGCGGCTGGCGCTGGCTCGTCGGGCGGGATTCCGCACGATTCTGTACGCGGGCGACGCCGTCAGCCTGCGTGCGACAAACGAGGGACTGCGGGATGAACAATCGAAACCGGACCGCCTGATAACAGACCTCAACCAACTCAAACAGATAATCGGCCTGCCCTGACAGGTCCATTTGAACTCAATACGTTTCGAAACCTGATGAACTGACCGATCCAAGAGGGATCGATCAGCCTGCCAGCCAAGGGAAGTTCTCGGATGCCGCCGCGTGCCTTATACGACATCAACTCCTTCAATTACGATAAGCCAATCTATGACCTGCAGGAAATCCGCCGGGTCAATCCGCAACGTCATGAGATGGAGCAACTGACCGGCATTGTGCATGTCGATCCGGCCAACCATGGAATTGTTGGCTTTAAAGATGTGACAGACAAAGAATTCTGGACCACGGGACACATGCCCGGTTTCCCTCTGATGCCCGGGGTGATTCTCTGTGAAGCCGCTGCCCAGTTGGCGGGTTTCTACGCCCAGAAATTTAAAATTCTGGAAGGCGACTACGTCGGCTTCGGCGGGATGAATGAGGTTCGTTTCCGCGCACCGGTCTTTCCGGATTGTCGACTGGTGCTGGCCGCCCAGGCAGGTAAAATTCGCGCCAACCGCCGCGCCGAATTCGAGTTTCAGGGCTTCGTGAACGGCCAGATGGTCTTCAGCGGTTCGATGATCGGTGTTCCCATCAATCGAGAGCACGAGTTCAAGAAAAGCTGATTTGCATCGTCATCTTCTCCCCCGCTCAATTGCGCGGCACTTCTTTTTCCGATTCATCTTCTTTTCATCGCATCATGTCCTCGACGATTATTCCCGATCTCAGTCCTCATTTCGTTCCTCTCAACGAACTGCCGGAACAACTCGACTGGCGGGAGTATTTCGGGAACGATCAATCGGTTGAACTCGATGTTGGCTGCGGTCGGGGGTTGTTTGTGTTTCGCGCATCGGAAGAGCATCCGGAACGCAATTACGTCGGCATTGAGCTCGATTTCAAAAAAGCTCGACGAGGGGCCCTTCGTCTGAATAAACAGGATCGCCCGAACGGCCGCATCTGGGGGGGAGACGCCAACCTAGCGCTCGACAAGATCATCCGACCGCATTCCGTCGCCGCGGTGCATGTCTATTTCCCCGATCCCTGGTGGAAGAAGAAACACCGCCGTCGCCGCATCTTCACCGACGAGTTCATTAATCGCGCTGTCCGGATCCTGGAACACGAAGGATATCTGCACTTCTGGACCGACGTCGAAGACTACTGGGAAGTCGCCGCCTCATTGATGAACCACGATTCCCGCTTTGTCCCGCGCGAAGCGCCGGAAGAACAGCAACCGGAGCACGACATGGACTACCAGACCAGCTTCGAACGCAAAAAGCGGAAGATTGGCAGCACCATCTATCGCGGCCTCTGGCAGTTGAAGCCCGTTTGACGCTTCCATCCAGCGATAGATACGTCGTGATGTTCCCGTGATCAGTGATGATGTTGCATTTCGGCAACAAACCGCTACGAGTCCATATTTCCCTGCTTTGAAATCGGGAAATGCGCCGGTGTCAACTTGCGTTAAATGTGTTGACCGGGCAAACTGGAGGGAGCTTGTTTACAACTCAGCGGTCTCCCTGCGCGGAATCCCCCTTCACCGCTTTCCCCGGTTCAACCAGCAACCGGGCTTGCCTGACACTCACATCGATCCCCGCCGGGGTCCCCCACTGGAGCTGAATATGTTGTCTAAACGATTGACCGGATCACTCGCTTTCTGTTTCGCCCTCGTTTTCACTGTCTGCACCGCCACATCGGCCTTCGCCCAGGAACCCGTCGACCGCACCAAACTGGCGATCACCGACATCAAGGATGCCGGTTCCAATCTCTTCTACCAGGGGGAATACACGGGCAATCTCACGACCACCCTCGCGCAGACTCACTACGAAAACTACGGGCTGCAGGTGATCTCCATGGGAGATGGCCTCTTCGAGGGGATGTTGTACGTCGGCGGACTTCCGGGCTCGGGTTGGAACGGTCAAAACCTGACTCCGCTCACCGGACGCAAACTTGCCGGGGTTGTTGAACTCTCCGGCGGTCCTGCGACAGTTCAGCTGGTCAAAAATCAATATGCTCTCGTCTCGTGGCATGGATACCCGGCGACCGGTTACCTGCGTAAAGTCGACCGCTTCAGCCCCACCCTTGGCGCACCGCCGATGGAAGGGGCCATCGTGCTGTTTGATGGTGTTGACAATGAGATGCTTGTGGAACCGCAGATTACTGAAGATGGCCTGCTGATGGAAGGCACGGAAACCGCTGGTCTTTATCAGGACTTCTACCTGCACCTTGAGTTCAAGCTTCCTTACATGCCGTATGCGACCGGACAGGGACGAGGTAACAGCGGAGTTTATATTCAGAGTCGTTACGAAGTGCAGATTCTCGATTCATTCGGTCGTATTCCCGAATTCAATTTCTGTGGCGCGCTTTACCGCCAGAAATCACCGGATATCAATATGTGTCTCCCACCTCTCCTGTGGCAGACCTACGACATTCGCTTCAAACAGCCCGAGTTCGATGTCACCGGGCAGAAGATCAGCAGCGCGCAACTGACCGTCTGGCATAACGGTATCAAGATTCACGATAACGTTGCCATCGAAACCAAAACCGGCGCTGGCAAACCGGAAGGGAACTATCCGCTTCCCACCAAGTTCCAGGACCATCGCGACCCGGTTCGCTTCCGCAACATGTGGATCGTTGACTACGCTCCCTACTTGCCCGAACCGATCGAGGTAGCTCCGCAACTCGAGCAGGTTTCGGTGTCGAAGTCGCTTGAATAGTTATTGAAGTACCACGCTGAACAAAAAAAGGCACCGGTGACGCGACTCCGCGCTCCCTGGTGCCTTTTTTGTTGATCGGCGATCTGAATTGATTTAATACAACATTGCCGTCAGTTTCCGGCGATAGGTTCCGACGAGTTCGGAACTCGTTCCCGCCATGTCAAAGAGCTTGATGAGCGTCTCTTTGGCTTTCTGACCGTCGTCGCTCGATTTATCGCGGGCAACAATGTCGAGGCAGATTTGAAATGCTTCCTCGAACTTCCCGGAGACAGCCAGCGCGTCTGCCAGTTTGATCTGCAAGTCGATATTCTGCGGCTCCGCTTCCACGGCGGCGCGAGCCTCTTTCAGGTCGCCCGCTTCGTCGGCATTCTCGCGGACTTCCAGCACGTTCTTTACCTGTTGCGCGGCGGGTTCCAGGAATCCACGGGCCTCCAGCTCTTCCAGATATCCCCGCGCTTCGCTGAGTCGATTCTGATCGACCAGTACCCTCGCCAATGCGATTTTCGCCAGATCGAACCCCGGTTCCAGGTCGAGCGCGGCGCGAAATTTTTCAATCGCCTTGGTCGGTTCGATGACTTCGTAGTTCTCCCCTTCGCGGTATAGTTCTTCGGCCGGCGACGGGAGAAAGTGACTGAGCCATTCGCGAACTTCTTCTTCAGACATGGCTCCGGCGAACTGATCGACGGGCCGCCCTTCCACGACCGCGACCACGAAAGGAATCGATTGCACCCGGAAAGAGGCCGCGAGCTGCTGTTCCGCTTCGGTATCGATTTTAACGAGCAGAAATTTGCCGTTGTATTCGTCCGCCAGCTTTTCGAGAATCGGCCCGAGTTGCCGACAGGGACCGCACCAGCTGGCCCAGAAATCGATGACAACCGGGCGGTCGAATGACCCCTCCGCGACCAGTTGCTGAAAGTTTTCCATGGTCCCGTCAATGACCCACTGTGATGCCACGGTACCGTCCTTTCCAGAATCTACGTTCTTTGATGTCGTACGTTCGTTGCGGTGCAATCAAATGGAAGCTCCGCATTCTCCATTGTAGTCATCCAATGGCAGGACTTACAGGGAGTGAGTGCATGACCGGAAGCCGAGAAATCAGTCTGTAATCTTCAATTCGCAGATGGCCCACTGACCGAAGTTCTCTTCCACTTCGATCTGCAATTTATCGATGCCGGATTGCGGTGTCAGTTTCAGTTGAGCAATGAGCTTCTGCCCGATCCAGTACGCGATCAGTTCCGCCGTGGTGTTCGCGATCTCCATCAGCAGGCAATCTTCTTCCGGAAAGACCCAACGTCGTTCCTCAAATCGGGCGATGACTTCCTTACCTTCCGGCACGACGGAAATCATCGGATGCTTCGTCGGTAACATCACCCGGTGGTCCAACTCGTTCACGATGCTCTGCAGGCCGTCACGGAGCGCGATGAAGTCGTAAACGTACGAGTTCTCATCGAGATCTCCCGCCACCTCGACCGCGACGCGCCAGTTATGGCCATGCAGTCGTTCGCAGATGTTTCCATTAAAGGTGATGAAATGCGCGGCGCTGAAAACAAGATGATCTTTGGTTACCCGCACGCGGTAGTTCGACGACATACTGTCACTTTCTGATGTGGTTCACCTACAGGGAAAGACGAAACTGAAAGGGAGACTTGAGGATCTTCTCCCGGAGTGCGGCGAACAAGGCGGCCGCGACCAGATCGGCAGTCGTTCCCGGGTTCAATCGATTACCATCTTCACGCAGCCAGCGATCCAGCTGGCCGAATTGTTCGCGGGCGATCTCCGTATGAGGCCAGCCTGCTTCGAGGACCGCTTCGGCTCGTTGTGATACTTCCGCCGCGAGTTCAGGACCGTTTTTTCTCACAATCAGACTATCCGCGTGCCGACTCAGCAATCGCAGGAATAGGGATTGAATAATTTCTTCCCAACCTTTCGCGAAGTCCGCTTTGCGTGTCAGCAGCCAGGGGAGGCACTCGTCGAAAATCAGCTCGTATCCGTTGGCGTATTGTGCGGCAATCAGGTCCCGTTCGGCCGCCCGCTGCATCACAGCGAGCAAAGACTCCGTCGGCTTCTGCGACAGGTCCTGCTCCGGCACCTCACCCATTCCGCCCGGTTGGATCACGTTGATTGCCTGATAGACCCGAACGGCATCTTCTACCGTGGTCTCATTGAGGACCTTGCGGACTCCTTCCCGCAGCGGCACGTCGAGCGGCACGGCCGCCAGGGGCGCGATCAACAGTACGATGCCCAGATTGGTGTTCTTGCCGACACTCGCGTGATTGGCTATCAGCGCCGCTTCAATGATAAGTCCAAGGCTCATCATTGAAGCCTTCGCCAGCACCGGAGCCGTCCGATTCGCGGACTTCACGAAGTCCTCGAAAGACATGTCGGCGAAGTCCGCTGCGGCGTGCACATTCCCCGGTTTGCGGGCAGTCGCCTCCAGCAGGCAGGCGGTGCGGATCGCTTCCTTCAGGAAGTCTTCGTCAGCAATGCGCAATGGGGGCATCAGGTCTCCTGTTCCGTCGTGATCGTGATTGACCGGTAGCAGACTCAGGGAGTGCCGGGGTCCCAGATCGTTGCGTAGACTTTCCGGTAAGGATCGTCCTTCGTATAAAAGTAATAGGTCGTCACGACCTTGCCATCGGGACGCTGAATGCTGCGCGGGTAACCCATGTCCCGTCCTCCGCCATCACCGTGGAGCACAAATGGCTCTGACCAGGTTTTTCCGTTGTCGCTGCTGAGCTTCGCCTGCATTTCGAACGGTTGCTTACGGACGCCGTACGTGAGACAGAGTCGGCCGTCCTGCAGTTTGATCAGGGCCGGCGGGTTACCTTCCCCGAGATCGTCGATCGGGTTGCCGGCAAATTCCCAGCTCAGGCCGTTGTCGGTAGAACGCCAGGAATCGATCCAGCGATATTTCATCCCGTCGGAGTCCAATTCGACACTCTCGTTTTCACGTCGACGGGTCGTTGTGAACAATTCATTCTCAGAAATGCGGACGGTGGAGGGCATGATCGAGAAACCGCGGGGTTCCGGGCCTACATACGACAGAAAGTCCCACGTGAGGCAACCGTCTTTGGTGCGGACGCAGATTACGCGTCCCTCGCGGTTGTTCTCTTTCGAGACGGTCAGCAGAAAATGGGCGTCGTGTTTGCCGTTCACGATCATGTCGGTACGGGCCATAATTCCGGGCTGTCCCATCAGCGGCAGCTTGAAGGGCCCCTTCCAGTTCTTTCCGCGATCGTAGGAATAATAGAAGCGGGAAAAGCCGGTATGGATGTCGTGAAAGCGGAGGGTCATGCAGAAGTCGGGATGCGTGAAGTCGAGCGATTCGGTCAGTTCCACCGGGGTCGGCTCTTTGATATCGGGGGGCATGATGCCGTGTCGCAGCCCGTCGAGGATCAGCATCCCCTTCTCTGCCGGATATTCCATCGTCCATGTCACTCCGCCGTCCAGACTGCGGGCGAGAACGTGGTTCTCGGGCTTTTCGCGGTCGATATTGTGATACTCCGGGCCGAGATCTTTGTGTGTTCCCGTACTCAGACCGACCAGGATCTCGTCTCCCCAGTTCCACATCCCATGGTTCGCGGGCCACGCCCCGAATTCGCCTTTCTTCCCGAAGATGACCACTTGCTGTTCGACAACGGGGCCCTCAGCCGCAGGGAGAACGGTCGTTCCCAGAAGAAGAACCAGTATGGCCAGGGAGAGTTGTCGCATGATGTTGCCTTTGGTCTGCTGATCTATTGATGTGGGGATATGGGGCAGGAATAGCAGTGAATCGCCTCAATCGAGAAAATTCTCAGTTATTTTGCATCATAAATCTGCCGCGACGCGCAAGACAACCCGCTTGCCGCGATATTGGGCATTCCCGGCGTCATTTTTATACATCCTTCGGTGCCGAATCTGCCCCCTGTCGATCAGCCCGAATGGGGGAATTTAGGGTGTTCCCGGAGGGGTGGACGCAAAAAAAGACACACGTCCAATTCAGCTGGGCGTGTGTCTGTGTAATACGTTATCAATCGTTTGAGCAAGGCTGCGCCAGGCAGGATGCCAGATTAGATGACTTCTATCTTGTTGATAAGATCCCGGTTGTTAATCACATTCATCACGACGTGCGAGGCGAGTTGTTTGTTGTAGTAGGCGTTGGTGTACCCATGCAACAAGACTTCCCGATCAGCCACCTCGACTAAGAGATCCTTGATGGGAACTCCGGTACGGTTCTTGAGGAGGAGGTTGATCCGTTGAGCAAGCAGCTCTGAGGAATCGACGGAACGAGTTTGGACGGTCATGAAATTGCCTCCATGATAAGTGCACCAGATCGGCAATGGTGAGTCGGATCGCTTCGGCAACCACTGCCGGAACTTCCAACGCACGTTCCAATAATCTGGGTGTCCGCGCTTGGCCAGCCATTTCTGGTGCTTCGGATCCGGGGGGCTCTACTCGAGAAGCACATAGAGAACCCGAAGCTCTGTCAAACGAGACGATCTGAGTCGCACAGTACCGACCGGTCATGTACCAAACTCCATTTATCTGTTCGATCTGGAATCGGGTGGCGGTCGCATTCGCATTCTTGACAGTTGAGCAGCATTCTGAGTTTCCACGCATCCGTTTGGGAAAGTCAGAAGGTCAAGAATCTGAAAAGTGGCGAGTGAAGCAGTCCATCCGGTCCGGTTCGATACTGTTACGCAAATTCCATTGCAAAAGGCGTGCCCTGTTTTGTGGCAGGCCCCAATTTCAGACGGAAGGGAACCTCGACGTTATCGTAAATGACTTGAATGAAAAATGGTTCCCACAATCTCAATTTACCTCTGTTTGAAAATTCCGTCAAAGGGGATCAGGATGAATTGGTCAGTTTTTAACTCAAGTTGTCTGCAAAAGAGGTGATTGCCGCGACTTCTGGAAGATAGGTAACGCGGCCCGCTCATCGGACGGACTGGAATGCGCCGTGGGAATCCACTAGATTCAACGGAGCCGGTCAGCCCGGCGCCGACTTTTATCTCGACGGAGTTTGTTACAAACGGAAAGAATCATGGATCAGGTATCAAAGCAGTTTTTACAGGACCTCATTCTCACCCCCAGCCCCTCGGGATATGAAGAGCCCGTTCAGAAAGTGGTGCGGGAATTTGCCGGCAAGTTCACCGACTCCGTGAAGACCAGTCTGCACGGCAACGTCATCGCTTCCGTCAATCCCGACGTACAGCCATCGATCCTGCTCGCGGGGCACTGCGACCAGATCGGTTTGCAGGTTCGGCACATCGACTCGGATGGTTACCTGTCGGTGAATACGATCGGCGGATGGGACAATCAGATGCTGATTGGCCAGAGACTGCAGGTCTGGACGAAAAAGGGTCCTATTCTGGGCGTACTGGCTCGCAAAGCAATCCACCTGCTCAC
>PABD01000245.1 GCA_002702685.1 Planctomyces sp.
ATCGAGTGTGAATGCGCCCCCCATCAGGTCGAAGTTTTTGGCGATACGCGTGGAGAGGGTGCTCGCTGAGACGCTACCCGTGTCATCGAGCATTTCCGGTTTGAGCGCGATGATCTGTTCTTTGAAGTTCTCCATGAACTCCGCGATCTGTTCGTCGGAGAGGCCGATCTCCTTCAGAGTCGGCGTGAGCTTCTGGCACAGTTCGGGATAGAACAAACCCCAGTACACATCGAGTTCGTAGTCGTTATTAAAGATGGAACCGATAACGGTGATGACTTCTTCGCGGTTGAAGTCCTCTTCCTGGTATCCAGCATCGATCAATGCCTCTTCCGCGGCGTCAAGCAGCGCGAACTGTAGCGGGTTCGCCTGTTTAATCAGTTTGGGAGGAACCTTGTGGCTCTTCCAGTCGAATTCGTAGTCGGCGAGGTATCCGGCTTCGTTGTATTTCGATGATTGCCCCCGCAGACGGCGTTTTTCCGGAACGGGAACGATCTGAGAGACATGCGATTTAATGACATCCGCAAAGCCTTCCACCGTATAACCGCCGGCGAAGAGCGCGCCACGTCCGACGATTGCGATCGGTTCTTTCTCCGGCGCGTTGGCTTTGTCCCAGGTGTACTCTGTTCCTTCGCGGTATTCTTCAATCACCACGTGCGTGTTGACGCCACCGATGCCGAAGGCGTCCATCGCCGCCATACGCGGGGAGCCATCCGGTTGTTCTACCCACGGTTCCGCCTGCTGCTGCACGACGAATGGAATGCTGTCCCAGTCGATCTTCGGGGAAACGGTCTGACAGTTGATCGCGGGAGGTAATGTCTTGTTATTCAGGGCGAGGATCATTTTGATCATGCTCGAGAGACCGGCCGTCTCCAGGCTGTGACCGACATTCGCTTTCACGCTGGCGATCGGCAACGGATGTTTAACCCGATCACCGATCGACTCAATCAGGCTGTGAACCTCGGTTTCGTCACCGATCTGGGTCGAAGTCGCGTGGGTCTCGAGGTATTGCAATCGATTGGGATCGAGACCGGAGCGGTAACCACGCTGAATCGCGAGAACCTGTCCCTCCTTGCGAGGAGCCCAGAAGCTCTTCCCGCGGCCATCGGAGGAGAGAGCGGTGTTCCGGATCACCGCTTTGATATCGTCCCCTTCCGCCAGCGCGCGATCGAGGGTTTTGACGATGACTGCCGCGTAGGCGTCGCCGGCGACGAGTCCGTCGGCTTCCGCGTCGAAGGGACGGGAAACGCCTTTCGCGCTCAGGGTGGCGGCCTGAGCGATGACGACCATCTCGTACCATTTGCGGAAGGAGATGCCACCGACAATGGCCATCTCAGCACGGTCGTGGAAGAGCGACTGGGCGGCGAGCTCAAGTCCGATTGTCGCCGAGGCACAAGCGGCATCGCAAACGGCCGCGGGGCCGGTGAGGTTGAACAGGTTGGCAATCATCGTGGCGGCGACGCCGGCGGTCGTATCACGGACCGGGCATTCGCTGCGGCGAGTATGGTCCCGGCGGATCGATTCGATCAACTTTTCCTGAATAATGGCCTGGTGCTCGACCGGAAGTTTTGTAAACGCGGGAACGACTTCGAGGAAACCGGCCGCGGCCGCGGCGTAGTCGGTCATCGTCAATTCGTAGATGAGGTCGCTGCCACCGGACGAGTTGCCGATGAAAACAGCGGTACGGGGATGCGGAAGCTCGAACGGATCGTATCCCGCATGCAGGCAGGCAGACGCGACGACCTCGCAGATGGTCTGATGGGCGCGGTCGTATTGGTTGAGAACGTCGGCATCGACGGGGAGGAGTTCAGGATCGACTGGACGAAGCGGGACGAACCCACCCGCCTGCGTATAGGTTTTGCAGAACTGGCCCGGGCGCGGATCGTAATAGAGATCAGGATTGACCCGTTCGGGGGGAAACTGCGTCAGACCACTTCGCCCGGACTTCAAAAGATCCCAGTATTCGTCGAGATTGTCCGCACCCGGTAACCGGCAAGCCATCCCCACGATCGCCAGAGGTTGTTGGAGATTAGCCTTGCGAGACATGCGGTTCGCTCCGGAGCCGAGAGTTCAGATCGCTGAGATGAGGGGATTGGTTCACTTCTCTCTGATCGGCAGGCAGAGCGGTAACAGGTGACGACAGTGGACTTTTGACGTGGAGAAAAAAAAGATTCCGCTCTGCCAGCTGGTAAAATACGCAATCGCTTTCCCGACGGTAGTCCAACGGGGATTCTCATCCGAAATCCATGCATAGTTAGTCTGATTATAGGGATTGTACCGCGCGGCGTCGGGGGTTGAAGTAAACCGGGAGCGGCAGTAAGTTGCGATCGGGTGAGAAATAAGGTGATGTTTTGGACACTCTCGTGTGTCAGGTACGACATCACAATCGGATTTTGAGTTCATACCGATCAATGATTTTGAGCATCGCCTCGGCATTTCCAATCGCGTCGTCGACCGGGTGGTGAGTGTGTCGCGTGTCACGTAGATGTTTAAAGTTCTTGAACATGTCCCGGATGACACCCTTGTAGAGCGTGCCGAGGTTCATCGAGCTGAAGCCGAACGGGTTCCGGCCGAGGAAATGGTGGAAGTACCAGTTGATGAACTGCCAGTCGAAGCCGTTGTTGTCCGCGATAAAGATCGGCTTCTTGACACTGTTTTCGGCCAGCCAGGCGGCGAAACGCTCCATGACCTCCGCGGGTTCGTCGAATTCCAGAGTCTCTTCCCGGGAAAAGCCACTCACGGCGAGTGCTTCGGGAACCCACTCATCGGAAATGGGACGGAGTTGTCCGTAGAACGTCCGGTTCAGTTTCTCCTCGACCACCACCGCGCCGAAACTGATCATCGAATAGTCGCCGGGGATCGGTCCGTCGGCTTCCACGTCGACCATGATGTAACTCATTGTGCTACCTTTTTCCTTCAGCGGTGTTTCATTCTCGGTGAGGGGCGCGTTCGGGTATCGCTTCCGAACGTCCGATTTTCATTTTTCGTTCCAAAACGGACGAATTTTACGAATTGGGAAAAATCGGAGCTTCGTCGCAATTAGTCGGAGCCAGAAAGCATTCGCCAGCGTCTACATAAGATAGAGACTCGTCTGTTTAATCGGTTCTGCATGGCGTCGGTTTATATAGGCGATTTCAAGGTTTTCCGCAGACCTGCAATTTTCTCACTTTATCATCCTCTAAAGTCATTCAACCGGCGGTCGGTCTTCCGGCGAGGCTGGACGTCTTATTTTATTGATATTCCGTTTTGGTCCTGCTATACTCGTAGCATGTTCGCTTCAGCTGTCGCGTCTCTCAGCGTTGATGGCGGATCGGTTCCAGAAACTGATTTTAAACGATCCGGTCGCAATGCGATTTCATAAAGAATTGAAACAGGGGTAATTCGGGCCCTGCTGTTAAAGATAATTTACCCCGGTCAGTATCTGACCGTTCCTGGCGATGAGCCGCGGCGGCGAATCTGCCACTCGCGACATTGTTGAGAATACCCTCTTTAAACAATGGCGTCCCAGCAGCGTCGTTCCTGGTAGTCCAGTGTCGTCTATCAGAACCAAGTCGTCGATCAATATTGCCCGTATTCCAACAAAGGATGGAACATGGCACGTTCAACAACCCGACGTGGATTTTCGCTCGTGGAATTGCTGGTGGTCATTGCGATCATCGGGATTCTCTTATCCCTGATGTTACCGGCCGTGCAACGCGCTCGTGAAAATGCCCGCGGCGTCCAATGTCGGAACAATCTCAAACAGATTGGAATCGCCCTCGCGGGATACGAGGAACTGCACCGGGTACTGCCTCCTGCCAGTATCTGGGCCCGTCCTCCGGGGGAAACACTCGACGGCGGTCGCTGGGCCGTGGGGATTCTGGACCGGGTGGCTCTGGGTTATGCTCCGGGATCGGAAGATGCACGCATGATGGCGAACTGGGCGATTATGATTTTGCCCTTCATTGAGGAGGGGAATCTGCACAAGCAGTACAACAGCGAATTGCCCGTCTCCGACCCTGAGAATGAAGTTGTCCGAACTAAACGCGTCGCGACCTACATCTGTCCCTCGGACATTTATAATAACGGCGAAAACATGTATGACAGAACGGAACTCTCGTCGCAGCCGGACAACCTGTATGCCCGGGGTAACTATGCGATCAACATGGGCCCGAACCGGGGATGCTTCAAGCATGTCGAAAGCGGGCAGGCCGAGTGGCCGACTGGTGGCAGTGGCGAGTGTGCTGACGGTTTTTCGGTCGATGGTGAGCGCATCTATGAAGACAACACCGAGATGTGGGGGAATGGTATCGCCGGAGTGAACAAGTCGTTCGACTCGGGTGACGTTCGTTCCGGAACCTCCAACTTTATTGCGGTTGACGAAATCCGTGCGGGCGTTCACAAGCTTGATGTTCGCGGCAGCTGGGCGCTCGGATTTATTGGCGCCTCGGTGACCGCCCGTCACGGCGTCGTAAGTATGTCGGAAGATGGTGCGGGACCGAATAACCAGGACGTCGACTCCGATGACATCTTCGGTTGCACCGCGCTCCATCAGGCGGTCGGTGCGACGTACTTGTCTGATGTCGGCATGCCCTGTTATTCAGGTGGCCTGCTCGAAAACGAAGTGAACTTCCAGCAGACCGCCCGCAGCATGCACACGGCAGGTGTATTTACACTTCGGCTCGATGGCTCGGTGCATTGGGTGGGTGATGGCATTACTCCTGAAATCTGGGCGAAGCTTCACAACCGCAATACGAGAGAAATCATCGGCGACGACGACTTATGATCGCCGGAAAATGATCGCGATGGGCGTCGTCGATCGGGATGACGTCCGACTACGCGGGTGGAATTGACTTTGCGAATGTCAGGACGACAGAGGCATGAGATAATTCGACTCGCAATAGATCGGAGCGAAAGGAATTCGAATCCAGCTGTGGTCAAGAGTCGAACCAGGTGCTTGGACGCAAACTTACTTCAGAGTGTGAGTGGCCATGAGTAAAAAAAGCGACAACGGCAATAACACGTCGGCCGCTGAAGACATTCTGCGGCAGTTTCACCCCGAGCTTTATCACAAACGGAAGCTCGACGCGGGCAAGGGGCAGGTAGAAGAGAGTGCTCCGGTTGAGACGCGGTCTACCCCCGCTCCGTCCTCGGCTCCGAAAAAAGTTGAGAAGGTGGCACCGATCCATGCGCGCCCGAAAGCTCGCAAAGCACCATCGATGTCACTCTCTCCTTCGGACTGGCTCTACCGCTTCTTCAATTTCTTCCGCGATTTGATCGACTGGATCGCCACGGCCGCGGCGAACAGTTTTCTGCGTTACATCATCAATATCTATGTGGTCATCGCGTTGATTGTGATCGTGCCGACGGCGTATGCGGGATACAAGTGGTGGAACAAACCTCCGCATTTCCTTGCGGATGAATGTTACGAGTGCTTCACCACCGTCCACGATGACTACTTCCGCATGCGATCCGCGAATGCCTCGGCCGCCGAGTGGGATGGGTTCGTAGCCGAAAGCAGAGACGAAGTCGAGGATATGGTCTATAACCTGGAGAACACCAGTAGCGTCCGGCAGCGTGAACGACAGCTGCTCATGTGGATTGGGAAATCGTACCTGCTCAAAATGCTGGAGAAGCGGGACGGCGATATTAACGCGGAAGAACAGCAGTATCAGACGCTGTTGCGGGATCTTCACCGGGTCAGACGTGACCGGGACAATATGGATCAGCGTGCCCGCTATAATTAAATTTCGTGTCCGCAATCACGCGTAGAGTCGGTCAGCCCGGCAAGCATTCGGCCCGGCAAGCATTCGGCAGCGCGCATAAAAAAATTACCCGGCTAGGACTCGAACCTAGAATAACAGGACCAAAACCTGTTGTGTTACCATTACACTACCGGGTAATTGAAAGTCCATGGACAAGGGACAGGAATCTCTTCGTTCCGTGGCCTCGCGAGTTCGAAGTTTATTCAATCGGGAAAATTCGAGCAAGAGGTCTGGACGTCCCGTCTGTCAAATTTTCGCAAACGTCCTTCGGTCGGAAGTCGTTTACTCTGTTGTTGTTGCGGATAACTCTTTCCGGCGATCTTACTCCAGCCGGTCCGTCTCTCCGTCCCACCAGGCATTGATTTGAGCCGTCAAGTTCTCGACGAGTTCGGGCTTTTCGTCGGCCAGGTTTTCATTTTCGTGAGGATCGACGGAAAGATCGTATAACTGGACCGGTTCTTCGTCCCCTTCCGGGAGAATGAGCTTCCACTGGCCATCCCGGCACCAACGATACAGCAGGCTGGTGCTCGGTCGATCAATATCAACGAGGTCATGCGCGAAGATTTCGCCAAAGAGGGTTCGGTCTTCGAGATCCGTACGTGGTTCGGCGTCCGGAAACAGGTTCACCCCGGGCATCGCTGCTGTTTTTTCGAGTCCGGCGGCGGCCAGCATTGTCGGCACGACATCGAGAGCCGTGACGGGGGCGTCGGAGACTCCGGGTGAAATAGTGCCCGGCCAATTGAAGAAGATCGGTGTCCGTAAGCCCGCCTCATTTGGTGACCGCTTGGAGCGAGGGGCAAAAGGTTGTCGCCATCCGTCAGGCAGTTCTGTCTGCGGTGTCTTCTGGATCCAGCCGTTGTCGGTAACGAATACGATCAGCGTATTCCCGCGGAGGCCACGCTCCGAAAGTCCGTCGATCAACTCCCCGCAAGTCTCGTCGAACCATTCGCACATGGCGTAGTACTTCGCAAGTTCGATGGGGCGATCCGGGCTTGTGTATTTCTGGAGCAGACGCTGCGGAGGATTATGGGGCGTATGCGGCATGAAGGGGGCGTACCAGAGATAAAAGGGTGTGCCCTTGTTCGCGTCGAGAAAATCGAAGATCGGTTTCATCCCTTCGCGACCAATCTTGAGTCCCTCGTCGCCATGCCGGCCACCCCGGGAAACATCGCCATGCGTCATCCCCTTGGTGAACCCCCCCCGGGCGGGGGCACCTTCCCACCACTTGCCCGTCTGCAGGCTCACGTATCCTTTCTCGCCCAGCATTGCCGGCAGCTTCGGCATTCGATCGATATGTTTCAGCATTTTGTTGCGATCGGTCCCGCGCGGGGGATCGTTCCCCGTGATTCCATGCTGATGCGGGTAATACCCACTGATCAGACTGGCGAGCGACGGGCGGCACAGGCTGGTGGTGACATAGCCGTCGGTATACAGATAACTTTCGCGAGCGAGTGCATCGAGATGCGGCGTCTTGATGACCGGATGGCCCATGAACCCGAAGTCCGTCCAGGCCTGATCGTCCGAAAGGATCAGCACGATGTTCGGACTCTCCCCCCAACCGGCGGGGGTTCGCGAATTTTTGCTGTCAGTATCGCTCTGGGCGGCGGCGATCTCCGTGGTGATCAAAATCGCAGAGAAAAGCAGCAGGAGCGCGGTCCAACGTCGGGAAACGCTCATAGATGAATTTCGCATGAAAACAACAGTCCGTTTGCGTGGAAAAGTTTGTGCAGGTTGCCCGCTTTCGCAATGGATCAAGGCAGAGCAACGATTGACATGAACCCATTTGCGACAGAAAAGGGAGAACTGTCGGGGTTCGGGAATGAGTCGCCTAATACTCTGCCGCATCAGCGCTGTCAACGCAATCCTGAAAAGATGAGAAGGTCAACGCGACGAGGGTCTTTATCCTGACGGGCGCGGTTTAGTGAGTTGACATTGCTCAGCGGTCCCAGTTAAATAAATCCGTACTTATGGATCGTGACCGAGAGGTCGAAACAGGGCGTTTTCGCTCTTTTTGACTGTTCCAGGTGTTGTCGATGCTGTGATTATCAAACAGTTTTCTGACCGGATAGTCGCGTAAGTCCACTCGCCTCGCGAGAGGGGAATCGCGCTCACCGGTTAAGAAGCAGACGCCGGGACTTTTACTTCTGCAGATTGACTACTGTCTGTGAACGACGTCACTTGTAAACCACTCCATAATCCTTTGAATTTACTGTTCGGGAGGTTGTGTTAATGCGAACAGCGCGGAAACTGATGTCGATGAGTGTCATTGCCGGTTTGCTTGTTGCCATGACAGTTGTCATGACCAGCAATTCGGTCGAAGCTCGCCCCAAGTACAAAGCTGTCATCACCAAGACCTACAAAGATAGCGAAGAGATCAAAAAAGCGGGCTGTGCAGTTTGCCATCCGCCGAAAGAAGACGGCAAAGGCGTGAACCCGAAAATGCGTAACCCGTACGGCGTTGCCGTCGGCAAAGCTCTGGGTGAAGAAAACGTGAAAGAAGACGAAAAAATCGAAGCTGCTCTCGAAAAAGCTGCCGCTGAGAAAAGCGCTGTCGAAGACAAAACCTTCGGCGACCTGATCGAAGACGGCAAACTCCCCTTCACCAAAGCGGAGTAGTGAGCAGACGAAATCGTCACGTCGAACGCGAGACGGTTTAATCGATCACACATAAAAAAGATGGTAGCCCTCGATGGCTACCATCTTTTTTTATGCGCGCGAGTCACGAGGCAGTAGATCCAGTTGATCGGTTTCATAAACACGAGAAACGCGATGAGGACCCCAGGTAAATACGTCGGCGCCGTACGCGAAGCGATCGGTTCCTCTTCAGCATTCTGGAAATAATGCATTGTCGTCGCAGGTGCGGTCTGGATTCGCCACCAGTGGCGAAGCGATCGCGTTTTCCGGATAGTGGGATACTTATCCATCAGACACGCGAGTTCATCGCAGTAGGGAATCATTTCCACGGGATAAATCACATTTCGGTCGATCCGACTGTACTGCTGCTGACGGCGCGCGGCATCCGCTTGATGCAGGTCTTGAATTTCCTTCGGTCGTTTAAAATCACCCGCGATGATTCCGCAGATATAGCGGGCCTGCATTTCGCTTATGGATGGGATATTGCCGATGATCGGCCGCGCAAAGCCGACCAGAAATAGATTCGAACACTCAGCGTGCACGCAACCCAGGTAGAATTGCGAAAGTTCGATCTGTCCGTCGGTCAATTCGCAAAGTTGGGAGCGGAATCCCATCGCGGGGACGAGATATTCCGCGTTGACCTCGACCGTTTTGCCTGACGCGAAAGCATAAAACGTTCTCCCATCCGTATCGGCGGGGGGACCGATGATCTGCAGGTGCCCATCAGCGACGCGATCGAGAAACAGATCGCTTTTATTGTGGAACATGTTGAACAAGTCATCCTTGGCGTGCCGCATCAGCTTGAATGCCCACTCCTTCCTTCTTTGAGTATGTTCCAGTTGCGTGTTCTCGGGCTTCGCATCAGTCCTGGCTGAGACGGAACCGGGGAAGAGACGCTCGAAAAGTTCCTGGTATCGAATTCGCCAGCTGACGAACTTTTGGCCGATAAGGTTTCGGAGACCCGGGTGATGTGAAAGGAGCAATCTGTTTCGGAGAAAGTCAGACGGGACCCCGCGTATCGGGTGATATCGAGGAGTGACCCGGATACCGGACCGGAGTGAAAGATAGACCTCGTTCTTCCAAGCCGGGTCCGACAAACGCCACGCGTAGTCAACACCGGACTCTCCTCCACCCATCACAACAATCCGTTTGCCGCGCAGGCCGGCAATTCTTTCGGGGGCACGCAAATCGTCTACAGAGAGTGAGTGGACTGAACTATTGACGGGCTGAGTGACGGCATGGAGGCCGATGCATATAACGACGGCATCAAAAACCTCCGTGTGGGTGTGGTCCTGGCTGTTTGCTCGGGAGTGAATCTTTAACCGCCACCGATCGCCATCTTCAGTTCGGGTGATCTCGTCGACGGTCGTCGAAAAGCGAACATGGGAGTGGAGGGAGAACTTCTCCGCGAATCGACGCAGGTAGGCTCCGTATTCGCCGTCGCGAAAGAATTCCGCCTTGCTGGCTCCCTCGTCGGGTTGGCAATGCGCGTCGAACTCCGGGTAACAGGAGAACTGAGTTGTGTATTTGGTTGATGTGGATAGGAATCCGGGATAAGGATTCCCCCATACGCCTTCGATACGGTTTGATTTTTCGAAACATACGATTTCCCAATCCGGCAATCGATCTAGGGCGTGTTTCAACGTGATGAGCCCACTACTTCCTCCGCCCACGATGGCAAGACGCTTTGGCGATGAAGTCATGGATGCACCACGGTGAGGCTGATCATGACAAAGTTGAACTGTCCGGACTCGGGGACAAACAGCATCAAACGGTCGGCTGATTTCAAGTCGTGAGTTCGCAGGAATTCATCGAGCAGAATATAGATACTCGCCGCCCCGGTGTTCCCCGCCGTAGCGAGGTTCGTCCACCAGGAAGGGTGATTGTCACCTTCGCCACAATGTCGCACGATCAGACGTTCCATTTTCTTCCGAAAGAAATACGAAGAGATATGCGGCAGTATCCAATGGTAAGAATCAAGCGATTCGTCATGCTTTTCGAGTGCCGTGGAAACGAACTGCTCCGCGCACGGGAAAAGATGTCGATTCAAGATCGTAATATCCTGACTGAGGAGGCCGGTATCAGTATCGTATTTCATGCAGAGCGGAGCGGCATGCGCAAACGAAGCGGCGTACGTCCAATTGACCTTGAGTGATAGTCGGTCAGGGGCAGGGTGATTCTGAAGAAG
>PABD01000246.1 GCA_002702685.1 Planctomyces sp.
CGTTCAGAAAACGGATTCTGAGGGACATTCGCATCGGAGCTTCAACGGCGTCCTCAATAAAGAACGATCTTTTCGTTGAACAATGGAGACGCGAAAACGCGGGTGGTGATCGCACCCGCGTTGTTATTCGCTTACAGTCGCAGCTTTCTGAGTCAGCTTTTCTTCTTGGCTGACTTCTTCTTTTTAGCGGCCTTTTTCCTGGCCGCTTTCTTTTTCGTCGCTTTCTTTTTGGCGGCCTTCTTCGTTCCCTTTGCTCCGCCGGTTTGTTCCGCCTTCTGATTGATCAGTTCGACGGCTTCCTGCAGCGTGATCGATTGGACATCTTTGTCTTTCGGTACGGTCACGTTCACCCGGCCATACTTGATGTACGGTCCGTAACGACCGTCGAAGATCGCAACAGGTTTGTCTTCCTCGGGATAGTTTCCGAGTGTCCGGATCGGTTCGGGCGCCGCTTTTCGCTTTGCGGTCTTCAGCATCTCGATCGCAACATCAAGTGTCACGTTCAGAACATCATACCGCTCGCCGTCGACTTCAACGGTGCCGTCCTTGCCGAACGATTTGAAGATCTTATCGTGCGTGACATACGGGCCAAACCGCCCGATACCCGCATTGACAACTTTGGTCGTCTCGGGGTGACGCCCCAACCGCTTCGGAAGTTCCAGCAATTTGAGCGCCAATTTCAGATCGATCTGGCTCGGATCGATGTTCGCCGGCACACTGACCCGTTTTGGTTTGGTTCCCGCTTCTTCATCCACGTCGCCGAGCTGAATATAGAATCCGAACGGTCCCGACTTCACGTACACCGGGAGACCTTCGTCACCCGTTCCGATCGGGCCGCCCGCTTTGATCTCGAGCAGTTTGTCGATCGTCTCGCGGGTCAGATCCGCCGGAGAGATGGAATCCGGAATCGACGCGGTGACTGTATCACCGTTGACCTGTTCTTCGATGAACGGGCCGTAACGGCCGACTCGGATGTCCTTGTTGATGTTCGTGAACTTGAGCGTACACGCCTCGCGTGGGTCAATCGTCTCTTCTTTGACTTTGACCTCGTTCCGCAGCCCTTCCTCTCCCAGATAAAAATCTTCGAGATAAGGCAGCCGTTCGGCGTCCCCGGTCGCGATGTCGTCGAGCGACTGCTCCATTTTGGCGGTGAAGCTCAGGTCGACCAGCTTGGGAAAGTAACCTTCCAGAAGGTTGGTTACGGCCATGCCGAGGTAAGTCGGAATCAGCTGGTTCCCCGACTTCACGGCGTATTGCCGGTCCTGGATGGTGCCGATAATGCTCGCGTACGTCGACGGACGACCGATCGCTTCCGACTCGAGCTTGCGCACCAGCGTCGCCTCGGTGTACCGCGCGGGAGGTTTGGTTTCGTGGCTGAGTGCTTCGGGCGACTCGCATTTCAGTCGATCTTCGGCTTTGAGCGGAGGAAGCGCCGATTCCTGGTCGTCGAGTGCCGCTTCGGGATCGTCGACCCCTTCCACATACGCGCGGAAGAAACCGGGGAAGACGACATGTCGACCCGAAGCCCGGAACTCGGTGTTTTCCGCCTGGATGGTCACGGTCTGGAAGAGCAACCGGGCTTCCTCCATCTGAGTCGCGACCGTTCTTTTCCAGATCAGCGCGTACAACTTCGCTTCCGCGCCGGAGAGGCCCAGTTCCTCGGCGGTCTGCATCTTATTACCGGCGGGACGAATGGCCTCGTGAGCCTCCTGGGCGTTTTTCGATTTCGTCGTGAACTGGCGGACTTCGTTATACAGGTATTCCTTGCCATACCGATCCGTCACGCATTTCCGCGCGGCGGTGACCGCCTCTTTTGACAGATTCACGCTGTCGGTACGCATGTAGGTGATCTGCCCGTTTTCATATAACCGCTGCGCCACCCGCATGGTGTCCCGCGCCGTCATATTCAGTTTGCGGTTCGCTTCCTGCTGCAGGGTACTTGTCGTGAACGGTGGGTAAGGGCGGCGGACCTGCGTCCGTTCTTCGACATCGGTGACCGTCCAGTTGGCTGTTTTCAACTTTTTGACGAGTTCCGATGCCTGATCTTCATTCAGGAGGACAACATCAGCGCCCTCTTTGAGTTTCCCGGTGTTCTCGTCGAAATCGCGTCCGGACGCGACCCGCTTGCCGTCAACCGTCGAGAGCATGGCGTCGAATTCGGGGCCTGCGTCCGTTTTCAGGCGGGCCTTCAGGTCCCAGTAGCTGGCGCTGTGGAATGCGATCCGCTCCCACTCCCGTTGCACCAGCAGGCGAACAGCCACCGACTGCACCCGGCCCGCCGACAATCTGGGTTTCACTTTCTTCCAGAGCAGGGGGCTCAGGGTGTAACCGTACAGGCGGTCGACCACCCGGCGGGTTTCCTGGGCTTCGACCAGGTCCTCGTCCAGTTCCCGCGGATTTTGGATCGCCTCCTGAATGGCCTCTTTCGTGATTTCAGAGAAAACCATCCGTTTAATCGGGACCTTCGGTTCCAGCAGTTGGATGAGATGCCAGCCAATGCTTTCCCCCTCGCGGTCTTCGTCCGTCGCGACCAGAAGTTCATCTACCTGGGCGAGGTCGTCCTTGAGCTCCTTGATGAGCTTCTTTTTCTCTTTCGGCACGACGTACAGCGGCTCGAAGTTGTTGTCGACATTGACGCTGAGGGTCGCCCAGTCCTCTTTTTTCAACGCCTTGGGGATTTCGCTTGCGCTTGCCGGCAGGTCGCGGACATGCCCCATGCTCGCCTTGACGATGTAATCCGAGCCGAGGTAACCCGATATTTTCTTCGCCTTGGCGGGCGATTCTACGATGACCAGAGCTTTTTTCTTTTTGCTCACGATGGACCTTACTCCAAGGGCAGCATGCGGTTGCGATTCGGCAACAGGTGCTGCATTTATTCAAATCGGTTGTCGGCGCGGTATTCGTTTTGTGGATAACTGTAAGCGGACGTGATCTTGCTCGGAAGGATAGTTGCCGGCGGACAGTTCTCTATCTCTGTCGGGCCTCGGAGTGCTGCTCCTTGGGGAAATTACCCATCTTTTCTCGAGTCGATTATTTAATTCTCGCTAACACGCTGCCCTTGTGTCGGTTGCGATGAAAGCTACAATGCGGAACGATGTTCAGGATTCCGGATTCTCCCAGTTTCTCCCGCCGCGTAAACCCGGCAGGGATTAATGATCGTCACGATCAGGGGCCTTTTTCCAACGGCCTTACGAGCGGACACATATTAAAGAGGACGGGATACAAGGGAGAGGGACCTGACGGCAGTTGATTCTGCTTGACTCCACGGTCGGATTACCCTGTCATCAGCCTTCCTGTCAACAGTCGGCGAAAATTGGCGGTAATCACTGCGATTTCCGACCGGCTCACTTCCTGAACACCAATCCCAAACAAACATTATCGATCTGCCCGAGGATCAATCTGAAAGAGCTCGTGAGTGCGGCAGTCTTCACTGCTTCCGCCACTGTCGCAGCCCCGTTCGTGACTGATTTAAACGGCAATCCATAAACCATCGTTCCGGTCGCTGTCAAGCCTGTCGGCCCGTCTGACCAAGTTCGACCCGTACCTTTATCACTAGAAATCAGCTCGCGTCCCATGAGTTCTCCATTCTCGTATTTCCGAAAATATGCCAAAGAACTGACCGTCGCGCTCATCGGTTTGTCGATGTTTGCGTTCATCGTGCTGGACATGATGCGACCCCAACATTTACCGATGGTGATGCTCGCGCTTCTGGGCGCCGTCGTCTTCTTCTTCCTGGGTAAAAACTCCGGTCGCCGCATTATCTACACTGCGGTCGGATTACTTGCCGGAGCCGTCCTCGGTTCGCAGTTTACCGGGTTCGCTGAAGCGGAACCGCCGGTCAGCGTGAACGAAGTTCCGTTGGAACGGATGGAACTGGAAGAACTGGTTCAGAACCGGTACCGGGCAAATCAGTTCCTGATGCTTGCTCAGGAAGAGGCTTTGGGACCCCAAGCCCTGCAGATGCAGGGAGGGCCTGTCACGTTCGGCTTCGGTCTGCCGACTTATGAAGACGTCGTTCTCGGGAAGATCCTTATCGATATCGGCGAGGAACTCCGCGTAGCCGTCACCGACACCGTCGTGGCCGATTTCATTAAAGAAATCACGCAGGACAAGATAACGACCAAGACATTCAACGAAATTCTCGAGCGGATGAGTACGTCCGCCGGAGAAATCAACGAAATTCTCCGTCACGAACTCAAGGCGAGCCTCGCGTACAAACTGCATGCCCGGCATCTCAATCCGACTCCTTCGGACTACTGGGATACCTTCCGCAAAACGAAGATCGAGCAGGAACTGCAGGTCGTCCCGATCCCGACGGAAAAATTCATTCCGCTGGTGAACAACAATCCGACGGACTCCGAGATCGAAAAGTACTTCGACAAATACAAAGACAAACTCCCCCGCGAATTGGGGATGAACGCTCCCGGTTTCAAGGTTCCCCGCAAGGTAAATCTCGAGTACCTCATGGCCGATCGGGATGCCCTGCAGGATGAACTTTCCCAGGGAATCGAGATCACCGACGAGGAAGTCGAAGAATTCTACGAAGAGAACAAAGAAACGTATCGGAACGTGAATCCGTTCCCCGCGGACAATGCCGCCGAGGGTGGTCCCGCGATGGAAGGGCCTGATATGACGGCTCCCGAAACCGATCGGGAGCCCGCAGCGGCTGAACGTCCCGCCGCCGAAGCAGCAGCAGCAGAAGAAACTCCCGCCGAGAAAACTCCAGCAGAGGAATCGACCGAAGAGTCGACTCCAACGGAAGAACCTCAACCGGAATCAGAAGAGGCTGCCGCCGAAGAGGCTCCTGTAGAAGAGGCCCCCGTCGAGGAAGCCCCTGCTGAGGAAGGGGAACCGCAGTCCTCGTTGAATTCGAATCGCGCCGCAGCGCTTGCTTCCGTTCAGGACGAAGCCGCTCCCGCCGAAGAAACACCTGCTGAAGAAGCTCCCACTGAAGAAGCTCCCACTGAAGAAGAGCAACCTGGCGAGGAATCACCGGCCAACGAAACTCCGGCGGAAGAAGAGTCACCCGCTGAGGAAGCTCCTGCAGCAGACGCTGCTGCGGAGGAAGCCCCCGCCGGTTCTGATCAAAAGCCGGCAACCAAACAGCCCGAATACCGTCCACTCGACGATGACCTCCGGGCGCAGATTCGCGAGCAACTGCTCAATCGCAAAATCAACGCCAAAATGTACGAGATGGTGGAGCAGGCGCAGAGGAAGATGGACGAACTGTCCCGGGAATACCGCGAAGCGAGCCTCGACACTCAGGATCGCATCCGCGAAGCGAACGACGAACTCACCTCGGATCAGGTCGAAGCTCAGGCATATGAAGAGCTGAAACCGCTGCGAGTGAAGATCACCGAAGCGCTCAAGAAAATCGCCAAAGAAACGAAACTCGTCTACAAAACGACAGGTCTCGTCGACATCATCGAGTTGAGCAGTCCGGAAGAGATGGAGAATTTCGATCCGGCCACGGACATCGGGAACTCCACGCCTGCGGCTTCACCGGAAACGATGTTTTCCCCCAATACCGATCCTGTCTGGTACAACGTCTTCCAACCGGGACGGCGACAGCTATATTACCCCTCCCACACATCGGGAACCGGGCTCAATAACAATCATTACGTCTACTGGAAGACCGAGGACGTCTCCGAGCACATTCCCGAACTCGAAGGTGAAGTTCGTAAAGAGGTGAAGGAATCGCTCGTCAAAGACCTCGCGAAAACGCCGGCTGCGAAACGAGCCCAGGAGATCGCGGAAAAGATCAAAGCCAACGATGGCAAGATCGCCGAAACGATCACCGACTTGACGATCACTGGCAAGGAAGATGGCGAAAAGCTGAGCTTCATTCCGGTGAAACCCTTCACCTGGATGGTCGAACGATCTGTCCAGGGCTCGCAGGGCTTCCCGCAGACGCAACTCCGATTGAATGAGGACATCGAAGGTCTCGAAGCGATCGATGATACGTTCATGCGAGTCACATTCGAGGGAATGCAGGTTGGTGGCGTGCAGGTCGTCCCGAACTCCGGTGGCGAAACCTTGTACATCGTCAAAGTCATTTCCCGCAGCCCGTCGACCGAAGAGGAAATGAATACGCTCTATGCGAGCTTTGTGGATTCGCTCAGTCGCTCTTTACAACTGCAGCGCTTCCTCGGGCCTTCACCCTATGCTCGTACGGTGCTGGAAGAAAGCCAGGCGGTCCGTCGCGAATACATTCAGAAGATCTTCGAACTGTATAATGTGAAGTTCAACCTGAACCAGCAGATCTGATGTTTGAATAAGCATGAGCCGCAGGCGACTCAGGCTCTCTTAGATACAGATACCGCGACCTCCACGGTCGCGGTATTTTTTTTGATCGCGGAACGGGAACAGCCTTGGGACCAGTGGATCCGCCGCAGAGCCTTTGATTGTGATCCGTTTCCAACAGTCTCCCCGCCGCAACCGTATCGCAGGGTAGCGGCCATGCGATCCTTAAATTGAGCATGGCATTACTGTGTGGATCAAAGTAATCCGTCGGCGGGGAGCGTGAATTCACCTTACAGAGTTGCCGCGATGCCCGGTTGCCGGTTACAACATACTCCAAAGTTATATTCAAAGATTTAGTAAACAGAATCTGTTCCTCCCCTCGTCCGGTCCACTTCGGATGAGAAACAACCGGGTTTGTTCCGGTCCCACCTGTTATTCTCAAACCCTCTTTGCCTGACTGACTCAGGAGTGACATCGATGGAGAATTCTGCCGCGAAACCCGCCGCCGACACCAATGGCGCGGCGGTGATCGAAGCCCGCGGTTTGAGCAAATACTACGGTCCTTTTATCGCCACGAAGGAAGTGACGTTCGCTGTTCCCAAAGGACAGATCGCCGCGTTCCTCGGTCCGAACGGGGCCGGCAAATCGACCACGATGAAAATGCTGACCGGTTTCCTCGCCCCCAGTGAGGGAGAGTCACGGATCGCCGGGTACCTCATGCAGGATCAGACGGAACGCATCATCGCGAGCCAGAAGATCGGGTATCTCCCCGAGAATGGCCCTCTCTACAACGAGATGACCCCAGCCAGCTTTCTCAAGTACATGGGAGCGGCCCGCAACATGTCGGGCTCGGGACTGAGCAACCGACTCGATTACGTCTGCGATCAATGTTCGCTCAGCACGGTCTGGAACAAGGCAATCGGAAAACTCTCGCGGGGTTACCGGCAACGGGTCGGCATGGCGCACGCACTCCTGCACGATCCGGACGTATTGATTCTCGACGAACCGACCAGCGGCCTCGATCCGAACCAGGTCCACGAAGTCCGCACGCTGATCCGCAATCTCGGCAAATCCAAAACGTTGCTGCTGTCGACCCACATCCTGACCGAGGTCGAAGCGGTCTGCGATCGCGTGATTCTCATCAACGCCGGACGACTCGTTTTCGACGGCACTGTCGCCGAAATGGCCGGTTCCGAGCATGATCTCGAAGCCCGGTTCCGCGAACTGACCGGAAACCAGAAGGTCTGAAATCGCGATCAACATCACACGGCATTAATACACAGCTTTAACTCAATACAGCGTTAACAAAATAGAGTATGGCCGTCCCCGGGACCGCCAACCACAGGATTCAGAGGAACCATTCCATGTTGCGAATGCATGTACTGAAAGCGGTGTTTCAGCGCAACGTACAAAGCTATTTCTCGAGCGCGCTCGGTTATCTGATTATCGTCGTCTTCGTCGTTGCCGGTGCGTTTCTCGCCTTCAATCCGCTCTTCTTCACGAACAACCTCGCGAATCTCGATCAACTCAGCACCTACTACCCGATGCTGCTCCTCTTCCTGATCCCCGCGATCACGATGAGCACCTGGTCGGAAGAGAAAAAGCTGGGAACGGAAGAATTGCTCTTCACGCTCCCGGCGTCCGATGTCGAGATTCTGCTTGGAAAATACCTCGCCAGCCTCGCCGTGTATACCGCGGCGCTGTTGTTCTCCATCAGTCACGTGATCGTGCTGATGGTCATCGGCGAACCCGATATTCCGCTGACGATCGCCACCTACTTCGGCTACTGGCTCGCCGGTGCGGCGCTCATCAGCGTGGGGATGTTTGCCTCGGCGCTGACGAACAGCGCCACCATCGCCTTTGTCTGGGGAACGGTCCTGTGTGCCATTCCCGTCTTCATTGCTCGGATCGCTCCCAACAACGACATTCTGCAGGGGCTCAGTCTTCCGGATCAACTGACTGACTTCACCATTGGTCTCGTCCCGTTGAGCGGCATCCTGTATTTCGTATCGCTCACGATCTTTTTCCTGTATTTGAATTACATTCTCATCAGCCGCCGTCACTGGTCGAACGCCGCCCACGAGAATATGGGAGGCCACTACGCCATTCGTGGTGTGTCGATCGGCGTGCTCCTCTTTGCGCTCCTGTATTCGAACAATGTCGCCGGTCTCCTCTCGATGCAGGCCGATGCCACCAGCGAGCAGATCTTCAGCCTCTCAGATACGACCCGCGAGATGGTCAAGAAGATTGAAGAAGAACGCCCCGTCACCATCCAGGCCTTCATCAGCGAGGAAGTCCCCCGCGAATACGTCGATGCCAGGAACAAACTGATCGGCTTGCTCAAGCAGTACGATAAACTCGGCGGCAGCAAAATCGATGTCCGCATCGTGAACGTCGAAATCTACAGCGACGAAGCGAACGAGGCGGAAATCCTGGGCATCCAGCCGACCAGCGTGGTCACGCAGAAAGAAGGCCGCCGTCAGGAAGTTCGCATTTATATGGGCGTGGTGCTCACCAGCAGCTACGACGAAGTCGTCATCCCGCTCATCGGACCGGGGACGCCAATCGAATATGAACTGACCCGCTCACTGCAGACGGTATCCAATGCCAAACGGCTCAAACTCGGCGTGTTAACGACCGACGCCGGGGTCATGTCCGGTGGACAGCGTTGGGAAATTATTTCCGAACTGCGACAACAGTACGAAGTCGAATCGATTTCGCCCGACATGCCGATCGAAACAGACAAAATTGATGTTCTGCTGGCGGTGTTGCCCTCGTCCCTGACCGAACCGCAGATGGCGAACCTCGTCGACTACGTGAAAAGCGGCGCTCCCGCCGTCATTCTCGACGACCCGCTCCCCGTCGCTTCGAGTTCCGCCATGGGTGGCATTGCGAACGCTCCGCGGCAGCCCAAGCCCCCCGAAGGGGGAGGCATGTTCGGCGGAATGCAGCAACCCGCGGAACCCAAAGCGAGCGACGGAAAAGCGACCTCGCTGCTCGAGGCCCTTGGCCTCACCTGGCAGTACGATGAAATCGTCTGGGACAGCTTCAATCCGCATCCCGAATTCGAAACCGTCGTACCCCCCGAATTCCTCTTCATCACACCCAAAGGGGGCAATCCGAATGCCATCAGTGACGAGAGCGAAATCACCAGCGGGTTGCAGGAAGTGCTGGCGTTCTTCTCGGGTACGATCAAACCCGCCCCGAACAGCAATCTGAACTACACACCACTCCTCGCCACGGGAGAAAGTTCGGGTCTGCTTTCCTGGGATGAATTCACGTCGCCCAGCTTCAACATGTTCGCCCGCACTCCCTCCGTGCAGATCAAACCGAACCGGACGTACTTCCGCGACGGAGAGACCCATGTCATCGCCTGCCAGGTAACGGGAGATGACCGTAACGTTGTTTACGTGGCGGATATCGACCTGATCTCCGACTTCTTCTTCCAGGAACGTCGGGCAGGTAATCTGAATTTTGAGCTCGACAACGTCACCTTTATTCTGAATGCGATCGACCGGGTCGCCGGGGTCGATGATTTCATTTCGCTCCGCAAACGACGGGCGAAACATCGCACGTTGACCTACGTCGAAAAGATGACTTCCTCCTTTACCGACCAGTTGGCGAAGGAACGGGAGAAAGCCAATAAGGCGGCCGACGAAGAACTGGCTAACCGCCGGAAAAGCCTCGAAGAGCGCGCCGAAGAAATCCGCTCGAATACCGAAATTAGTGACCGTTTGAAACAGGTTCGCCTCGAACAACTCGAACAGAGTGAACAGCGGCAGATGGATGTCGAAACGGCGAAGATCGAACAGGAAAAAGAGACCCGCATCGAAAAGGCGCGAGCGGAATCGCAGCGGAACATCCGGAGTACCGAAAATACCATCCGCTACTGGGCGACCTTCCTCTCACCGATGCCGGCGCTGATTCTCGGAGTCGTGGTCGTCAGCCTGCGAATGGCGTCCGAACGACGCAACATCGCGAGCGATCGACGCCTCAAGTAGCGAGCATCTTTCTTCTGAATTCAACACAACATTTAACATTCCCCGCGGGATGCACAGATGATGAAACAGGAATCAAAACGAACTGCCATTTACGTCGGTCTGGCGTGCGCCGCACTCCTTGTCGCGATCTGGGCGGAGGCCGCAACCAAGCCGGAAGAACTCAAGGACTTCGCTAAAGTCGGCACCGAGTTCTATCCGGAGTTCAAGGATCCTACGGCGGCCGCCTCACTGACGCTGTATACCTTTGATGAAGCGAGCGCGACCTCACCGGAGTTTTCCGTCGTGTTCGATGACGGGGCCTACCGGTTGCCGACCTACAACAACTATCCGGCCGACGCCGAAGAACGACTCGCCAAAACGGCGGCTTCGCTGATCGGTATTGAACGCGACGCACTTGCCGGTCGACGCAAAACCGATCACAAGCGGTATGGCGTCATCGCGCCGCGCAGTGACGAAGAGACCGAACTCGAAGGACGCGGCAGCCGCATCACGATCAAGGATGCCGCCGGCGCGGTGCTCGTCGATTACATCATCGGCAATAAAGTCGATGGGGAGACCGACCAGTACTACGTGCGACTTCCCGAGGAGAAAGAGACATACAAAGTTAAATTGGATATCGACCTGTCCACGAAATTCAGCGACTGGGTCGATCAGGACCTGCTGAAGATCAGTCAGGCAGACCTGCGCAAAATGGAACTCAACCGGTATTCCGTCGATCCGCAATCCGGTCGACTGCAACCGGGCGAGGTGAGCAAACTCACGCGACCGGACTCCAGCAGCGACTGGGAACTGGCGGACTTCTCCAGCGAAGAAGAACAGGTCAGTCAGAGCAAAGTCCGCACCATGGCCTCCACGCTGGATAGCCTCGAACTCCTGGGTGTCCGCCAGAAGCCGGAAGGCATCAACGCGAACGTCGAGATCAATGCGTCACTCAAAGACAACCAGTTGATGATCCAGGCTCTCGCTCAGGATCTCTCGGAACGCGGTTTCTACATCGCCCCGAACGAAGACGATGAACTTTACCTCTATGCCGACCAGGGCGAACTCGCGCTCGGTACCAATAACGGCCTCGCGTATACACTCCGCTTCGGTGATGTCTTCACCGGCTCGCTGCAGGAAATCGAAGCCGGTTTCCTCTCCAGCGATGACGACAAAACGAGCGAAGAGGAAGAAAAAGCCGCCAGCGAAGAAGACGACAGTGAAAAGGCGGAAGGTGAAGCTGCAGAAAAGAGCGCCGAAGAAGAAGCTGCAGAGGAAGAATCGTCCAGCGACAGCAAACAGGGGCGATATCTTTTCATCTCCGTAAACTTCGACGAATCGCTCCTGGGGGAGCCGCCGGTCGAACCGACCAAGCCGGAACCTCCCGCCGAAAAGACCTCGACTGAAAAAGAAGCAGGGGAGGGACAGCCTGCGGAAGAAACAGAGGCCTCCGAAGAAACAGCAGTTGAAAAAGAGCCGGCTGCAACAGAAGAGGACACCGCTGAGGACGGCGACGGACCCGCTCTTGCTGAACGCCCCGCATCGGACGAGGCCCCCGCTGAAGAATCGGAATCTTCTGAAGAAGAGGATGCGGAAGGAGGGATGTCCGAAGAAGAATATCAGCAGGCCCTCGCCGAATACGAAGCCGCGCTCCAGCAGTACAAAGCCGACCTCGCCGAGTACAACGAGCGTAAGGAGCAGGGGCGCAAAACAGCCGCGACCAACAACGAACGTTTTGCCGGTTGGTACTACGTCATCTCGGAAGAGAGTTTCGAGAAATTGAAAGTCCCCGCCGAGGAACTCGTCGAGCCCGTCGGTGCCGAGGATGCTGAAGACGCCGGTGGCGCATCGGGAGGCCCAGGTTTGCCGCCGGGACTTAATTTACCTAACTTTAACCTGCCGCAAGAAAACTGATCCCCGCGCCCGAACGGCTCGCAAGATGGAATTGAACTCCAGGCGGGGATTTCGCCGATAGATCAAACAGGCGGAATCCCTGTTTTTTATTCATTCATCCGCATCGGAGCTGACGACAATGTCGCGGCGCAGTCTCATTTTCTGGGCCTTTTTTCTGCTGGCGGCGCCGGGAATCCGTCCGGTAATGGCTCAGAACAGTCCCTCCTTCGGACCGCAGATCGCGTTCAACACCTTCCAGTTTCAGCCTCTCGTTCAGCCTCAAGTGAACTTCTCGACGCAACAATTCCAGTCGCAAACGACGTCGCAGATCCAATTTCAGCAACTCAACTTCCCCAGTTTCGCGCGGCCGATTGCTGACCGTGATACCCGCCCCGTCGGACGTCCGAACAGTCTGCGTCCTTCGCGGCCGGCCGCTGTTCGTCCGACCCACGACCTGAGCGGAACTCCACCCCTCGAACTCTCGCGGGTGGACCGGCGAAACTATCGAACCGCCGCAACTTCTTCATCCCGATCACGCGTGAGCACGCTCAATACGGCCCGCCAGCAGGTGGCGCAGGCCGCGC
>PABD01000247.1 GCA_002702685.1 Planctomyces sp.
AGAAGTTCCTCATCGACTTTGTCGTGGAGCAGACCGGATATCCCGCCGAGATGGTGGAACTGGATGCCGACCTCGAAGCTGACCTCGGCATCGACAGCATCAAGAAAGCCCAGATGTTCGGCGAGATCGCCGAGCAGGTTGTTCTGGATGTGGAAATTCAACTTTCGGCTGACATGTCGCTGGACGATTTCCCGACGCTCCGCAGCATCATCGAATTCATCACCACTCCGAATCCTGCCGCTGCCAACTCAGCTCCGGCAGCGTCTGCCGCCGCTGCTCCGGTGGCCGCACCCGTCGCCGCCGCTCCAGCTGCTCCGGCACCAGTGGCACCTGCCCCGGTTGCTCCGGCTCCTGTCGCACCAGCACCTGTCGCTGTTCGTCCGGTGATGCCCGCTCCTGTACAGCCCGCTGCGGTGGCTCCGGTTGCACCTAAGCCTGTCCAGGTTGCTGCACCGGTCTCTGCACCGGCACCCGCCCCGATGGCTCAACCGGCCGTCTCAGCTTCGGCAGGCTCGGCTGCTTCCAGCTCCGCGACGGCAACGTCGACCGTACAAAAGAAAAAACTGACGCCGGCGGAACTCGAGCAGTTCCTCATCGACTTTGTCGTTGAACAAACCGGATATCCTGCCGAAATGGTGGAACTCGATGCCGATCTCGAAGCAGATCTGGGTATCGACAGCATCAAAAAAGCTCAGATGTTTGGTGAGATTGCTGAGCAGGTCGAACTGGACGTTGAGATCGAACTGTCGGCCGACATGTCGCTCGATGACTTCCCGACTCTGCGAAGCATCATTCAGTTCATCAGTAAATCGTAATCGATAATGGACGGACCGGGAGCTGTTGACTCAATCTTCCGCTTCCCGGGAAGTTCGGGTGAAAAAACTCGAATCCGTCCTGCGATTTCTAATATTCGAAAGAATCCCTCCGGACTCGACGCGCTATCGTTGCGTCCAGTTCGCGGGTAACAACTGGAGTGAAGAATGAGGGACCACGTCCCTCTTTTTCGCGTTTCTGAAACTCAGCTGATTGAAGTTCCAAAACAAGAGATCGACCTGACCATGCATAACATCTCCGAGAAACCCCTGGCCATCGTCGGATTAGCTTGTCGTCTGCCCGGTGCCGATAACATCGAAGAGTACTGGGATATGCTCGTCAACGGGAAGAGCCAACTCGGCGAACTTCCCCCTGATCGTCTCGATCCGGAACTCAACTACTCCCCCCGTAAAGACGACCCGACACGGTCTTACACGAAACTGGGTGGAATCGTACCCGAACTTCCGACCAACCTGCAGAAATGCAAGAACCTGGTTGATACGCTCGAACGCTTTCACAAACTGCATCTGACGTTGACCGAAGTTGCGTACGACGCCTGTGTGAATGCCGGTTACGATCCACTGAACATGCCGGTGGGTCGCGCGGGGGTTTATATCGGTCACACGCCGCCGGGTCAGACTATCGGCAAGCTGATTCACGCCTACAATATCGTTCACTCGACAGAACTGCTGAAAGACTCCGAAGCGCTCGCGGCGGCTGTACCGGGACAGCAGGATGAAGTCGTCAATGAACTGGTCGATATCATTCGATCCGAGTTTCCCGAAGGACACCCCGCTTTTAAAGTCTGCGCGAATGCCTATCATGCCGCCGGCGCTATTTCATCCAACTTCAACCTGGATGGCCCCGCGATGTCATTCGACGCTGCCTGTGCGTCGGGGATGCGCGCTTTTGCCGCCGCCGGTCGCGCGCTGCAACTGGGCGAAATCGGTTTCGCGCTGGTCGGTTCGGCTTCCTACAGCTATTCCGATACATTGACGCTCTTCTCGCAGGCCCAGTCGGTCTCCCCGACGGGAACGCGGCCTTACGACAACAACGCCGATGGACTCGTGGCTTCTGAGGGTTATGTCATCTTCGCGATGAAAACCCTTGAGCAGGCGATCGCCGATGGCGACGACATCAAAGCGGTGGTTCGCGGCGTGGGTGTCTCCTCGGACGGCAAAGGAAAGAGCCTCTGGGCTCCGCGTAAAGAAGGGCAGATCGAAGCAATCAAGCGGGCGTACACGGAAAATCTCTCGCCGACACAGTTGCAGTTTCTCGAGATGCACGCGACTTCGACGCAGGTTGGCGACGCCACCGAGATGGAAGCGATCACCGATGTCCTGAAGGACCAACTCCCCGCCGGCTATAAGATCCCCGTGGGAAGTGTGAAAGCAAACGTCGGTCACACCCTCGAAACGGCCGGCATGGCGAGCATCGCGAAAACGATCCTGGCGATGAATCATCAGATGATTCCGCCGCAGATCAACATCACCGAACTCAACAAAAATATTCCCTGGGACGAGATTCCGTTCTTCGTACCGCTGCAGACCTATTCATGGCCCGAACCCGCTCCGGGCAAACCTCGACTCGCGGCAGTCAACGCGTTCGGTATCGGTGGATTGAACGTCCACGTGGTACTCGAGGGTTATCATCCGGAGTACTCGAAGGCCCTGGTCGAGAATCAGCCGAAGGTAGAACTCCCCGCTGATGAAGAAGCGATCGCGATCGTCGGTCGCGGCGCCATTCTCCCGGGCGCCCTGACGATCGATGCTCTCTGGGATCAGCTCAGCTCGGGTCAGGATTGCTTCACGGAAGCCCCCGCGAGCCGGTGGAACAAAGAGGTTGGTTGCGCACACGGACCGACGAATGATCCGTGGACGGTGCCGATGACAACCGGTGCCTACATCACCGACTTCGAATACGACTGGAAAAAGCATAAGGTTCCGCCCAAACAGATTCAGAGCGCGGACCCGCTGCAGTTCATGCTGCTTGACGCAACGGATCAGGCCCTCCGCGAAATTGGTTACCCGGAAAAACCGCTCGACAAGATGCGGACGGGAGCGATCGTCGGTACGATCTTCGGCGGCGCGTTTACCAACGAACTGCAACATGGCTTGAGCCTCACCCGGAACCGCAAGCTGATCGGCGAGATCCTGCGGAAGAAAGGTGTGCCGGAAGAACAGATTACTGCCGTTGCGGAAGAGTTCCAGCAGAAGATTCTTAAACGGTTCCCGGCTCTGATCGATGAGACCGGCAGCTTCACCGCCAGTACGCTTTCTTCACGGTTGACGAAAACCTTCGACCTGATGGGTGGGGCGGTTGCCATCGATGGTGGTGAAAGCAGCTCGATCACCGCGCTCGCAACTTCGGTCGATATCCTTCGCTCCGGTGACTGCGATGTCATGATCTGCGCCAGCGGTCAGCGGGCTTGCGATTTTGCCAGCTATCAGATGTTGAAAGTGAATAAACTTCTGTCGCAGAGTGAGTCCGTTGCTGGTCCGTTCGAGGAAGATGCCGACGGCGTCATTCCCGGTGAATCAGTCGGTGTGCTTATTCTCAAACGACTCGCCGACGCGAAACGGGATGGTGATACGATTCACGGGATCATTCGTGGTATCGGCTGTGCCCGGCAGGACAAACTTGTCGACGGTATGCAGGCCGCGATGGAACGGGCATTGGAAGATGCCGGTATCAGTGCCGATCAGGTTTCACTTGTCGAAACGGCCTCCGGTGGCGTGCCTGAAGAGTCACGCGCAGAAATTGATGCACTCAAAAAGGTGTATGGCAGCGATGATCGTCGTGCCCCCTTGTACCTGGGTTCGGCGGCGGCGATGTACGGTCACTCGCGCGGCGGCTCAGGCATGACTTCGCTGCTGAAGTCGATGTTTGAACTTTCCAATACAACTATTCCCGACACGCCACACATGGAACGCGCCGCCGGTTACCTGGCGGAAGTTCAGAATACGCTCTCTCCGGTCAGCCGGAAGACGGCGCTTGTCGGCATCAATGAAAATGGAAAGGTCTACGCCGGGATCGACTCGTTCGCCGAGTCTGGTGTCTGCTATCACCTCATCGTGGAAGGTCCCACCAAGTTGCCCTGCGAACCCGTCAAATCTGTCAGCGATGTGCAGTCGGCCCCCGCGGTCGCGGCAATTCCCGAATCATCCGGCACGGGTGAATCGCTCTCTTATGGCGAGTTCTACATCGCCCGTGTCAGTGCCGTGGATGGAGACAGCCTGAACCGGAAAGTGGCGACGCTCGAGCAGACCGATTGGCGGAACAGCCAGTTCACGCCGGGCGAAAGCTGTCGTCTGACGATCGTGGCTCGCGACGACGAGGAGTTCCAGAAGAAACTGGACATGCTGAAGAAGTCGTTCACTTCGTCGTCCGCGTTCCGGATGCTGGCCGAGCGGGGTATCTTCCCGCATCAGATCAAACACAAACCGAAAGTGGCGTATTGCTTCCCTGGACAGGGTTCGCAGTACAAAGGGATGCTGAAGGACGTCATCGAGTATAGCCCCGTCGCGGCGAAAGCTTTGGAGACAGTCAACAGCGCACTCGCTGCCCACGACTTGCCGAGCTTCGCTGAGTTGAGCTGGGAAGATGAATGCCGCCTCGATTCCGTTTCGCAGGTTCAACTTTCCGTCATCGCCGCCGATTACATCATGTGGCATGCGGTGCAGGAGATGGGGGCCGAGGCCGACCGTGTCTGCGGTCACAGCCTCGGTGAACTCGCCGCGCTCGTGGCCGCGGGAAGCTGGGACATCGATCAGGCGATCGTCGCGACCAAGGCCCGTGTCGATGCCATCAACGGAACGGGCGAAGCCGCAGGTGTTCTGTACTCGACGACCGCTCCGGTGGCTGTCGCCCAGAACTGTTGTGCCGATGTGCAGGGGCAGGTTTTCGTCTCCCATGCGAATTCCCCTGAACAGACCGTCATCGGGGGGGCCGACGCAGCCGCTGCCGAAGCTGCCAAACTGATTGAAGCGGCCGGTTACAAAGCGATCAAACTGAACGTGCCGGGGGCATTCCATACGCCCCTGCTCGAGAACGTCCGCGAACCCTTCTTCACGACGCTCGACAAAGCGCACCTCGAACCTCCGCGTACACCGCTCCTGAGCAGCGTTACGAACAAATACGTTTCTGATCCTGCCGACATTCGTGACAATCTTAAGATTCAGATGGTCACCCCAATCAACTACACGGATCTGATCGAGCGCTTCATCAGCGAAGATGCGGATCTTTTGATTGAAGTCGGACCGGGCCATGTGCTGACCGGCCTCAACAAACGGATCGTCGGCAAACGGGATATCGTCTTCGTCGGTGCCAATCATGCGAAACGGAATGGTCTTGAACAGCTCGCGATTCTACGTGCGTGTTTCGAAGCGTACGGTTGCCTCGACTGGAATGACGACCTGATTTCGGGTGATGCTGTGGGTGGAATAACCGCGATCGCGGAAGAGTCCGGCTCGGGTGAAAAGAAACAACATCATGGCGATTCTCTCTTCAGCGAAGAAAGCCTGGTCCCCTTGATCCATCTCTCGGGAACTCCGTTCGAGATGGGATATCAGCAGGGACAGCAACTCAAAGGCGAAATCCGTCAACTGCTGCGTCGTTATACTAACCTCGCCGGCACTCGCTGGTCACATCTCTTCGATGTTGGTGGACTGGTTGAGCAGGCACACCGTCTGTTTACTCCGGCCGCCCTCGAAGAAGTGCAGGGAATGGCTTCCGGTGCGGAGGTCAGCTACAACGGGCTGCTCGCACATAATATCCGTCTCTTCCTGGATGCCGGGCAGGGTGGATTGACCGCGGCCGTCACCGCGCACGCGAATCCTGACACCGGTCTCCTGCATGCCGCGAACGAAGATGTCCGTAACGCGCTTCCGCTCAACGATTGCCTGCAGCGCGTCGTTCAGGTCCGTAAGCCCGCGAGTGGTAACAGCTACCTGACATTCACGGTACCAGGTCAGGTCGGCTGCCTGACGGGGATCAATGCCGCCGGGCTGGCGATCAGCATGACCTGCCTGGTTGATATGGACGGCAGTGGAAATCCGGATGGCCAATTGCAGACGATGCTCGTGCAGAATCTGCTCGCTAATGCCAGCGATATCGACTCGGCTATCGATATTCTCAAGAATCACAATACTCGCGGTGCGTGGACTCTCTGCATGAGCCATGCAGCCACCGACCGCGTCTGCTACATCGAATTCGACGGAGCGAATTACCAGATTCGCCCCGCACTCTCGGCCTTGATCGCGACGAACCATCAGCAGTTGAACGAAGCGGCCAGCAGTAATCTCGGTTGCTCGGAAGTTAAAGCGTCACACCATCGCTACAACCGTCTGCGGGAACTTCTGGGTGACGCCGGACGAATTCCGGTTTCGACCGAACGCTTCGGCGAAGCTCTTCGCGACGAACACGATCCCGAGAACAAAGGGGACCAGAACCATCCTACGTTAAACAGCGTGAAACGGTCGGACAATCATATCAGCGTGATCATGCAACCGGCTGCGGGCAAAGTCTGGGTGACCCCCGGTCCGAACGCCAATGGTCACCGGGATAATTTCTCGCTGATTGATCTCGCGACCACGCTGCCCGAGTGGCAACCGATCGAAGGAGTCGCTGCTCCGAGTTCATCGCCCAGCGGATCGTTGATACAGAATACGATCGTCCAGCAGGAAATGTGGGCTCCCGCAGCGAAGACTGACGATGCCCCGGCGGTTGCGAACAACGCTTCGGTGGAAGTCTCCGTGGCACAGCTGCAGTCTGCCTGCAATCATGCGATGGCGGAAGCTCCGAACCAGGTTTGTCATCGTCAACTGGTCCGCATGCTGGAACGCAGGGCTGTCCCTGTGGCATTCCCGCAGTTCCATGGCCCCGCAATTATCTATGGTGACAACGCCGACGCACTTGCACTCAAAGCCTACCTCGAAGCCAATGGCGTGGGCGTGATGCTGCTGCCGTCGCGATTGCCGGTGGAAGATTGCCTCAACGCGATCGATGCCCAGTGGCATGTCGCTCCCGCTCCGCATCTCTTCATCATGACGGGACGCGATGTCGACGCGGTGACGACGCTGGAACAGAACAATTGGGATGATCGTCGCGAAGTTGGCGTGGTGGCGGCTTACCGCATCGCCCAGAAATGGTTCGACGCTGCCTTCAAAGCGAAGATGCTCAATGAATGCACGCTCGCCGCGGCAACGGCGATGGGCGGGGACTTCGGCCTGACGGGACAACTCAAAAACGTGGAAGGGGGCGCGATTACCGGTTTGCTCAAAGCGGTTCAGATGGAATCGCACATGCAGCACCAGACGCCCGGCTTCCTGTCGTGTGTCGTTGATACCGAATCGACGACCGACGCCAATCAACTTGCTCAATGGCTGTGTTCCGAACTGGCCGCGCGACATCAGGATGTTGAAGTCGCTTACCAGGGGGGACGCCGGTACGTGCTGCGGCCGTACGCTGAGTTCGTTGGCAGCGAGCAGACGATCAGTCTGCCCGCCGGTTCGAATATCGTTGTTACCGGTGGGGCCCGCGGGGTCACCGCGGTCGTCGCCCGGGAGATGGGAAAACGGTTCCCCGGTGTGAAACTGCACCTGATCGGTTCGAGTCCGCTGCCGAATCTCGCCGACAGCTACTACAACATGTCCGAAGAAGAGATGAAGGACGTCAAAGCGTCCGTCATGAAGGAAGCCCTCGCGAACGGCGAAAAACCAATGGATGCGTGGGGACGATTCGAGAAGGCTCTCGAAATCGGTCGTACTCTCCGCGAGTTCGCCGCTGAAGGAGTGGAAGCGTACTACAACGGCTGCGACATTAGTAATCTCGAAGCCCTGGCGAATGTGCTGAACAGTATCCGGTCCGAGTATGGAGCCATCAGTGGCGTCATTCACGGGGCGGGATTCGAAAAAGCGACCCGGTTTGATAAGAAACAGGAAGAACTTGTTCGTCGGACCATCGGTGCCAAAGTCGACGGAGCGGCCAACCTGCTCGCTTTGACTGCACAGGATCCGGTGCAATTCTTCGTCGCCTTCGGTTCGGTCAGCGGTCGCTTCGGTGGTGTGGGCCAGACCGACTACAGCGTCGCCAACGACATGGTGGCGAAGTTGATGGACTGGTCCCGGACACATCGGCCCGACCTGCCGACCGCCGTCTTCCACTGGCATGCCTGGGACGATGTCGGAATGGCGGTTCGTCCGGAATCGCAGCACATCCGCAAACTGCACAACATTAACTTCATGCCGTCGCTCGAAGGCGCGAAACATCTGCTTGATGAAATCGCGCAGGGACTGCCGCAGAATGAAGTGATCATCACCGAGATCAACAGCTTCAAGTCGCGGATTGAAGAAGACGCCGAGGAGGCTGCTCCCGAGCCTGCTGAAAACAATCAGTCAGAGTCGGCTACAGTTAACAGCAGTGGCTTGCCGCCGATGGTAGACCGGATCATCAGCCATACGCCGGGACAGGAGATAGTTGTCGAATCGGAACTTGATCCGACCGCCGACGTTTTTCTGACACAACATCAATTCAAACAACGACCGATGTTCCCGTTTGTCGTCGCCATGGAATCGATGGCGGAAGCGGCTCAGCTGCTCGCCGGACCTGAACTCCGTGTGATTGGCCTGCGGGATCTGAAGATCATCAACAGCATCCGGTTCCCGTCCGACAATCCGATTCTGTTGCGGGTTATCGCCACGCAACAGGCGGACGGTATTCACGTGCAACTGGGAATCGATTACTACAACCGCCGCGGTGTGCTGCTGCAGCAGAATCGACCCTGTTTCACCTGCGTCGTCGAAGTCGCTCATCAGCCGCAAAGCATCGAGCGTCCCGAACCGCCGGTGACAACGGAGCTCTTCCCTTGTACTTATCCCAACTTGGAAGAGGCCATTATTTATCACGGACCAATCTTCCGGTCGCTGAAAGAAATGGGATCGGTTGAGGATCTGGGGATTGCGTACTTCGAAGCTCCTCCCGTCACCGACGTCGCCGGGCGTCGCGCTCGGGCGGGCTGGATTATGCCTTCGTCATTGCTCGACGGCTGCTTCTTCGGTTGCGGAGCGTACCTGTGGGTCGTCCGGTCCGGCGTGATCGCGATTCCAAATGGCGTGCGACGGATTTCGCTCGGTGGCCTTCCGCAGGAAGGTGAACGGTGTACCTCTACGGTGCGTTTCGTCGGCCAGGATGATCACCACGGTCAATTTGACGTCGTCCTGTATGACAGTCAAAACCGGGTGATTCTCGAAGTGGAAGGTTACGAGAACCACATCGTTCCCGGAGCCAATCAGCCGGTCAGCGTCGAATCGAAGCTGTCTAAATAACACAACCAGCCTCAACAAATGAGACAAGATCGCGGTGCTCGCGACGAATGATTTGACATAGAACTTCTAACTGAATTCACCATAAAAAACAGACTCCGGATCAGCCGGTTTCAACTGATGAAAGGTTAAAAACCATGATTGACCTGACAGGCAAAGTCGCCCTGGTAACAGGCAGCTCACGCGGTATCGGACGAGCCACCGCATTGAAACTGGCTCAGGCGGGTGCGGATATCATCGTTAACTACGCTACTTCCCAGGCCGCGGCCATGGAACTGGCTCAGGAAATTCTCGCCATGGGGCGGCAGGTCTACGTGATCAAAGCCGACATGGGCGAAGAAGACGATATCGATTGCATGATGGACTTCATCAAGGAGAACATCGGCCAGCTCGATATCCTCGTCAGCAATGCCGCCACCGGTGGCTTCCGTCCGCTGCTCAAATCCAAGCGAGCGCACTTCCACACCGCGATGGACATCAACGTCCTGTCGCTGATCTTTCTGGCGCGGGCGGCTTATCCGCTGCTCTCCAAAGCCCAGGGTCGCGGCAAGATCGTCACCATCTCCAGCCATGGCTCGCACATGGCGCTGCCGATGTACGGTTTGATCGGTGGTTCCAAAGCGGCCCTCGAAAGCGTCGCCCGTCACCTCACCCTGGAAGTGGGCGAGCACGTGAACGTCAACGTCGTCAAAGCAGGACTCGTCGAAACGGACTCCACTCGGAAGATTCCGTTCTCCGATCGCATGTTCGCGGAACGGGACACCAAATCCATGATGGGCCCCCGCGTGCTGATGGCGGATGACGTCGCCAATACGATTCTCTTCCTCTGCAGCCCGCTCAGTGACCTGGTGCAGGGGGAAACCTTGACGGTTGACGGCGGATCCGCAATCCACGTTTAAACGACCGTCGTAACCAGACACCCACCAGAAACAGCCGCGTCGATGTTCTTTCGGCGTGGCTGTTTTCATTTGCGCTGAGCCACACTGGCCAAGACTGTTTATTGCCGCACTTTCTTCCACTGCTTCTCGACACGTTTCGGGGAAACTGTCAGCGAGGTCCCGAGTGATTGGGCAAAGAGGGAGACACGCAGTTCTTCGACCATCCAGCGGTATAGAATAAACTCCGGGTCGTCGATTCCCGTCCGGCTTTCAAGGCGTCGGCGGGCATTGTCCCAGAGCGGGAGGAACTGCGGCAGCTGAATGATATCTTTCTGATGATTGCCCGTCGTGGCCTTATCCAACCGGTAAAGAATTCCGTTCAGATAACGCGGGTAATGGCAGAGCCATTTCCACGGCGTGTCCGCGAACATCCTGGCATGGACGAGGTGCGCGAGCTGCGAACGAATATCGTCTGTGATCGGCTTGAGATAGGGTTGCTTCGCCTGGTCGACCCGCATCAGGACCTGGTGATACTTTTCGATCGCGGGGCCGATCAGCTCGATCAGTTCCTGGATCACCACCGACATCCGGTTCCTTGCCTGATTGCAGAGATTCTGGAACTGCTCGTTCGTTGCGGGAAGTTGTTCATTGGCGAAAAGAGCGCGGCGTGCGAGCAGCCGCACCAGTTGCTCTTCGAGATTCATTCCCGGGATGGAGGCTGAGAGGAGTTGGATCTGGTTCAGCCCGGGAAAGTGTTCGATCTGAGTTCGAAGTTGTTTGCGGTACTTCAGCAGGAAGAGACGGAGGACACCCTCACGGTGCAACCGCATCCGTTTCTCGGGCGAATCGACAAGGATCAGGCTGACCG
>PABD01000248.1 GCA_002702685.1 Planctomyces sp.
AGCAGCCGGCTCTTCCGTTGCCGGCTCTTCCGTTGCCGGCTCTTCCGTTGCCGGCTCTTCCGTTGCCGGCTCTTCCGTTGCCGGCTCTTCGGTTGCCGGTTCATCGGTTACGGGCTCCTCGGCGGCGGGTTCCTCTGAAGGAGCGGGCTCCGTTGTTTCGGGCTCTTCACTCGGTTCCGGAGTCGGCTCTTCGGTCGGCATCGGTTTTTCTTCCGCCGGAGTTTCTTCAACTGGTTCTTCGACAGGCTCCGTCACCTCAGGTTCGGTGGTTTCAGGTTCGGCGGGCTCCGGCTCTGTGGCTTCGGGTTCAGTCACTTCCGGTTCTGTTTCCGGAAGGATAGGTTCTGAAGACTCTTCTCCGAGATCAGGGCCTTTCATTGCACCGCTATCGGCGGGCTCCATTGTGGAGCTTTCCGAAGTGGTTTCTTCCTGTTGAATCTCCTCTTCCACAGGGGCACACCCGGAGAAAAGAAGACTTCCTGTCAGCAGAACGCCACAAGCCAGACAGGCGAACTTGTGCGTCGTGAGTTTAATGAGGTTCATATACAGCATCCTTATGTGCCGGTTGAGATCGAGGACTGAACGGGTCAGACCTGGCGATTTTGAAAATAATTTGAGGGAAAAACTGTCGCAGTCGGTGGTTCCCGCGAAACGATCGGGAACCGGGATCACTACTGCCTTACTTCTCCATCACTTTCACATTGTCGATAAACGTGTCCGCGAGCGAATAAACATATAAGCCGGGTGCGCCTTCCGTGTTCGGGTGAGGGTCTTCGGCTTCGATCGTCCACTCGGCGGGTTCTTCCTTGTCCCGTTCCCAGATTTTACCACGAACATGCGCGACGCCATCTTCGACATCGACCTGCATCTTCATCGTGTACCAGAGATCGGGGTCCGCCACGAACTTCTGATCCTTCGCCATCCGCAGGTGGGGCGGCCAACTCTGCAATGAAAGGCGGAGGTTATTCCCTTTCAGGATGAAGTTATACCGCTGACAGGTGACGCCCACGCTCGAAAGCTTGCGCTTCTGCTCTTTCAGCATGACATCCGCCTGGATCGCGTAGTCTTTCATGCTGCTGGTTCCGAGCCAGGTCAGCACGGACGGGCGCCCCTTCGGCGCGGTGAACAGCATGACCGGCTCACCATCGACTTCCTGCGGCTGCAACTTCAGAAAGGCATTCACCCAGGTCGGCGGAACCTGTTTGCCAGTGAGGCCGGTGAAATCGAATTCCCAAGGGACCGCCGGAAAGAGTCGCAGGCGCGCCGTGGCTTCCTGTCCTTCCGCCTTGGCGGTCAGCAGGCCGGCAGCCTGTTTGGTAATCTCTTCAACACTCAAGGTCTGGCCATTGATTTTCGCTTCGGAAATGGACTCGCCAACGGAAATCTCCGCTCCTTCCGCATTACCGAGAAAGCGACCGTTTGCATCAAACTTATGAACCTCGTAGTCAACCGTTCCTCCTTTGTTAAGAGCAACTTCATACGGTACGAGTTTGATGTGCGCAACTTCGTCCTGGGGCGGGGCTTCTTCCGCCAGTTCGGGAACGGGATCGGATTCGAGTTCGTAGTCCGGCTTGCCAAGACAGATTGTACGGTCACGAGTCACCAGCACGACTCGACCGTTGGAGATCGCGGGCGACGCGTAGATTTCATCCATCCCGACGCCATCTTTCGCGGTGAGCGCGACGTGGGACAGGGATTCGCATTTTTCACGGCTCGGACGGAGAATGTGAATGTTGCCATTCACCTCCATCACGTAGATTTTTCCGTCCGCCCATACGGGGGAGCCTTTGCCGACGGTTCCGAGATTATGTACCCATAACTGATCTCCGGTCTGGCTGTCGAAAGCGTACAGTTTTCCGGTATCAGCGACGACATACAGGATGCCATCCTTTACCAGCAGACTGGCATAACCTGCTTTGATATTGTCGACCCGCCATACGGAACCGGATTCGGTGATGTCGCCCATTTTGCTGGCGTCGATACACTGAATCCTACCGAACTCGGTCGTGTCGATGTTGTCTTCACCGTGCGAGATGTAACAGAGATTGCCATCGACGACCGGAGAAGCATTCAGGCCACGTTTCGACATATTGAAGTTCCACAGCGGTTTCCCGGTGCGTGCCTGCATCGCGTGAATGGCACCATCGCTGTTGCCACCGATCAGCATCCGCTGGCCATCGATGACAGTCACGATCGGACAGGAGTAGTTCGTATCTTCCGGCGCTCCACCCGGACCGGACGTCCACAACAGATCGCCGTTCCGTTTGTCGAAGACATAGTAGGTCTGCGCTGGCGGCGGTTTTGCGGTGTCCCCCCAGTTGAGACAGAGGAAGCTGACGATCACGCGATCTTCGTCGATGATCGGTGTCTGGGTCCGTCCGCCATAACCGGAGATGAGACCAAAGTCCTCACGCATCGCGTATTCCCAGAGACGCTCGCCATCGGCCGAATAACATCGGAAGAGGCCGCTGACGGTGTGAACATAGACGTTGCCGGTCTCCGGGTCGGCGACCATGCTGGCCCAACCGACACGCGGTGCGGGGATGTCGGTCTGGAAAACGTTGAAGACATCCTTCCAGATTTCTTCACCGGTGTTCAGATCGAGACAGACAACCTGTTCCTGGGCGTGAATCTTCTCTTTGGGGTCCGCGACGTTGTGATGTGTTTTGCAGTTGTAATAAACACGGTTATTCAGGATGACCGGCGTCGAACGTCCACCGATGTCGGAGACCCACAGCACATTTTCGCCAGACTTGCCATCGGGGTTAAGCGACCAGCTATCGACGAGTCCTTTTTCACGGCTGATGCCGTTCATTTCGGGGCCGCGCCAGTTGGCCCAGTCGTTCGCGAAGAGGGAAAGCGGAGCGGGGAATAGCAGCAGTGTCAAGCAAAGTAGCCTGAACAGAGAGCGGGAGTAATGCTGACTCATCAATAGTTCCTTCAGAATCAATTCGAGAATACTGCGAGGAATAGTAATACGGCGCATAGTTTTGAAACTGTGCGGCATGGTCATTCAGTCGAACACGATCCGAATTCCACGCGTGCGTGCGCACGACAAGGGGAATTAATCTGGATCAACCAGATGGAATCGAGACCATCTCGATGGATTGCGTCAGAAGCGGGGCTGACGTTCGTGTCCTGTAGGAGGGGGACTGGAAAACGATCTGCTTGCCCCGCAAACGGCAGTTCACGGTAAGTAGTTGTCGTAACCAGTGTTTAAGACCACGACTATCCAGTTTATTTGACCGAATCGATAAAAAGCAATCTGAACGGAACGGCTGGAGCGAGTTCTGCTGAGATTTTTAATGCCGTAGTGCAAAGAAGAATCTGCAATTATTCGCCCTACGCGTGCGGTCATCACTCAATGAAGCGGTGATGTCCGGTACCGACAACCATGTCGCCTGACGTCGATACGCACTATTCAGCAAGTTTAATTTCGTACAGCTTCGGCCAGTTCTTGCCCGTCACAAAAATCTGTCCGGTCTTGGGATGCAGGGCTATTCCATTGAGCACCATCTCCTCGCCGCGCAGATTTTCCGGCCAGACGCGGCGAAGGTCGATCCATCGTTTCACATTGCCGGACTCTGGATCGATGCAGGCGATGTAATCCTCGTACCAGACGTTCGCCCAGATCTCGCCGTTCACGTATTCGAGTTCGTTGAGGTCTTCCACTTCTCTTCCGCCCGCGGTGACGGTAATCGTCCGGGAGACAGTGAAGTCCGCGGGATTGATAAATTCAATCCGCGCCGAACCGTTACTCTTGATCAGATGCTTGCCGTCGTTCGTCAACCCCCACCCTTCTCCACGGTAGCGCAGCGCGCCGAGTCGTTTAAAGCTGCCGAGGTCATAGACGAGGGCGCGTTCTCGTTTCCAGGTAAGTTGCACAATCCGATTCTGCCAGATCGTGATCCCTTCTCCGAAGACGTCGCGCGGTAATTTGTTGTACTTGAGGACCTTACCCGTCTTCAGATCGACCTGGCGCAATTCCGAGGCGCCATAGATACCGGTCCCTTCGTAGAAATTCCCCTGGGAATCGAAACAAAGTCCCTGAGAAAACGCGGAGGTATCGTGCGGATAACTGTTTACAACCTGCACAGCCACGACGGGAACGGGTTCCCGGGCAACAAGCATACTCACAGAAGCAACTCCAACCGTCAGAAGGGAGATCATTAAGATCAACGTCCAACGATTTTTGATTCTCTTTTTGAGCGCAGACCAGTTCATGTTGTAAAACCAGAAAAGAGAATCTTATTCCATTAAGACGACACCGCGCATCCTATCTCAGTCGACGGATCATCTCCAGTTCAATCTGGAGAAGGAAGGCGATTCCCCGCCTTTCGGCGAAATCGGGCGTTTCGACCACTAAAACAACAAATCCGACTCTATTTTACGCGATCAGCAGAGCCGAAAACTTCCTTTTGCTCCTCAAGGCCGCAATTCTGAGCACATCAGACCGTTCTCGGGCGACTATTCGCGGGGCAACTGCGCCAGGGCCTTGTCGGGCCCGACGATAAACAACGTATCTCCCTTGTGAATCACATCGTGCGGACCCGGAACGTTCATCACACGGCGATTTCCGCGGAGACCATGCCCTGCGTCGGGCTGTCCCAAGATGGCGATCAGGTTCAGGTTGTACGATTCGCGTAACTTCAGCTCGATCAGCGTCTTACCCACAAACGAGGCGGGGGCGTCGAGTTCGATCAGGCTGAATCCTTGTTCCAGCGGGATCAGGTCGCGGAGATGGGGTATCGCCAGTTTGCGCGCCATCTCCTCCCCCGCCTGCATTTCCGGTTGGATAACTTCGTCGGCGCCGATGCGTTTGAAAATCTCGGCGTGGAACTTCGTGCGGGCCCGGCAGATAACGTGTTCAATCCCGAGTGTTTTCAAAATGGTCGTCGTCAGGAGAGCCGCTTCGAAGTTGCCTCCAATCGCCACGACCGCCGTGTCGACCTCATCGATCTTCTGGGCGCGCAAAGCGAGTTCATCAGTGGAGTCCAGACGTACGGCGAGATCGACCTGATCCTTGATCTGATCCACGATCGAAGCCGATTGATCGATCGCAATGACCTCCGCTTTCCGCGCGGCTAATTCGCTGGCGACGGTATATCCAAAGCGACCCAACCCGATGACGGCAATCCGCGGCACAGTAGTATTCCTTTGTCGTAAATGTTACGTAACGAGCGATCTCAGTCAGAGACGCCTTTCGGGTTGATTCAGGATCCAACCAAATCCGTGGGCGAGTCGAATCACCCGAGCATGACACGCTCCTCAGGATATTCAAACTCCGCGCCCCCTGTTCGCGTTCGGGCCAAAGCGAGCAATAGCGTCAACGGGCCGATTCGCCCCAGGAACATGGTGAAGACTATCACCACCTGAGATGGCGGGGTGAGTTCACCCGTAATTCCCGTGGAAACTCCCACCGTTGCGAACGCGCTGGTTGCCTCATACAGGATATCGATAAATTCCCCCGGCCGGTTCTCGAAAATTGTCAGCAGCAATGTTACCGACATCACCGTCATGACGCCAACGGTGACAATCGTGAGCGCCCGCTTGACGTTCGCTTCGGGAATGGTCCGACCAGACCACTCCACGCGTGCGCGTCCATTAAAAATCGACATCAGGCTGAGGCCGATCAACATGAAGCACACGACTTTGATCCCGCCACCGGTGGAACCGGGCGATGCCCCGATGAACATCAAACCGATGGAGACGAGCTTGGAGGAGGTCTGCATTTCCGCGAGGTCGACGGTATTGAAGCCGGCCGTTCGCATCGTCACCGATTGAAACCAGGCATTCGCCACCCTTTCAAGAAACGGTTCCGTGGATTCAGTCGCAAGCGATTCCAGAATGAACAGACTCAGGGTCCCCGAGAGAAGCAGAATGGCCGTTCCCATCAGCACGAGGCGCGAAGAAAGCGTCAACCGGACACGATTCTTCGAAATGGAAAACAATGGCGTCCGTTTGATATCCCAGAATTTTGATTTAAAGACCAGGGCCAGATTGTAGATGACCGAGAAACCAATACCACCACAGATAATGAGCCCGGCCATCCCTCCCCAGACCTGCCAACGGCCTCCCAAACCGAGGAGTCCATCGTCCTGCAGTGAAAAGCCCGCGTTACAGAAAGCACTCACGGAGTGAAAGATACTGTTGAAGGTTTGCTCCGGCAGAGGCCGATCACTCCAGAGCCCGGAAATTACCACGGCTCCCGTCAACTCGGTCACGAGTGTGAAGACGAGGATGGTGAGCAGCAAACGCTTCAAGTCGATCAGTCCCCGCGCTTCCAGCATTTCCCCCATCGTCGCGCTATGCCGTACATGAATCGAGCGTCCCGAGACGATCGCGAACAGCGCTCCCCAGGTCATGATTCCGAGTCCGCCGATCTGGAACAGACAGAGAATGACGACATGCCCGTAGGGCGACCAGTAACTGCCTGTCGGTACGACAATCAGTCCTGTCACGCAACTGGCACTCGTCGCCGTGAAAAGTGCCGTCAGAAATGGAGCGCCCACCGGAGCAGTCAATTCCGGGGGCTGAGCCCGGCAGACAGGGAGCAGCAATAAACCGGTGCCCACCATGATCAGAAACAGGAAGGAGCCGCCCAGGAGAATTGCTGGATTGTGGCCGGTGCGGGAAAGCTGATTCACCAAATGCAATCCGCGCAACAATCCGCGGAGCATCAGACAGAACTCAGTCCAGTAGATCGCCAGGCGTCCGTCCGTATCGGCAAACTGGAGCCACGCGCTCGACTCGCGAATATCTGCCCAGATCAGCACCAGTCCCAACAGCCAGAGGCCGCTGATAATGAAATGCAGGCGATGCTGCCGCAGGTAGCTTTTGCGTACCCGACTGAAAATATAGCGAATGCTGACCGAAGCCGTGATCACGATCATGCAGAGTATCAACAGGCCATTGATCTCATAGGTGTTCGCCTCGGAAAAGCGGGCGAGCCCATGATGCGTGACCACCGCAAAGATACCGACAATCTGCGCAATCGCCTGCGCCCATCTCAATCCGCCCGTCAACCGGGGATAGAGTGTCGGTTCCTCTAATAACTGGTTCATCCCGGTTTTGGACATGTAGTCAACTGAATGCGTGTCAGGATTGAAATCGCCAGACTTATCATCTCCATGCTATCTCCGAAGATGGTCCAGTTTCAATGAAGCGGAGCAGAACCGACATAGCACATGCGGGACAGAATACGAGATAACGCCTGACAAGCTGGCCCGGGAAAGTCCCTACCACCGACGCAGGCTTCTCCTCAGTGTCGTTTCTCGCTCGAACCCCTGCGACGAATTTCCTTGGTGATCGGACAACCGTCAATCCGCGCGAATCGCCCTCATAATGGAGAAACTGCGCTCCCCGTTTGTGGCTATTTTGGGTGATTTCCCCTCTATTCGACCCCGCTTTTACGACTGGCATACCAGTTGCAAAATAGTTCCAGTAATACAATCGATGAAAAATCAAAACCTCTGAATCTCGAAAGGAGAACTGTCATGGGTTTATTTACAAGTAAAGAATTCAATAATCTCGACGAACTTCTCATTGATCAGTTGCGGGACCTGTATGACGCTGAGAACAGGCTGCTCGATGCGTTGCCGAAAATGTCGGACGCGGCCACTGCTCCTGACCTGAAACACGCATTCCAGAGTCATCTGGCCGAAACGAAAGGGCATGTCAATCGGCTCGAGTCGGCATTTCAGGCCCTCGGCGAGAAACCCAAACGGGAAAGCTGTGAAGCCATGAAAGGACTCATCAGCGAGGGAGATGAAATTTTACAGGCCCAGGGTAACTCTGATGTCATCGACGCCGCCCTTATCGCTGCTGGCCAGCGGGTTGAACATTACGAAATCGCCGGCTATGGCGCGGCACGAAACTTTGCGCAACGGAGCGGTCACCAGGACGTCGCCGATCTCCTGCAGGAGACTCTGAATGAGGAAGGCGAAGCCGACAAAACGTTGACGCGGATCGCCGAGGCGTACGTCAATCAATCGGCGGCGAGCGCCTGATAATTCGAAAGACAAGGAACCTGGTTCGTGAGAAGCATAGGCTATCGGAAATGGTAAGCGTCATCATGTTACGCAAGTGACCGGAATACGATTACCGTCTTATTGACTATCGACTTCCGACGAATCAGGCAGAGCGCTGATGGATAATTCTGTCAGTGCTCTTTTTCTGCGCGCCGCTCCGGGATCAGATCGCTGGTATCCGGTATACTGTTCAAATCAACGTCCTATTCACTATCATGGCGTCATTCTCCGTGTCCGCTTCTGTTTTCGCTGAAAAGATGGCCTCGCGATGGTGAAGGATTTTACCAAGGAAAGTCTCAGTTTCGATCCGATTCACGGATACATTCCCTTCATCTCTCCGAGCGAAACGAAAGGGAATGAAGTCTCCGAGCAGGAGATTATTGATCATCCGTGGGTGCAGCGGATGCGACATATTCACCAGTTGCAGACAGCCTGGTGGGTCTTTCCCTCGGCCGAACATATGCGGTTCCAGCACATTCTGGGCGCGATGCATCTTGCCAGTAAGGCGATCGATCTCTGGTACGACTCACTCTGTGAAAGCTGCGCGAATGTCCCGTCGCGTGGTTACGTCGAAAGCCTCGTCCGCATGGCGGCGCTGCTGCACGACGTCGGTCACGGGCCCTTCGGCCACTTCTTTGACGATCACTATCTCGACCAGTTTGGCATCACGCATGAAACTCTGGGCGCCCACATCATCCAGCACGAACTCGGTGATCTTCTGCGTGGAATCCGGCGTAACCCGAATGGACAACTGCAACCACTGGAAGAACTGGAACCACGACAGATTGCCTGGCTGATCTGTCGACCTCGGCCGGGAGATCCGGACAGCGAAGGACAACCCGACTGGCTGGAGAAGCTTCGCGCGCTCTTCAGTGGCATCTACACCGTGGACAACATGGACTTCGTGCTGCGCGACGCCTATATGTCCGGGTACAACACGCGGGCGTTCGACATTTCCCGCCTGATGTACTACACCTTCTTCACCCCGAGTGGGCTGACGATTCACAGCCGGGGGCTGCCGACGCTCATCAATTTTGTCGAAACCCGCGCCAATCTGTTCAAGTCGATTTATTTCCACCGGACCGTGAGAGCATTCGACCTCGCACTCGAGGACCTCTTCGGTCCGACGATGAACGCGCTCTTCTTCGGGAACCCGATGGAACATCTCGAGGAATATCGCCATTTCACCGAGTCTTCGTTCATGGTCGACGTTCAACGTCTTCAGTACAGCGATGACCCGGAGAAACAGGCGCTCGGCAAACGGTGGGAGGACCTGCTCTCCCGCAGAGTAACATGGAAGCTCGCCGCGGAACGAACGTTGAACTTCCACTCAACCCAGTCCGAGCGATTGACGATCTTCTCCGCCCCCGAACTCATCGAACGGCTGGTTCGCGAGCGACTCCCACACGCGATGAAAACGATCCCGATGAAGATCGATGTCGCCCGGCATTATCACCGTCCCAGCGGCAAGCGTCCCTCCGGGGGCCAGAACTTCCTGCTCGACCCGAGTGTGGGCGAACCCCAGATGCTGAACGATGATGAGCTCTTCCGCTCGCTGCCGGTGAGTTTTCTCATCTTCCGGATCTACTCGCTCGAGCACGACCACGACGGGGCGATCCATCAGGCCCTGCATGCTCTCCTGGGCGAAACCGGCGATACGAAAACGAATATGTGAGGGCTCGCCCCACATGAGTCTGACCACTGCTGCTTCGCGCGCGGAGGTACGTCCGGCGCCTTGTGGTTCTTCCAATTTGAAAATCCGGTTAACAAACACGCTCCGGTTATAACGATCCGCGCGGTTGGGATGAGTTGGACGTCAGTGAATGCAGGTAAATACCGGTCTGTCAGTAAATTCACCTGCGGGCGTACAGCCGTGACCTATATCTGAATGGCGGCAGGGCCTGTTTCCACCGGATCTGATCTTATTTTCCCCGTGGAGTCGCTTGAGGTGATTTCGCCCGCCCGACAGACAAATCCGCCATTTGGAGAGCATCGCCTCGCCCGCAAATAGTGAAACTGTCACGACTTTGCGGATTAGCTGTCCCCTGCGTGTCCCGTTGAAATTTCCTACGGGAACTACCGCGTCCGAACCATTCGGAATTTGCGCCGACTGTGGCTGTTTTCGATAACTGAAACTAACACCTGGACTCCCGATTCAGCTTTGGCCTGTGCTGCCGCTGGAACAAGGGGATGATGGGCCTGAGTGTTTGGCGAAAACCAAACAAGGAGTCTGAAAGAAAATGAAAAAGATTCTGTTGGTAGATGATTCTCGCGCTGTCCGCCTGGTATCGCGTAAGATTGTCTCCGGTATGGAATTGGAAGCGCTCGAAGCTGAAAACGGTGCCGATGCGCTTGAGGTCGTCAAAGCGAATCCGGATCTGGATGTCGTGCTGCTCGACTGGAACATGCCTGTCATGGACGGGCTGACGTTCCTGAAAGAGCTGCGCAGCATGAGCATACCCAAACAACCGATCGTCGTAATGTGCACCACGGAAAACGAGATGGAGCGCATCGTCGAAGCCATGCAGAATGGCGCTGACGAGTACATTATGAAGCCTTTCACCGAAGAAATCATTCGGGAAAAACTTGAGGAAACGGGTATCCTGTGATTGAAGCTCAAACACGTGTCCTGATCGTGGATGACTCGGCAGTCATTCGCGGTCTGCTAGCTCGTGCGCTGCAGACGGATTCGGCGATCGAAGTGGCGGGGACCTCCATGCATGGAGAAGCCGCGCTCTCTTTCCTGCGTCGGAACGAAGTGGATGTTGTTCTGCTGGACGTCGAAATGCCCGTCATGGATGGGATTACGACACTCCAGGAGATCCAGAAACAATATCCCGATGTGCACGTCATTATGGTCTCGTCGTATACGATGGCCGGCGCGGAGGACACGGTTTCTGCTCTCTCTATGGGAGCGGCGGGTTGCGTTGCGAAACCGATTTCGAGTTCCCCCTCGGAAAGTGTAAATAAACTCAGCAAGGAACTGCTGCCGATGGTTCGGTCACTCGGACGTTCGCGTCAGCGGAAGTCCGCGATCCCCCCGAGTATCCGTCGCGAACAGGTAGTCGTGACCCCATCCTCGTCCGGGCCAATGGTGACACCGCATGTTGTCGTCATCGGAACCAGTACCGGCGGCCCACTCGCGTTGCGTACCGTGCTGGCGGGCCTGCCCAAAGATTTTCCGCTGCCCATTCTCATCGTGCAGCACATGCCGCCGATGTTCACCCCGATGCTCGCGAAGCATATTGCGCAGGACACGGGGCGTCCGGCGAAAGAAGCGGAACACAACGAACCGATACAAAGGGGCGTCACCTACGTCGCGCCCGGTGATTACCACATGGAAGTGAACAAAGTGGGCGACCGGATGGTTCTGCAACTGAACCAGAAGCCTCCGGAGCATTATTGCCGCCCGTCCGTCAACCCGCTATTCCGCACCGCCGCCAGCTGGTACCGCAACAAAGTACTCGGCGTGATGCTGACAGGCATGGGGGAAGACGGAATTGAAGGTACCCGAATGCTCGTCGAAAACGGCGGCTATATGATGGCTCAGAACGAAGCGACCTGTGTCGTGTACGGCATGCCGCGGGCTGTGGTAGAAGCGGGTCTGGCTAAACAGATTCTTCCGCTTGATCAGGTCGCCGCGCAAATCGCGAAACATTGTGCTGTCCCAGCAAAGGTGTAATACGATGGATCCTCAGCATTACGATTATCTCAGCAGTTTTCTGCTCGGTGCTTCCGGGCTCAGTCTGGGAAGCAATAAAGAATATCTCCTCGAAAGCCGTCTGATACCCCTCGCTCAGAGCATGGGCTGGAACGGTATTCCGGAACTGGTCGCCAATCTTCGCGTGGGGCGCGACAAGAACCTGCAGGATGCCGTTGTCGAAGCGATGACCACGAACGAAACATCGTTCTTTCGCGACAAGAAACCGTTTGAGGTCATGGTCTCCCACATCTTCCCCAAGCTGATGCAGGCTCGGGCGGCCCGACGCACAATTCGCATCTGGTGCGCTGCCGGATCGACTGGGCAGGAACCCTACAGTATTGCCATGACGCTGCTGGAGAGCTTCCCGGAGCTTCGTAACTGGCACGTGGAAATGCTGATCACTGACATCTCGCAGCAGGCCCTCGGGCGCGCGAAGAAAGGCTCCTACAGCCAGTTCGAAATCCAGCGAGGCCTGCCGGTCAAATTGCTCATGAAATATTTCGAACAGGATTCCACCGCCTGGAAGATCAAAGATGATCTGAAGAAGGGGATGCGCTGGGAAAGATTCAACCTGCTTGATCCTTTCAACCGCTTTGGAGTTTTCGATCTCATCATGTGTCGCAACGTGCTGATTTATTTCGAGAACGCCACCAAAGGCGATATCCTCGATCGCATGTCGAAACAACTGGCAAACGATGGCTACCTGATGCTCGGAGCCGCGGAGACGATCCTCGGAATCTCGGAAAGCTATCAGAAGATTCCCGGCCTTGAATCGGGTGTCTACGCCCCCGTTCGTGCTGCCGTGGGTGTTTGAAACAGCACTTTGGCAATCTCGATCCATCTCCAGCCATGCGTTCCCGACGCATGGCTTTTTCTTTTTGGAGACTTGGATCAACGGGGTTTGGGAGAGCCCGAACCGCCCCGCTTCCGCAATTGTCAAAATCGCGCTAAATATCTGACTGGCGAACGTTGACGTGCCGAACGCCACAACTATAACGAGTCTTTTATTCCCGATTTCGCGCGGTCCCAGGTACCGCCGCGGGGACGAACATTATCGCCTGTCTTCAGCACTCACGCAGAACGAGATCGAATTATGAGTGAACGCATATTCAACTTTTCCGCTGGTCCCGCCGTCCTGCCCGAACCGGTCCTGAATCAGGCCCGCGAGGACCTCTGGTCACTCAACGGCACGGGCATTGGCGTCATGGAACATTCCCACCGCGGGAAGGCGTTTCTCGCCGTATACGAGCGGACTATCGCCCTCTGCCGCGAGCTCGCGGATATTCCGGAGAATTACAAAATCCTTTTCCTTCAAGGGGGGGCGTCGACTCAGTTTTTCTCGATCCCGATGAACTTCCTGACCCCCGAAAAAACCGCCGACTACCTCGTCACGGGCGCTTGGTCGAAAAAAGCGATTGCGGAAGCAAAGCGTTTCGGCAACACGCACACCGCATGCAGCAGTGCCGACAAGAACTTCAACTACATCCCGAAAGAGACGAACTACAGCGACAATCCCGCGTACGTTCACTTCACGTCGAACAACACGATCTTCGGAACGGAATTCTCAAGTGAACCGGAAATTCCGAAGAGCTCGTTCCTCGTCTGCGATGCGAGCAGCGACATCTTTTCCCGTCCGCTCGACATTTCCAAATACGGCATCCTCTACGCAGGAGCTCAGAAGAACCTCGGCCCCAGCGGTGTCACCCTGGTCATTATGCGCGACGATCTGATCGAAGCAGGTTCGAGCGATCTGCCAACGATGCTGCAGTATCGCACGCACGCCGAGAACGATTCGATGTACAACACACCGCCGACCTTCGGCATCTACATCATGGGCGAAGTCTTCGCCTGGATTAAGGAACAAGGTGGTCTTGCTGCAATCCAGGAACTGAACGAGCGCAAGGCGAAGAAACTCTACGATTACCTCGATTCGAGCAAACTCTTCAGTGGAACGGCGGAAGCCGACAGCCGCTCGCTGATGAACATCACCTTTGTCACCGGCAACGAAGACCTCGACAAGAAATTCATTGCCGAAGCTACCGCCTCGAAACTGGATGGCCTCAAAGGCCACCGCAGTGTCGGGGGCATGCGGGCCAGCATGTACAATGCCTTCCCGGAGGCGGGCGTTGATAAGTTAGTCAGCTTCATGCAGGATTTCGAATCCAAGAACAGCTGATCATGCGACCCTGAAAGCGAACGAACAATAAACCACTGGTCTCCCTTCCGCGGCGATCAGTGGTTTTTTCTTTGAGTCCTCTCATGCGGACTCATTATGATAAAGGAATCTTTCCCGTTTCGTTCCAAGTATCATTCTTTACATCTTTTAAATTGCCATCGCACCTTTGCCAGAACAGCGCGCGCTATGTCGTCGGAAGAACAGGTTGATGTCGGAATCGTCGTCGCTCTCGAACGGGAAGTCGGCCTGTTCCTCTTTGATTTCCCGGAGAAGACGCGGCACACCGCGGAACGTGCGGAATTCCTGAGAACAACGCTCGATGGCATCCGCATCGGTATCGCCATCACCGGCCCCGGCGAGGAACGCGCGGCGGCGGGGACACGCGCCCTCTGCGATGTCATGCAACCGAAATGGTTGATCAGCGCGGGGTACGGTGGGGCCCTGCTCCCTCAATTGAAAGTCGCCGACGCGGTTGTCATCGAGGAAGTCGTCACAGAGGAGGACGACAGGATTCGGTTGGGTGGTTCCTATCCCTTCGCGACAGCGGATCAGGAAGATCAGTTTCAGCAGACCATCAACGGCGAGCGTATTCGCATTCTGAAGGGGCGACTGCTGACGGTGAATCGAATCGTTGCGACGCCCGACGAACGGACAGTTCTCGCGGAAAAATCCGGCGCGGCGATCGTCGATATGGAAACAGCGGCGGTGGTCAAGGTCGCCCGAGACCGGCATCTACCGGTACTCGCTGTTCGGGCCGTCAGTGATACTCTGGAGACAGAACTTCCCCCCGAAATCACCACGATGCTCGAAAAAGAAGGATTCGCCCGCTGGGAGGCAACGGCGTCGGCGCTCTGGAAGAAGCCGCGTCTTGTCAAACTGCTCTGGAAGCTCAAACAGGATACTTTGCTCGCCTCGGAAGCATTGGCGGTCACGCTGAAATACCTGATTACGAGCCTTCCTATGGAACGCGACGACGCTTCCGTAAGTCGGGAGGAATCGTGATTTCGGGCACGACTGGATTGCACTTCGAGCGCGGGATCCGTTAGATAGAACGAGCGTCGTCCAGCGATTACCTCCGGACGGTTGCCTCACCCGAACGCAGAATCTTCCTCAGAAAGACCTCCCCGCAATGCGCGAATGGCTGTTATCCGAAGTCAATTATCAGTTCATCAAAGACAATCAGTTTGAAGTCGCCGTACTCGTTAGTGCCGTTGCCGCGCATCGCAAACGCCCCGG
>PABD01000249.1 GCA_002702685.1 Planctomyces sp.
CAGCGTGCCCATCACGATGCCGATGGCCGGCACGAGCGCCAGCGTCCATGTATTGAGCGCATCCCACGCGAAGGTCGCTTTGGTCGGAAAGAAATCCTCGCCGTAACCGGTGAAGCGACTCGCCAGAAGCAGAACTCCGTAAACGATGCCGGCCGCCATGGTCCAGAGGAAGGTTTGAAACGCCCAGCGAACGAGGTGAATTCGCCACGAAACGCTTTTCAGCATCGCCAGTGATTTGGGGAGTTCCATATGTTCGCTCCTGATGGAGTTTTCCATCCTGATGAAGGTTCTTCAACGCGTGCGAAGTCGAGGGGGTTTCCGACGGTATTACCGACCGGCGGATTCCGCCCCTGTTGTCTTAAACGACAGTGCTATTCTAAGTTGCTCCGACGAAGATCTGAATTCCAATCTGAGGTGTTGCTAATATTTTCTCAGATCGACTGTCGGGCGGGTAGTGATCATGCGGCTATGTTTCTGGTCACCTGATTCGACCGGAAATACTCATTAATAGTCTCTATTCGACGCGATTTCCCCACTATTCGTTCGATTTTTCTTCGGGCGTTCCGGATTCGGAGGAGAGGGTCGTTTCGGCCTCGGTCGGACTGATCAGGCCGTCCCCGTCGCGGTCGTACTGCTGGAAGGTATCCGTCGGTCCCAGGAATTCCCGGCGGGTCAGGTCGCCGTCCAGGTTCCGATCCATCTGTCGAAACCATTCGGGGCCGGCCGTGGGGGGAGAAAGAATGGGACCGATCCGGTCGCCCACATTTCCGCTGAAAGTGTCATCGAACAGGCTGGGAGGCTGCAGCTCAAACGAGAGTTCGTACACGGTTTTCATTTCCGGTTCCGTCAATTCGCCGTCGCCATTGATATCGAAGCTTTTCAGCTTGGCGGTCGGGTCGAGCAGTTCGCGCGGTTCGAGGCGGCGATCACTGTCGGCGTCCAGCAACCGGAAGAGCGACTGGGTCTTTCGATCGACGGTCATGAACAACTGACACTGCGCGAGTTGCGCTTCGCGCTCGACATAGGCGGACAGTTCGTCACGTGTCAGTTCGTTATCCTGATCTTTGTCGAGCGCCGCGAAGGGGGCGAGCAGAGTGAGTGGACCCGCTTCTTCCATCGAGAGTTTGCCGTTCTGATCGCCGTCCAGTTTCAGGAACTGGAGCTGATAGTAGGTGAGTACATCCGAAAACTGCGGTCGCGGGTTCTGCACGCGAATGCCGATCTCCCAACCACCGACTTTAATGTCGTCGCGTGAGGAAGAAGACCGCGGATACAACCATTCCTCGTCTTCGTCGTCCGTTTCCCAGAACCGGACGGTCAACCGCTTCTGCAGCGGCATCCGCATCCTCCAGACGCGCTGCGCGGGAGGATCGGCCAGGAGGCGAAGTAACTCTGTGCGGTTGAGTGCCTCGTCCCCATTGTTGTCGTAGCGGGCAATCCAATCTGCGTCGCTCCAACCGAGTTCGTTCGCGTCGAGTTGTCCATCTTCTGCCTTGTCGTGGCCGCCATCGTACTGAGCCAGCAACTGCTGCGCAAGTTGTTCGCGCGGGTTACGGGGATCGATCAACTCGAACAGCCCCGCACGCTGTCCGGCGGGAGTGCGCGTACTCTGATCGACACTCAGGTTGAGCGGGCGTAATAAGGGCATCACTTCGATGAGGTTCAGGGTTTCATCGTCATCGAAGTCGTATTTCTCCAACAGGTGGAGCGCGCTCGACCACTCTTCCGGTTCCAGTCGGTTGTCGCCGTTATGGTCCAGCTTGGAAAACAGGTCCGGCAGATCGGAGACGCGACCGGATTCCATCCTCAAACCGAGCGGGATGCCGAGGGTTGGTTCGAGCAGCTTGACGAATTGCTCGCGGTTGAGCGCCGTCTCCGAGCTCTCGAGTTCCATCTGAATCCGGGACTGCATTCGTTCCGGGCCGCGGAACTGTTTCAGTTCTTCGACTTCGAGTTGGTCGCTGTGATCGGCGTCGGCCTGTTCGAATAATGTTTCGAGCAGTTTCTGCCGCATGACGGAGGGAGGAGCGGCATCGATCGAAATCTGCAGGCGAATGAAGTAAGGGTGTCGCGACTCAAAGAAGAGCAGTGTATGGTTTTCGTACTCGACCGGTTGCTCGGAAGCGGGTTTTCTTTTCTGTTCGGCATGGAGCGACGCCGTTCCCAGCGACAGCAGAAGCGCGCCGATGGTGAGGAGGAGAATTCGAGAGGTGAGGACGGACATAGGGCGAATCTCGAAACACGCGAGTGCTAATTCTGAAACAGAAAGATCCAAGGTACCATGTCGGCGGGGAATTGACAAATCGATTCCCCCTCCCTGCGGGAAAAGAGCTTCTCGCTGTTTCCAATTCCGGATCGAATTTACCGGACGGCCTGATGGAGGATTGGCTGATCGTCAGGCTCAGCCCAGTTGACCCAGCTTGGCGCAGTGAGGAGGGAGACTCGTTGAAAATAGCCAAATGACGTGGGGAAAGCGATTGGCAGGCGAGCTTTGCACTTTACAATGAATTGAGTCGCATCACGTTACGCGATTTTTTGTGAGTCGAATCATTGCTGGGAGGCCATGCGCGGCGTCGGCCCGCTCGTCCGCCAGACCGTTGTTTCCGCCTCGCGCCAGGCTCATCGCGACTGCTCCCCTTACTGAATGCCAACGCAGAGACTTTCAGAAATATGTCCCCCACAACCACCTCACCCGAATCGATGTCTGTTCTTCGCCGGACGATCTCCCGTGTTCTGATGTTGCTCTTCGCCTTCGGGGTATTGGCCGGATCGCCTCCTCAGCTGCGGGCCGATGATGCCGCCGATCAGTACAACCTCGCGGTGGGCTTCTACAAACAGAAACGGTGGAACTTCAGTTCCGAAGCCTTTGAGAAATTCATCACGACTTATCCCCAGCACGAAAAGGTCCCGGCGGCGGAACTGTATCTGGGTCTCTCGCTCGTCAAAGAAGAAAAATACGATGCCGCTCGCAAGCAACTGCGCCCTTATGCCGAGAAATACCCCGACAGCAAATACCTGCCGGACGCTCTGTATCAACTGGCGGAGAGCAGTTATTTCCTGAATGATTATGAAACTGCCGCCGCTGATTTTCAGACGATGTTGGCGAAGTTCCCCGACCACACGCTGGCGGAATGGGGGCTGACGTATCTCGGTAACAGCCAACTCAAACTGGAACAGTACGAAGCGGCGATCCAGAGTTATCAGCAGGCGCTGGAGAAGTTCCCGACCGGCACCATGGCGAAAGAGGCCCGCTTCGGTCTCGCGCAGGCGCAGGAGGGGGCGGGGCAACTGGACGAAGCGGCCGCTACGTATCGGGAAATCATCGCGGCCAAGGGGCGCCACGCGAGTTCCGCCTATCTGAAACTGGCCGCTCTCGAGTATGAACGCGAACAGTTTGAGTCGGCCCTGGCCGTGTATCGCGAGTTCCAACAGGCCTTCCCGCAGGACGAACAGATCGGCACGTCATATCTGAACGCCGGGTATACGTACTTCCGGATGAATAACTATAGCGCCGCGCGTGACGCGTTCCAGCATTCGGCGAAGTCGGCGTCGCTGGCGCGTACGGCCAACTACTGGACGGCCCTCTGTTACAAAGCGCAGGAGCAATACGCCGAAGCAATCCAAATCCTCAAGCAGATGTATGATGAGGATCGCGCTACGAATGAACCCGAACGCCCGCTGCAGGCGGAAGTCGTTTATCATCTTGCCGATGCCCAATTGCGGTTGGGGAACGATGAAGTCGCCCTGGAACGCTTTCTCGAAGTTACGACCCGCTGGCCCGATGCGAAGATCGCCGAGAACGCGCTTCACTTCGCCAGTGTGGCGGCATTTCAGGCGGATGACCTCGACAAAGCCGCCGAACTGACGGCGCAGTTTGAAGAACGCTACCCCGAGAGTCAGATCGGCTTGAGCCAGCAACTCTTGAAAGGCCGCCTGCTCGCCGCGCGGGGGGGTGAAGCGAATCTCGAAGAAGCGGCGACAATTCTGCGGGAAGTGCTGGCGGACTCATCCCTTCCTCGAACGCAGACCTTAGCGCGATTGCATCTCGCCCATACATTGACGCAGCAGAAGGATTACCAGGAAGCGATGGCGATGCTGGAACCCTTGCTCGCGGGGGACGGCGTCGAATTGCACGCGGATGAACAGAAAGATCTGCTGTTGCTGGCGGGTCTCAGTCAGAAAGAACTCGGTAATCACGACGAGGCCGCGCAATACTTCCAGCAATATCTGCTGAAATACCCGAAGGACGAACGGGCCGCGCAGATCTTTTCAGAACTGTTGAATGTCCGCGCGAAGTCAGGAGATCTGGCCGTGCTCCAGGTCATCCTCGATCAGCTGAAGTCTCAAGCCGAGACCAACGGGCTGCCGGCGGATTCGTCTTACCTATCCGGTTTGCGCATGGCGGCGGAAACGGCCTACAAGGCGGAGAACTGGGCCGCCGCGGAAGTCCTCTTCCGCGCGCTGGTTGATCTGGCGCAATACACTCCGTCCAAGCAGCCCACCGGGGCCGACCTTTCCGGTCTCGCGTGGTCGCAATTCAAACAGGAAAAATGGACGGAAGCGATTGAGAACTTCAACACGCTGCTCGCCACACACGGAAAAGACCCCGCCTTTGCTCCCGAAGCACTGTTGATGGTGGGCCGCGCGCAGGAAGAATTGGGGAATACCAATGAAGCCCTTGCCGCGTACGCGCAGCTTCGCGACAGCTGGTTCCCCACCGATACCGAAGTCCTTCCCGCAGGCGCGGAAGACGAGGGGGCGACGCACTTCATTTATCTCGCCGGATTACAGGCAGCGCGGCTGCTCAAGTCGCAGAACAACTACAACGGCGCGAACCAGGTTTACGGACGCCTGGCCGATGCCTTTCCGAATGCCGCCCAGCATGCCGAATTGCTCGACGAGTGGGCGCTCATGAATCTCGACGCGGGATTTTATTCGCAAGCGGATGAGATCTACAAACGGCTCGTCGAAACGCATTCCGATTCGGGGTTGGCGGACAATGCCAAATTGAGTCTCGCGGAGAGTCAGTTGCTCGCCGGGGAACGGGGAGAAGCGAAAGAGGCATTCGCGGAATTGAGGGCGTCGGAGCAGTCGGATCCGAAAGTCAAAGAGGCGGCGACCTTCCAGTTGATCGGCATCGCCAACAGCGACCGGGAGTTCAACGAGGCGATAGAACTCGCGAAAGAATTCCTCAACCGCTGGCCCGAAAGTGAGTTCCGGACGAAGGTCGAAACCTCTTTCCTGGAAGCGCTGCTTGAAACGGATCAGGAGGCCCGGGCGGAGGAGATTCTGACGAACCTGGAGCAATCCGTCGCCCCCGAAGATCGCAGCACCGAACTGTGGATTCTGCTGGCGGAGGTGGCGTATCGGAAGAAAGACTATCCCGCAGCCCTTTCAATCCTTGAGCAGTTTCGGGAATCGAATGCGGACCGGAAGTACTTTGCGGACGAAATGGAAGGCCGCATCTACAAGAATCAGGCCCGCTTCGACGAAGCCCGCACCGCTTTTCAGCGGGTGTTGACCGATGCGGAGGCTCGGAAAACGCCAACCGGGGCCAAAAGTCAGTTGATGCTCGCCGACACGTACTTTATCCAGAAAGACTACCAGACCGCTCAGAAAGAGTACTACAAACTCTTTCTCTCCTGGCCATATGACGAATGGCAGGCGCCGGCGCTGTTCCAGGTGGCGCGCTGCGACGAACTCCTGAATCAGCCGGAACAGGCCCGTATCACCTATAAGAAGGTGATTTCGGAATTCCCAGAATCCAAGTACAGCGAGCAGGCCCGGGAGCGACTTGAGGTTGTCGGAGACGGGGCGAATGAGTAAAACCAGCGAGTTCACGCGTCCCGGATAAACGGAATGGGACGAATTCAGATCGGCGCCACCAATGCCCGTCTTCAGGCCATCCGCCGGGCGGGATAATTTCAGCGGTCGAAAACCGGATCGGAAAAAACAGGATGAAGAGGGATCGCACCACGTTTCGCCTGATCATGACAGGCCTGATGATCTGCTGGGGAGGACTCGCTGTCTTCGCCTGGGTTGCTCCCGTCCTCGCGCAGGATGTTCCGGCCGAGCCCGCCGCTGCCGCCCCAGCCAGGGACGCGCGCTCCGTGGACAAACCGTACATTCCAACCGGACCGATGGAAATCGCCCAGGCGATGGGCTACTTCTTTGTCGTCCCCTTCGTGATCGCGTCGTTCATCTCGGTCTGGTTCATCATTGAACGAGTGGTGGTTCTGCGGCGTGCCCGCGTGATCCCCCGTCCGTTCGTCGAGCGATTCCTGCAACATCTCGAAGAAGGGGGGCTCGATCAGGAATCGGCCCTTACCCTGTGTGAAGAGAACGACTCCCCCGTCGCCCGCGTGTTTGCGCACGCCATCCGCAAATGGGGCAAACCCTCGGTGGAAGTCGAACAGGCGGTCATCGATGGAGGCGAACGCGAAACGAGCCAGCTGCGGAAACATCTGAAGGTACTCAACGGCGTCGCGACCGTGACCCCGCTCTTTGGTCTGCTCGGCACAGTCATCGGGATGATTCAGGCCTTCAACCAGATTGCCAACATGGGGGCCGTCGGGAAGGCGGAGGAACTCGCTGTCGGTATCGGCGTCGCGCTGCTCACCACCGCCGCGGGGCTGTTGATCGCGATTCCTTCGCTCATCATGTACATGTACCTCTCCGGCAAGGTCGACTCGGTCGTCATGGAAATGGACGAAGCGGCGCAGAACGTCGTCCACCTGATCTGCGCCGAAGCTCTCTCCGGCCAGAAGATGACGACCCGCACACGCTCGAAGCCGGCACCCAAGATGAAGTCGAAAGCCAAGGCACCGCAGAAGGAATCGGCTTAGGTCTGAACCACGATTGAATAAATAAAAGTGGGTGCCACGGTTTTCTTGCTGACCGTGCCGTTGTGCTAACGGATTCTGCACGACCACACGAGGGTTTTATAAGAACTCGCGTTCCGCTTCCGGGTCGTTCGTAAAGCCCAATTTCCCGCGAACCTCGTCCATCTGCTTCTGGTATTCGTCGACCTCCGCCGGGGTAACGACGTGGGGCGAGCGACTGAGTGGCCAAAGGGCACCATCGACATCAAGCAGAATGCGAATGTGATAGTCGTCTTTGTGATGCCGTGCCTGAAACCGCTGTTTGACTTCCAGTCGACAATCCCGTACCTGGTCGCGCTTGAAGGTTCGCCAACTCATGCCGAACAGTGAAATCCGTTTCCAGTGAATGCGTTGGCCGTCCGCGTCGAAGAGGACGCTGGTGTAATTGACGACGGCCGTCAGGATGAGTGAGAACAGACCGAACACGCCGAGCAGGAAGACGGTCGCCCGCACGGGAGTGTTGAACGGCGCTTTGACCTCGTCCGTGATCGCAGGGGGTAGCAGCCAATCGTCGTTCAGTTGAAGCAACAGATAAAAGAACATTCCGACTGGCAGAATCATCAGCGCGGCGATGATCGGACTGAAATCCACGATCTGGATCCCGCGGGATGTTTCTTGAATTCGAATCGACTTCATGTATTCGATCGATCGTCTGGGAAAGGAGAAACCTGTTTGACAGTTCCGATACAGGAAATCACGCGTCGGTCATTGCGGACTCCAAGTCTTTATTCATTATCTATCGGCCTCAGTATCCTTGACCGCTTTCACCAGAGTGCCGAACGCCCTGTTGCCATCGTTGCGGTTCTGATGCAGTTCGCGCTCGGTGATCCAGCTGATGATCAGCCCCTGGGTTGGCAGGACGGCCATTCCTTCGCGACCGCCGTGACCAAAGCAGGCATAGAAGTCAGCGGGGACTTCCTTGAACCAGCGCTGTTGATCGCGGGCTGTTTCGTTGAGCCACCACATCCAGCTGTAGCCTCCGTTATGATCACACTGGTTACCCCGGCCGCCGATGGTGCGGAGTGGAAAAACCGTCTCGGCCGGTTCCCCTTTCGTGCGCGGAATCGACAGGGGCAATGGATCGCTGATCGCCATGCGGGCGAAGTCCGCGCGGAGCAGTTGCTGATCGCGCCAGCGACCTTGGTTGAGGAAGAGCAGACCGAATCGGCAGAAGTCGCGCGCGGATACCTGAAACCGGCCGGTGCGGCCGCGCAGCAGGTTGGGCGTACCGTCCTCGAATTGCAGCGGCATGCTGATGCGCGGTGCGATGACCTGGGCTTCGGCTTCTTCCCAGGGGACCGCATAAACTTTGTTGATCAACGTATCCCAGAAAAAGCCCATGGTGCCATCGTTATAGTCGAACGCTGTTCCGGGGAATTCACGAAATCCGAGGCAGGCCGTCTGGAAACCGAGATGACGGAAGGTCAATTGCAGGTCGGGATGCTCGGGTGATGTTTTCACGGCGGGGAGGTCCGGCCAGTACGCGGCGACGGGGGTGTCGAATGATTCCAGTTTCCCCTCGGCGACGGCCTGGAGCAGCAGGTAGCTGTAGAACGGTTTAAGCGCCGAGGCGATATCATGCGGACGGTCGTACTCTCCCCACGCATAAACGAGATATCCATTCCGTACGATGCAACCTCGCCCCCCGATGAAGTCACGGACCTCCTCCAGTCGCGCGGCATCGAGCCCCATCTCCGCCGGGGGGCGCTGTTCCCAGATCTTTCCAGGAAAAACGGTGGCGACACGGCTTTCATCAGCGGCAACCGCAGCGTGAGTTACCGCCAAGAGAGAACCGATCAACAGCAGGGGTAGTAAGCGGCATGACAGCGGAGCGCAGGGCATGGTCGATCTCATTATTTAATCAAAGTGAGATTTATTGCAGGAGAGATTTATTGCAGGCGAGAACCGAAAGAACGCGAGATCGATTCTAAGTCCGTTCCGCGTCTGTCGCTACCACAAAGCCTGCTGAGCCCACAGAGACGCCGGTTCAGACCAGTTCAGGACGCATGGGGATTTCACCCGTTATTCACTAGCGTTTTTCCACGGGGGCGCATCGGTCGCGTCCCCGATGGTGATAAACCCTCACCGCGGTACGATTGCGAAACACGCTGAAATACCACGGTCTGACATCGCCGAAGTGGGTGTTCGCTCGACCGGGTGCGCTGTCCAGCAGGGGGACATTCCCCGGAAAGGGTTATACGAATGAAAACTTTATTGCAACTGACGATGGCCGCGGCCATTGCGCTGTTACCACTCGGCATGTCAGCCGTGTCTCACGCACAGGAAGACTCTCAAGCCCGGGAAGACTACGGAGACAGCTACGACTACTACAACGAAAACGACGTCACCGCACGTGACAGCGATGCCTACGATCTCGAAGACGAACAGGCCGAAGGTATTGCGGAACCCGGCGACAACGAGGGCTTCAACGACGGAGAATACACGACCCAGTATCGAGGCCACGACGAACGGAATGATAGCTGGTTCGACGACTTTTACGAAGACGCGTGGTATGAAGACCACGACCGCTATGACGCCGGTTATTACGATGACGGTTACTACGACGACAACTGGTACTTCGACTACTACGACTATGGCTGGAACTGGTAGTCACCAGATACTGAGTCAACAGGCAGTTATCGACGCATTTCATCAGAATGCATGTTTAACTTTGAATGGCAAACGCCATCAGCGAGTGAACTCGCGGAACCGTTTCGCCTCAGAGTGACCGTGCTCAATTCAAGGGATATATCATGAGACCTTATCAATTCTTTCTGGCAGTGGTTGCCACGGCCATGTTTGCAGTGACGCCGGCTTTGGCGCAACAGCGTTCCGATGATCGACAATCGGATCGTCAACGTGAAAATCAGACTCGTACAGAGCGTCAACGCGAAAATCAGAGTCGTACGGAGCGGCAACGGGATCAGGATCAGCAGCGAGAAAAAACCCGCGCTCAGTCCGGTTCGGCCGAGGGGCAAGTCGAAAAAACTAAGCGGGTCCGCGTGCGGCATACCGGCGAAGAACACCTTATCGCCGTCCTGAAGCGGGAAAACGGCAAAGGGACGATCGTGGATCTGGGCCCCGTCAAAGACATCGAACGTTTCGGTCTCGCCACGGGGGATACGATCATGGCGCGTGGAGATCTCGTCGCTGTCGGAAATCGCGAGGTGCTCATGGCGCGGCAAATCCGCAACGAACGAGGCGATACGCAGAACATTCGCCAGCCTCGTCCACGAGGCAATCGGGAACAGCGGGGTCAGCAGCGGAGAGACCGCAATGCCGATCAACGGGAAGACGTGGCATCACGCAATCAGCAACGGCAGCGCGGAAAGAACATCACCGGATCGGGCGAGATCATCCGCACGAAAAAAGTGAACGTGCGCGGCCAGGGTCGTGAACACCTCGTGGTGCTGATGGAAACTCAAAAGGGTGAACGACGCGTGGCGGATCTTGGACCGGTCAAGCAGTTCAAAAACATCGAACTGAAGAGTGGTGACCAGATCACGGTGACGGGTGATGTCGTCAATGTGGGCGAATCGCAGGTGATTGCCGCCCGGAAGGTCGAGGTCGACGAACGCACGGTCCGCATCGAACGCGCGGGCGGCGGGCGCCAAATCTGAGTCGCCCGGTAATGGTGAACCAGACGGAAGCAACCTATCGAAAACAGAAACTGGTTAAGGAGGCGAGACCTGCGGGGGAAGATCGCTCTCCGGGAAAGGCTCAAGCCGATGAACACTTCACTTCGAACCATCCTGGCAATGGTCATGGGGGTAGTCCTCTCGGGCTTCACCGTGACGGCGCATGCTCAGGACTACGGCGATTACTTTGACTACTACGACATCGACATCGATGGGGATCCACGTATCTATGACGACGACCTTGGCGATGTCGCCGACTGGCGGCGGGACGATGCCGTCCCCGACGGGCCGGATGTCGATGTGGTGCGCGCCGAAGAAAACAGACTCGAAAACGACGGCTACTTTGATCCCGATGCCGATAACGAGTATTTCGACGACGAATATGGGGACGAGTACTTCGATCGTGAGTACTACGGCGATGACTATCTGGATGAAGGTTACTTCAATGATGATTCCTACGGCCCCGACTATCTCGGGGACGACATCGATGATGGCCCTGACCCCTACAAAGGTTTTGAAACTCGCCCGGAGTACCTCGAACCTGATCCTCTGGATCGTGTGTATCCCGACAGTCGGTATATTCCCGGTCCCGAAGCTGGGGTCTATCTGCAGGACAACTATTACGACGGTCCCGATGCCCTGTCAGAATACAACGACGCTCCGTGGGACAATGAGTACGACATCGGCGATGGAGGGCTGGTCGAGCCCAGCTACTACGACGATGACTACTTCTACGACTACTACGACAAAGGCTGGAACTGGTAAGTCGCTGGGCTCTCTGGCCCGCTTCTGTCTTCCTTCGGTCTGGTATTATCCCGGGGATTCGGATTAGAATGGTGGTCCATTTCCACCTCCCCCTCTACCTGGTTTCTCCGGGATCTGACGATGCGCGAATCGGTCTCTGCCTTCGTTCCGCTGACCAGACAAATTGGTCGTCGTACGTTTCTGAAAATCGGTGCGCTGGCTTCCGGCGGCGTGACGCTGGCGAGTCAGCTCGAGCAGCTGCACGCGCAGGAGAGTTCCACCGTGCCGCCGACGGCCGTGATTCAGATCTTCATGGGAGGCGGTCCCAGTCATATCGACATGTACGATCTCAAACCGCATGCTCCTCGTGAGATTCGGGGTGAGTTCCAACCGATACCGACCTCGGTCCCCGGCTGTTTCATGTCGGAACATCTGCCGAACCAGGCGCAGGTGATGGACAAGCTGGCCATCGTCCGCTCGGTGCAGCATACGAATTCGAGTCATCTCCCCGCCTCTCACTGGATGATGACCGGTTACGACACCACGATCAGCGCGAAACAGAACTTCAATCCCTCCATCGGCGCGGTCGTCTCCCGGATGCGCGGGGCGAATGCAGCCGGTATGCCGGGATATGTCAGCATTCCGAAGAAACAACTCCTCGGTGGTTCCGCGTACCTCGGCCTCGCGCACAATCCCTTCACCCCGGACAGCGACCCCAGCAGTGATGACTTCGCCGTGCAGAACCTGACGCTCGCTCCCGGTTTGACGAACCATCGCTTGTCCGATCGTCGCAGCCTGCGGGCGCAGTTCGATCAACTGCGGCATCAGGTCGAGGCCGACGCCGTCTCCGCCGAACTCGATCAGTTTTCGCAACAGGCCTACGATCTTGTCACCGGCGAACGCGCCGTGAAAGCCTTTGACCTCACGGAAGAAGATCCCCGCTTGCGGGAGCAGTACGGGCTCAACGGCGGTGGCCAGGGCTGTCTGCTGGCGCGGCGACTCGTCGAAGCAGGGGTCACTCTGGTGACAGTCCTCTCCGGCGGGGAGTGGGACACGCATACGGATAACTTTGACGTTCTGAAAACCAACTCGCTGCCGCGAATGGATAAAGCGATCTCGGCGCTGGTGAACGACATCTACAACCGCGGACTCGACCGGCACGTGATGGTCGTGGCGTATGGTGAATTCGGTCGGACGCCCACGATCAACAAAGATGCCGGTCGCGATCACTGGCCGGGGGCG